>NZ_JBIDBS010000019.1:0-167360 GCF_043204165.1 Streptomyces sp. NPDC047982 | reverse complement strand
CTCACAAACTAATGCACCCACACGTGAAGATCAAACCTGCTGGTCAGAGCACTACGATCCCCCCTGGCGGCGAATCGCAGCCCTTGCCCTGCTCCACAGGAGTCCATTTCCTCTCCGCCCTGAAGGGCGGAGTATCCACGGAGGAATCAGATGACTGCTGAGCCCTCGCGTTCCGTCAAACCTCTGCGCGCTTCCGATGCCGACCGCGAGGCGGTGGTGGAACAGTTGCGGGAGGCGGCGGCCGAGGGACGCATCGACCTCGACGAGCTGGACACCCGTCTCGGGCTGGCCCTGTCCGCCAAGACCTACGCGGAACTGGCACCCCTCACCGAGGACCTGGTGCCCGTCGCGGTGGCCGCGGGCGAGCCGCTGGTCCTCGAAGGAGGCATGCACGGCGCGTCCCGCTCGGGCCGCTGGAAGGTGCCCCCGGCGATACGTGCCCGGGGCGGCGCCGGCGGCGTCAGGATCGACTTCACCCTCGCCGATTGCCGGTGGCGCGAGATCGAACTGGACGTGCGAGGGGGCATGGGGGGCGTGAAGATCGTCGTCCCGCAGGGCTGGACCGTGCAGACCGACGAGCTGTCCCTCGGCCTCGGCGGCCTGAAGAACAAGACCACGGGCGAGGGGTTCCCCGGTGCGCCGGTGCTCCGGGTGACAGGATCGTGCGGCATGGGGGGCGTGGTCGTTCGCCACCCCAACTTCCGGGAACGTCGCAAGCTGCGCAACGCCCAGACGCATTGAGACACCGGCACGCCGGGCCTGGCATCGCGACTCAGGGACGGAAGAACGACTCAGGGCCTGGAAGAACGGCTTCAGGGGCCGGAAGAACGGCTCTCGGGGCCTGGCATCGCGGCTCAGGTCCGTAAGGGCGGCTCAGGGCCGGAAGACCGCAACGGCCTCCTGACCCGGCTCCCGCCGGAACGTCAGCCGCAGGGCCATACCGATCACCAGGTCCGACTCCGCGCAGTCCACGATCTCCGTCATCATCCGCGGCCCCTCGGCCAGGTCGACGACGGCGGCGGTGTACGGAACCCGGGCGCCGAACGGCGGCAGGTCGTTGCGGTGGACGACCGACCACGTGTACAGCGTGGCGGCCCCGCTCGCCCGCTCCCACGCGACGTCCTCGCTCCAGCAGTACGGGCAGAACTCGCGCGGGTAGTGGTGGGCACGCCCGCAGGCCCCGCAGCGGCGTAGCAGCAGCCGCCCGCGGGCGGCGGCGTCCCAGTACGGGCGGGTGAAGGCGTCGGGTTCGGGAAGGTCGAAGCGCGGGGCGGCGCCGGTGGCGGTCACAAGAAGAGTCCGATCGCGTGGTCGAGGGACCAGGTCTGCCAGGACATCGCGAACAGCGCCACGAGCGAGATCAGCGCCATCATCGCGTTCTGCCCCTGCTCGGCCCAGTCGTGGATCATGAGCACGAGGTAGAGGAGGTTGAGGAGCAGCCCGCCGACGAGGGCGACGGGGGTGAACAATCCGGCGATCAGGCCGAGGCCCAGCGCGAGTTCGGCGTACACGACGATGTAGGCCATCGCCTTGGGGCGGGGGGCGACGATCCGCCGGAAGCCGGTGCGCACGGCACCCCACCGGTGTTTCGCCGCCACGTCGGCGGCCCAGGCGATGCCCGTGCCGCGTTCGAACCAGCCCTTCTTGTCCTTGTGCCGCCAGCTCTCCAGCCACCACAGCCCGAGGCCCACCCGGAGAACGGCCAGCCACTCGGCCCCGCCGAGCCAGATCGTCTGCATGAGCCCTCCCAGCCACGTTATCTGACGGTACGTCAGTTCACCCGATGTCGACGACGGACACAAGAGGCAGGCGCCCGTGAGCGATTGATTCCCGTGATCGATCGGCCCGTGATCGATTCGCAACCGATTCCGGTCTTGACCGAGACCCATCAAAAGACTTCGCGATTACGCTCCGAGCCATGTCGCACACCGCCACCGCCTCGGCTGGTTCCGCCTCGGCCCCCAACGACCGCACCGAGATTCGGCCCGTGTACGTCATCGGCGGCGGCCCGGGCGGGCTGGCCGCCGCCGCGGCCCTGCGCGAACGCGGGATACGGGCGGTGGTGCTGGAGAAGTCCGGCGACGTCGGGGCGTCCTGGCGCGGCCACTACGACCGGCTGCGCCTGCACACCACCCGCCGCCGGTCCGCGCTGCCGGGTCTGGCGATGCCGCGCCGGTTCGGGCGCTGGGTGGCTCGGGACGACGTGGTGCGCTACCTGGAGAAGTACGCCGAACACCACGAGTTGGAGGTGGTGACGGGCGTCGAGGTCTCCCGCGTCGACCGGGCCCCGGACGGCTCCGGCTGGCAACTGGCCGCGAGCGGCGGCCGGATGCTGACCGGGCGCGCGGTCGTGGTCGCCACCGGCTTCAACCACACCCCGCGCGTTCCCGACTGGCCGGGGCGCGACACCTTCACCGGCACGTTCGCGCACGCCTCGGAGTATCGCGATGCCGCTCCCTACGCGGGCCGGGACGTCCTCGTCGTCGGCATCGGCAACACGGGCGCGGAGATCGCCGTCGACCTGGTGGAGGGCGGGGCGTCACGGGTGCGGATCGCGGTGCGCACGGCGCCGCACATCGTGCGCCGCTCGACGCTCGGCTGGCCCTCCCAGGCGACGGCCGTCCTGGTGCGCAGGCTGCCGGTGTGGCTGGTGGACCCGGCCGCGCGCCTGATGAGCCGGCTGTCGGTGCCCGACCTCGGCGCGTACGGGCTGCCGCGTCCGGACACCGGGCTGTACTCACGGGTCCGGGAGGGCGCCATTCCGGTGCAGGACGTGGGGCTGATCGACGCGGTGAAGCGCGGCCGGGTGGTGCCGGTGGCGGCCGTCGAGTCGTTCGACGGGGACGCGGTGGTGCTGGCCGACGGGGACCGGATCACCCCGGACGCGGTGGTCGCGGCGACCGGATACCGGCGGTCCCTGGAAGGGCTGGTAGGCCACCTCGGCGTGCTGGACGCCCGGGGCCGCCCGGTGGTGCGCGGCGGCCGTACGCCCAAGCAGGCGCCCGGCCTGTACTTCACCGGGTTCACCAACCCGATCAGCGGCATGCTGCGCGAAATGGCCCTGGACGCCAGGAAGATAGCCAAGAAGATCGCCAGAAGGGCACCACGCCGCACCCGCTGACCGGCCTGCGCACCCAATGCCGCACATGCGCGCGGGGCGAGGTACGCGGCACGCGCACACGCGCGCGGCGTGACGGGGCCCGCAGACACGCGCGGGGCGCGACCGGACGGACCCGACCGCGCCCCGCGTTGCGCCTGCTATGCCGCAGGGGTGCTGTTCGAGGTGGCGTTCACCACCACCTGGGCCGTGTTGTTCCCGGCGTTCGGGTCGAACGGGAACGGCGTGCTGCCGAAGGCCGGCCGGAGAACGACCTGGCCGGTGGCATCGGGCACGACCCGGTCGATGCGCAGCTTGAACGGGAAGGCGTGCGTCGTGTCCGGCAGCGTCCAGTACGGCAGGTCGCACACGTAACGCGGGGCGCCGGTCCGGCCCGGCAGAGAGCCGTTGCCGTCCAGGGTGCGCGCTATGCACTCCTCGGGCACGGAGGTGACGGTGACGCCCTCGGGAACGGTGAAGTCGACCAGGGCGACGGGGTCCCCGGAGCCGAGGTTGCCCAGCCAGGCCGGGCCGTTGTTGCGGAAACCGAGTTCGGCGGTGACGGTCTCGCCGGCACCGCCCGCGACGCGGGCGCCTCGCGCCTCGAAGTCGGCGGTGTTCACCGCACCGAAGGAGGCGACGGTGTAGTTGTCCTCGTCCGCGAGATCGGTGGCCCCGTTGCCGGGCTCGACGCTGATGTCGAGGCGCTCGGCGTACGCGTGCGGGGCCAGGGCCACCCGTATCGGCTCGGGCAGCGCGAAGGACTCACCCGGTTCGAGGAGCTCGTCGAACGTACAGGTGGCCTCGGTCATCGGGGCGTAGTCGCCACCGATCGTCCGGTACGTGCACTCGGGGTACCGGGTGACGAGATCGAGCCCGTACGAGGCGACCAGCCTGGCGGTGAAGCCCTCGGAAGGGCCGTCGCCCTTGTTGGTGAGCGTGAACGGCACGGTGTGCGTGCTGCCCGGCTGGGCACCCTTCACCGGGGCGATGTTCCCGAGGGAGAGGTCCGGCCCGCCGGCGACGGTGAGCGTGGTGTCGAACGAATCGAGCGGCGCCTCCAGGGTGCCGGTGGGCCCGCCGGTGGCCACGGCGGAGTAGGTGATCCGCCCGTGCGCCCCGGCCGCCGCACCCTCGGCCGCCCGTACCGTGAGATGGACCTGCGGGCTGTACGCGTCGCCCATGACCGGGACCTCGGGAACGCCGCACACGGCGGTCGTCCCCCTCGGCGTGCAGTTGTCGGGCCAGGTCACCTCGGCCACACCGGCGATGCCGGAGATGTCGACCGTGAGCCGGCCGTCCGTGACGGCGAAGCTGTCGTTGTCGTGGTAGAGCCCGATGTCCAGCGAACGGCTCTGCGGCTCGCCGTCGGAACCACCACCGAGCGGCAGGCTCCGCTCACCGGGCGCGTTGATCCACAACTGGTCGGACTGGCCGGTCGGCTCCTCGGCGGACGCGGGCGCGGCGGCTCCGACGGCGAGCAGTCCGGCGGTCAGCAGACCGGTGGCTGCTGCGGCGGCGGTACGGGCCCCGAGGCGCGCGGTGCGCCGGGCGGCGGCAGGTCTCATTCTTTCTCCCAAAGGTGTGCCGTGGACGGCGGATTCGGCCGACGAAAGCCGGCCTGCACATGGGACGTTCAAGATCACCCGGTGGTTGTACGCCGCCACCTGCCCGCATCGCCTGCCCGCCGCACCGCCCGCCCGCATCAGCCTTTGCCTGCACACCCATTCCTGACGGCCCGTCAGTTCTGTAACCTGACACGGTGTCAGCTTTTGCCTGGCCGGAAACAGGCACCCGACGGACTTCGAGCAGGAGCGGGGCGGAACGATGCTTGGATCGACTCACGGCACCCTCACCACCGACTTCCGCGCCAGGGTGGTGGCCTGCGGCGAGGAACCGCACGCCACCGTCCGCTGCATGGCGACCGCCGCCACGGAGGGCGATCTCGATGTCAGCGGCCGTCCGCTGCACGCGCCCGTGCCGGACCTGGACCGGTTCTTCCGGCCCGAGTCCGTGGCCGTCGTCGGCGCCTCCGACGCCGAGGGACGCCCCAACACGGGGATCACGCGTCAACTGATCGCCTGGGCCGAACGGGTCGGCGCCCGGCTGCATCCCGTCCATCCCACCCGCGAGACCGTGTTCGGGCGGCCCTGCTTCCCGTCCGTGGCCGACCTGCCGGAGGAGGTCGACCTGGCCGTACTGCTGGTCGGCGATCCGCTCCCCGTGATCGAGGAACTCGCCCAGGCCAAGGTGAAGTTCGCGGTCGCCTTCGCCTCCGGGTTCGCCGAGACCGGCGACGAGGGCGCCGCCGCCCAGGCACGGCTGGCCGAGGCGGTGGAACGGTCCGGCCTGCGGCTGCTCGGGCCGAACACCAACCTCAACGCCTTCGAGAAGTTCCGGGGCGACCTGGACGGCCCGGCGATCGCCCTGATCACCCAGTCGGGCCACCAGGGACGCCCTGTGTACACCCTTCAGGAGCTGGGTGTGCGGCTCTCGCACTGGGCACCCACGGGCAACGAGGCGGACCTGGAGACCGCCGACTTCATCTCGTACTTCTCGCAGCGCCCGGAGGTCGGGGCCATCGCCTGCTACGTGGAGGGGCTCAAGGACGGGCGCTCCTTTCTGCTGGCAGCGGACCGGGCCGCGCGGGCCGGGGTACCGGTGGTGGCGGTCAAGGTGGGACGCACGGAGACGGGGGCCAGGACGGCCGCGTCACACACCGGCAAGCTGACCGGTGCCGACGAGGTGGTGGACGCGGCGATGCGGCAGTTCGGCGTGATCCGGGTGGACGGGCTCGACGAACTCCAGGACACCGCCGCCCTGCTGGCGCGGGCCCGCAAGCCGCTGGCCGACGGCGTCGTCGTGTATTCGATCTCCGGCGGCACGGGCGCGCACTTCTCGGACCTGGCGACCGCGGCCGGCCTGAAGCTCCCCACCCTGTCCGAGGAGAAGCAGCGCGAGCTGCACACCTGGATACCCGGCTACCTGAACGTGGCGAACCCCGTCGACAACGGCGGGCACCCGGTCGGCGACTGGCGGGGCCGGAAAATCATCGACGCGATCCTCGCCGACCCGGACGTAGGAGTGCTGATCTGTCCGATCACCGGCCCCTTCCCGCCGATGAGCGACAAGCTCGCGCAGGACCTGGTGGACGCGGCGGAGGCCACGGACAAGCTGGTCTGCGTGGTGTGGGGCTCGCCCGTCGGCACCGAGGACGCGTACCGCACGACGCTGCTCGGTTCGTCCCGCGTCGCCACGTTCCGTACGTTCCGCAACTGTGTCACCGCCGTGAAGGCGTATCTGGACCACCACCGGTTCACCACCCGTTACCGCTCCCCCTTCGACGAGGCACCGCGCACGCCGTCTCCGTCCTTCCGCAAGGCCCAGGGGCTGCTGCGCGCGGGCGACCAGCTCAGCGAGCACGCGGCGAAGCAACTGCTGCGGGCGTACGGGATCCGTGTCCCGCGCGAACAACTGGTGACCAGCGCGGCGGCGGCCGTCCGGGCAGCGGGGCTGGTCGGCTACCCGGTCGTCATGAAGGCGTCGGCGGCCCGGCTCGCCCACAAGACGGAACTGGGCCTCGTCAAGGTCGGACTGACCTCCGCCAGCCAGGTGCGGGACGCGTACCGCGAGCTGACCGACATCGCGCGGTACGAGGACATCGACCTGGACGGCATCCTGGTCTGCCAGATGGTCGAGCGGGGCGTCGAGATGATGGTCGGCGTCACGCAGGACGCGCTGTTCGGCCCGACGGTGACGGTCGGGCTCGGCGGCGTGCTCGTCGAGGTGCTGCACGACGCGGCCGTACGGGTGCCGCCGTTCGGCGAGGACCAGGCCCGGTCGATGCTCGGCGAACTGCGCGGCCGGGCCCTGCTGGAGGGTGTGCGCGGCGGCCCGCCGGCGGACGTGGACGCGCTCGTGGAGGTCGTGCTGCGGGTGCAGCGGATGGCGCTGGAACTGGGTGACGACCTCGCCGAACTGGACATCAACCCGCTGATGGTGCTGGGGCGGGGACAGGGCGCGGTGGCACTGGACGCGCTGGCCGTCTGCCGCTGAGGGAGCGTGGGACCGACGCCCCCGTCGGTCCCGCCGGACCCATCGGACACGTCGGCCCGACCGGCCCGGCCCACCCCACCGGACCGCCCCGGCCCACCGCAACCACCCGGTCCCCCGTTCCGCCCCGTGCCGCGCACGGCCCCACCACCTGCCAAGGAGCTGCCTCATGCCGTCCTCCCCCGAAGACACCGCCGAGCACCACACCGAACGCGATCAGCCCTCCCGACACACCGGGCACGACGAGCACGCCGAACGAACCGGTCCGGCCCCATCGGCCGACCCGCTCGATTCATTGGTACTCCACACCACTGACAACGGCGTCTCGTGGATCACGCTCAATCGCCCGGAGGCGATGAACGCCGTCACCTGGGACCAGCGGGAACGCCTCATCGCCCTGCTCGCCGACGCCTCCGCCGACCCGGCGGTCCGGGCGGTCGTCCTCACGGCCACCGGCCGCGGCTTCTGCGCGGGAGCCGACCTGCGCGGCTCCCCGGCGACGGGCTCCTCCGCCCCCGGCACCCGCGCGCCCGGCGACCGGATTGCGGGGGACGTGGCCCGGACGATCCGGCTCGGCGCGCAACGCCTGATCGCCGCGGTCCTGGACTGCGAGAAGCCGGTGATCGCGGCGGTCAACGGCACGGCGGCGGGTATCGGCGCCCACCTCGCGTTCGCCTGCGATCTGGTACTGGCCGCCGAGTCGGCCACGTTCATCGAGGTGTTCGTACGCCGCGGTCTCGTGCCGGACGGCGGTGGCGCCTATCTGCTGCCGCGCCTGATCGGCCCGCAGCGAGCAAAGGAGCTGATGTTCTTCGGGGACTCCCTCCGGGCGGCGGACGCGGAGCGCCTGGGCCTGGTCAACCGGGTCGTACCGGACGGGGAGCTTGCGGCGACGGCCCGCGCCTGGGCCGAACGGCTGGCCGAGGGCCCGACGCGGGCCATCGCCCTCACGAAACAGCTCGTGAACGCCTCGCTGGAGTCCGACCGGGCGACGGCCTTCGCGGCGGAGGCCATGGCACAGGAGATCAACATGACCACGCACGACGCCAACGAGGGCGTGACCGGCTTCATGGAGCGGCGGGCACCGAAGTACCGGGGGCGGTGAGGGCCCGGGGTCCGGCGGCGATCGTGCCGGACCCGGCCGCGGCCGCGAGGGGCCCGGTCGTTCGGGCCCCCGGACCTCGCTCTGCTACTTCTTCCCGGCGAAAACTTCCTCGACGGTGGAGGCGTTCGGAGCCCGCAGCAGCCATTGATTCAGCGTCTCGACATCACCACAGCCCAGGATCTGCGCACGGGCCTCGTCCGAGACATCCACACCGGCCTGCCCCAACAGAAGCAGCACACTCCGCGCGATGCCCTCGGCGCGGCCCTCGTCCCGGATCTCCTCCGAAAGGGCCGACTTGTAGAATGAAAGATCCACGGCCACCAGGTTCCTCCACTGTTGTGCGGCCGGGCGATTGCCCAGGCCCTGTGCGGTGAGTTCGACAATCGGATCGGCGATGGTTTCCGGCACATCCCGCAGAGCGCTCGACAGCGTCTTCAACATGGTACCGATGTCCGGATCGCTTGCATGTGTGATCGCCGCCAGCGTGGCCAGTGCCAGGTCCTTACGCGCCTCGGCCACGTCCTTGATCACCGGCATGTTGTGCGGACCCACGACGAGGGGGCGCAGGGTGAGTACGGGCGCCTCCGGATGTCCGACGGAGTACGGCCGAGCGGCCCATTCGGCGGTCGCCCGGTCCTGACAGACGACCAGCAGCATGGGCGGCAGCCTGTACTTGGCCTGCAAGTAGGACAGGTAGTACATCCAGCTCACTGGCTTTTCCGGATCCTTCTTCCCCTGAGCCTCGATCGCCAGGAGGTACGAGTGGTCGTCGTCCTCCATGTCGATCCGCAGCAGGGTGTCCACCCGGCGTTCGAGTGGCCGGTTCTCGGTGAGGTCAGTGGGCATGACGGTGGCCGAGACCGGGGAGTCGATGGAGATTCCCAGCACCTCGGAGACACGGGAGAAGAGCCCGGGATACTCCTGAAAGATGCGGTGCATCGCCTCGTGGGACGAGCTGACCATACGGATTTCCTTGGAATTGCTTGGAAACGAACGGAGGGCGTGGCCTGGTGAAGACGCACGGGCCACCGACGGGCTTACGGGTCCATGTGCGGGGCGGAGGAAACGGCGAGTGACGGCCCGTCCGGCGGTATGTCGCGGACGGTCCCGGGCCACATATGCCTGGAAGGCCGTGTTGCGTTCTGCCGGCGACGTCGCGTCCCCGAAGCTGTTCGCCTGGCGAGCATATGCCCGACAACCAGGCCTATTTCCAGCTCAGTTGGCCTGGTTCAGCCGAGCGTGTGACGGGACGGCGAGAGCGTGATCGCACGGATATTCGCTCACGCACCGCTCGGCGGTCGGAGGGCCAGGCAGGCCGATCCCGGTAGCGGTGACCGGCCCCGGTCACGGCGCGGGGGCGAGGTCGAGATCGAGTTCGGCCCAGACGGTCTTGCAGGGCAAGGGCCCCGGGCTGACGCCCCAACGGTCCGCCAGCGCCTCGACGATCAGCAGCCCGCGCCCGGACTCGCGGTCGGCGTCCGGTACCAGCGTGTGCCCCGGCTCGGGCGGCAGGCGCTCGCCCCGTGCGTCACTCACCTCGACGCGCAACACCGCGCCCCCGCCGTACAGGGCGAGCCCGAGCCGGAAGTCCCTCCCCCGCGCCCGACCGTGGGCCACGGCATTGGCCGCCAGTTCCGCCACGATCTGGACTGCGGCCTCCGCCCGCGACGTGACGCCCCACTCGTCCAACTGCGTCGTGGCGAGCAGCCGGGCCAGCCTGGCACCTCGGCGGGTGGGCGAGAGCAGCACGGCGAACGCGCGGATAGCACCGCTGTGTTGAGGGAGGGTGATTTCTTCTTTCACACCACTCAGCCTCGCCGAACCGATCTACGCTGACCAGTGATCAGCCGAATGCGTACGGTAACTGTCCGCCGCTTGTCCGGAGCTGTCGGGGCTGTCCGGAGCGTGCATACGAACAGACACGGCCGTCGCGATGACGATGACACGAGGGCATGGCGGAGGTGGCGCGGATGCGGGTGGATGCGGACGGTACGGAACGGTCCGGTACCGATACGGACGAGCCCGGCTGGGAGGTCGACCCCGACGACGAGTCCGGCGCGGCCGTCGTGGCCACGGTGGGGCGCCAGCTGAAGCTGCGCCGGGAAGCCGCAGGGATGCGGGCGGCCGAATTCGGCCTCGCGATCGGGTACGGCGAGGACCAGGTCTACAAGGTCGAGGACGGAAAGCGGATTCCGCGCCCGGAGTATCTGGACAAGGCCGACAGGACCTTGAAGGCGGGCGGGCTGATCTCCGCCATGAAGGCGGATGTGGCGGAGGTCCGGTACCCGAAGAAGATCCGGGACCTGGCTCGGATGGAGGCTCGGGCGGTGGAGTTGCTGTCGTACGGCAGCCACAGCCTGCACGGGCTACTCCAGACCGAGGAGCACGCCCGAGCGCTCCTCAAAACCAGGCGCCCCACCTTTTCGGACGACGAGGTGGAACGCGGAGTGGCAGGCCGCGTGGCCAGACAAGCCATTTTCGATCGCTCACCTGCGCCCGAACTGAGCTTTGTCCAGGAAGAGTCGACGCTCAGGCGCCCCACCGGAGGCACGATGGTCCAGCGCAGGCAGTTGGAACACCTCTTGGAGGTGGGACAGTTGCGCAATGTGGAGATCCAGGTGATGCCGATCGCTCGTTGGAATCACCCTGGGACAGGTGGGCGGATCCAGGTGCTGAAGTTCGGGGACGGCACCGCAGTCGGGCGTACCGACGACGAGTTCGGGGGACGCCCCGTCTCCAGCCCGAAGCATCTGAGGATCCTCGAACTCCGCTATGGCATCATCCGATCGGAGGCTCTCAGCGCACGGGAGTCGCTGGCTTTCATCAAGCGAATGCTGGAGGAAACATGATCCGGAATGCCTCTACTGGAGACGATTCCGAGCTGACGTGGTTCAAGAGCAGCTACAGCGACACCAGCAATCCAAATGACTGCGTCGAGGTCGCCACCACCGCTCACACGATCCACATCCGTGACTCCAAGAATGTCCCGGGCCCGCTGTTCACCGTGTCACCCGGCACCTGGAGCGACTTCGTGACGTACGCCGCCGATCTCTGATCTGCGCGGCACCCGTGCCTCGCCCTCGTAACGGGGGCGAGGCAGATCACCAAGCCGACATGTACCAACGAGTGCTGGAGGAAAGGTGATCCGGAACGCCTCTGCCAGGAACGGCCCCGAGCTGACGTGGTTCAAGAGCAGCTACAGCGACAGCAGTAGCGGAAACGACTGCGTCGAGGTCGCCACCACCCCCCGCACCGTCCACATCCGTGACTCCAAGAACGCGAACGGCCCCCACCTCTCCCTCGCCCCCACCACCTGGGCGGACTTCCTGGTGTACGCCACCGGCGGCTGACCAGTCGGTCGGCGAGTGATCAGCGACCGGTCAGCGCGTGGTCAGCGTGTACCAGTCCGGTGAATCCGGGTCTCCGTACTCATAGTTGAGTTCGATCCGGTCCGGCGTACCGCTGATCCGCCACCCGCCGATTGCGTCGTAGTCGGGGCAGCCACCGACCCGGAGCCGTACGCGCTGCCCCCAGGTCGTGGAGTCACCCGCTTCGTAACTCCATGTGCCCCGCCCCGAGCAGCGGTGCTTCGCGGGGGCCGACTTCGCCGGGTCCGGCCACGCGTTCTCGGGGTCTGCCAGCGCGTCGGCGTGTGCCGTGCCGTCGGCGGCCAGGCGCAACGTGCCGCCCCCGCCGTCGGTCCAGGTTCCGGCGAGCCGGGCGGTGTCGACCTTCGGCGGGCGGTACTCCGTGACCAGTCCGGTGCCGTACAGGCCCGCGCCGATCCCGTACACGGTCACGGCGGCGACCACGCACCAGCCGAGCACGCCCCGCAAGCGGCGGCGCCGCAGCACGACCTCGCGGGCCACGAGCGCGGTGGCCGTCAGCAGCGACGCGCCCACTGTCCAGCACAGGAGCAGCGACAGCGGGGCCGGATGCCAGGCGATGCCTGCCACGGCGGCGCCCACCGTGGCCGGGACCAGCGCGGTCGCCGGGACCCACCACCACACTTCGCGTCCGGTGAACCGGGCACTCGCCCAGCACGCCGCCGCGACGGTCGGGAGCACCACCAGCAGGCTCGCCACCAGGAAGAACGGGGCGCCGAAGCAGAGCAGGAACGGCACCATCAGCAGTACGGCTGCCGGGTCGACCGGCGGAGCGGGAGCCGGGAAGGCGAGTTCCACGACCCCCGCGATCTCCACGGCCAGCAGGACCAGCATGAACTGGGTGATCGCGCTCGCCGCGATCGGCCGACCGCTCCAGATCGTCCATGCCGCAACGGCCGGTCTCGCACCTCCCCCGATACGCGTCGACACGCGCCCTCCCCTCCCCCGTACTGTCCGCGCCGCCGCACTCGCCCGCCGCCCAGGCCGGACCGAAGCGGCTCCGGGCGGCTTGAAGCTTCTCCGAAGCGTTTCCGGAGCGAGAGTAGTCCTGCTCTTCCGTCCGGATTCGCCGCCCCCACCCCTTCCGATCTGACGTGCCGTCAGTTTCAATGGTTGTGTGATGGGACACGCAGGAATGGCCGCAACCGCCGTCCGGTACCTCAGGTCCGTCGGCGCCGCCACCAGTGCCGGGCCGACGCCGGTCGATCCGCTGCCGCGCCCGGATCTGCGGGCCGTCGCCGAGGACGAACGGGCCCCCGTCGACCCGGCGGAATTCCGCCGCGTACTGGGTCACTTCGCCAGCGGGGTCACCATCGTCACCGCGCACGACCCGGGCGGCGGCGCCCCGGAGGCGCCCGCGGGGCAGGGGGGCACGGCAGGGCAGGAGGGGCCCGCGGGCTTCGCGTGCCAGTCGTTCGCGTCGCTCTCCCTCGATCCGCCCCTGGTCGCGTTCATGGTCGCCCGTACGTCGACGACCTGGCCGCGCATCGCCCGCGCCGGAGCCTTCTGCGTCAACGTGCTCGGGGCGGACCAGGAGGCGTTGTGCCGGAGCTTCGCGGTGAGCGGGGCCGACAAGTTCGCCGGGGTGGCGTACGAGGCGGCCCCGGTGACCGGCTCACCGCTGCTGGACGGCGTACCGGCCTGGATCGACTGCCGGATCCACGCCGTCCACACCGGGGGCGACCATCTGATCGTCGTCGGCCGGGTGGAGGCGTTGGGAACGGCGGACTCGGCGGATCCGGTGGGCGAAGACAGGGCCGCGGACGGTCCGTTGCTGTTCCACCGAGGGCGGTTCGGGCGGTTCAGCCAGTGACCGGTTCTCCGGCCGGCCGCCCGTCGCGGCGGCGTCGGACAGCCAGGGTCATCAGGGCGGCTGTCGCGCACAGCACTCCCGACGCGCACCAGACCACGACGTAAGAGACGAACAGGTCGTAGAGCCAAACACGTCGCACGGCACGCCGCCCAGGAACGCCACCGGCGCCGCGCCCACCTGGTGGGAGCCGAGGGCGCGACCGAAGACGATGGCGCTGTCCTCCCGTACTGCTCGCGGCAGAGGGCAAGCGTCGGCGGCGTACCGAATCCGACGCGTTCGCCTCGTTCGCGCCCTGGCGTGCTCCTTTCGCGCATAGGATCACTGGGCCACGCCTTCGAGCCGATGCCCGCCTCAGGCCGAACCGGGCACCAGCCGCGCCCCGATGCTGCGCCGGGAGAGGTCGGCCGGCAACCCGGTCAGTTGCAGCAGTTCGACCGGGTCCTGCCCCCGGCCGGGATCAGAAGACCAGCACCCCCCGGGCCACCCGGCCGTGGTGCGCGTCGTCCGCCGCCTTGGCGAAGTCCTCCACCGGGTAGGTCTCGGTGACGAGTTCGTCCAGCAGCAGCCTGCCGTCCCGGTACAGCTCCGCGTACAGCGCGATGTCCCGTTGCGGACGCGAGGAGCCGTAGCGGCATCCCAGGATCGACTTGTCCAGGTACATCGACGAGACGAGGAACGACGCCTCCGCCGTCGCCGCCGGGACACCCAGCAGGACCGCCTGCCCGTGCCGGTCCAGCAGGTCGATCGCGGTGCGGATCAGTTCCGTACGGCCCACGCACTCGAAGGCGTGGTCGGCGCCGTGCGGCAGGATCTCCCGTACGGCCCCGACCGAGGCGGAGGTCAGGAAGTGCGTGGCGCCGAAGCGCCGGGCCACCGCCTCCTTCGCCGGGTTGGCGTCGATCGCGATGATCGTCAGGGCGCCCGCGATCCGGGCACCCTGGATCACGTTGAGCCCGATGCCGCCGGTGCCGATCACCACCACCGTGTCGCCGCGGTCGACCCTCGCCCGGTTGAGCACGGCCCCGACCCCGGTCAGCACTCCGCAGCCGATCAGGGCCGCCGAGGTGAGCGGCAGGTCGGCCGGGATCTTCACCGCCTGCACGGCCTTGACCAGGGTCCGTTCCGCGAAGGCCGAGTTGGAGGCGAACTGGTACAGCGGCTCGCCCCGCCGGGAGAACGGCCGCCCCGGCATCCCGATCGCCTTGCGGCACATCGTCGGCCGACCCCGGTCGCACTGCGCGCACGCCCCGCAGTTGGCCAGCGTCGACAGGGCCACGTGGTCGCCGGGCACCACATGGCCGACACCCGCGCCGACCGCCTCCACCACACCCGCGCCCTCGTGCCCCAGCACCACGGGCGACGGGAACGGGATCGTCCCGTCGACCACCGACAGGTCGCTGTGACACAGCCCGGCCGCGGCCACCGCCACCAGCACCTCGCCGGGCCCCGGCTCCCGTATCTCCAGATCGTCGACGACCTCGGTGCGACTGCCGTCGAAGACGACGCCTCTCATCCCGTCTCCCTCGGTAGGCCGAGCACCCGCTCGGCGATGATGTTCCGCTGGATCTCGTCCGAGCCGCCGTAGATGGTGTCGGACCGGGTGAACAGGAACAGCCTTTGCGCCTCGTCGAGTTCGTACGGCGCGCTCGACGTCCAGTCGTGCGGGCCGACGGCCCCGGACGCGCCCCTGATCCGTACGGCGAGTTCGCCCAGGCGCTGATGCCAGCCGCCCCAGAGCAGCTTCGCCACGCTGGGCGCGCCGCGGTCGCCGACGGCTCCCAGGGTGCACAGCGCGTTCCAGCGCATGACCTTGAGCTCCGCCCACTGGCGGACGAGGCGTTCGCGCAGTACCGGGTCGGTGACGGCGCCGGTGGTCACGGCGTCCCGCACCACCCGGTCGAGCTCGGCGGCGAAACCGATCTGCTGGACGAGCGTGGAGACGCCGCGTTCCAGGGCCAGCAGCCCCATGGCCACGGCCCAGCCGTTGCCCTCGCCGCCGACGCACTCCTCGGCGTGCGCCCCGTCGAAGAAGACCTCGTTGAACTCGCTGGTCCCCGACATCTGGCGGATCGGCCGCACCTCGATCCGACCCGGCTGGTCCATCGGCACCAGCAAGAACGACAGGCCGTGATGGCGCCGGGAGCCGGGCTCCGTACGGGCCAGCACGAAGCACCAGTCGGCCTCCCGGGCGAGCGACGTCCAGATCTTCTGCCCGGTCACGCGGTGGCCGCCGCGGGAGGTGTCGGGGACGGCGCTGGTCCGTACGCCGGCGAGGTCGGATCCGGCGCCGGGTTCGCTGTAGCCCTGGCACCACAGCTCCTCGCCGCGTGCGACGGGGGGCAGGAAGCGCCGTCGCTGCTCAGGGGTGCCGTGGGCGATCAGCGTCGGGGCCAGGAGGTTTTCGCCGATGTGGCCGACCCGGGCGGGGGCGGCGGCGCGGGCGTATTCCTCGGCCCAGACGATCTGCTGGGTGAGGGTCGCCCGCCGGTTGCCGTACCCCCCGCCGTCCCCGTGGCCCCGCTGTCCGCCCCGCTGTCCATCCCGGTGTCCGCCCCCGTCTCCGCCACCCTCTCCGCCACCGGGGCTCTGCCAGCCGAGGCCGATCCAGCCGCCGCGCCCGAGTTCGCGTTCCCAGGCACGACGCACGGCGACGCTCTCGTGCTCGCTGCCCGGACCACCGGTACCGGCCGCCTGCGCGTACGGGCCGACGAGGTGCTCTCGCAGCCAGGCGCGGGCCTCCGCGCGGAAGGCGGTGTCGTCCGGGCCAAAGGTGAAGTCCACGTTGCCTCCTGCGCACGGGTGGGGCTGCTGTGTACGGGTGGGCTCTGCGTACGGGCGAGGCTCCCGGGTACGGACGGGCGGGGCTCTGCGTACGCGCGGGTGGGCTCTGCGTACGGACGGAGAGCGTCCGCGTCAGGCGTTCGGCCGGGCCTTGGCCGCCGCCGCCGCGGCCATCTCCTCCAGCTGCGCCAGCATCGGCATGGGATCGGTGCCCACCGTCCCCGGCAGGAAGTCGGCGATCCGTTCCGGGGTCCACGGCCCCTGCGCGTACCCCGCGCGCAGTTCCCTCGGCTGCGCCCAGACCGCGATCTTCGGCCCGGCGACCGTGTACACCTGGCCGGTGATCCGCTCCTTGCGGGCCCGGTCGCTGAGCAGGTAGACGACGAGCGCCGCCACGTCCTCCGGCTCGCCGATCTCCTTGAGCTCCATGGGCACGTTGGCGGACATCCGGGTGCGGGCGACCGGGGCGACGGCGTTCGCCGTGACGCCGTACTTGTGCAGACCGAGGGCCGCACTCCGTACCAGCGAGATGATCCCGCCCTTCGCGGCGCTGTAGTTGGCCTGGGCGACGCTGCCCTGGTGGTTGCCGCTGGTGAAACCGATGAGCGTGCCGCCGCCGTCCTGCTTCCGCATCACGGCCGACGCGGCGCGGAAGACGGTGAACGTGCCCTTGAGATGGGTGGCGACCACCGGGTCCCACTCCTCCTCGGACATGTTGAACAGCATGCGCTCGCGCAGGATGCCGGCCACGCACACGACCCCGTCGATCCGCCCGTACCGCGCCAGCGCCGTGTCCACGATCCGCTGTCCGCCCGCCATCGTGGAGATGTCGTCGGCGACGGCCACCGCCTGCCCGCCCGCCGCCTCGATCTCCTTGACGACGGACTCGGCCACCTCGCTGCTGGGCTCGCCGCCGTCGATGGAGACGCCGTAGTCGTTGACGACGACCCGCGCGCCCTCGGCCGCCGCCGCGACCGCGACCGCCCGCCCGATGCCGCGACCGGCACCCGTCACGGCCACCACCTTGCCTGCCAAGAAGTTCCCCATGCCCGGCCCCTTCCCGTAGTTTCTGACGGACCGTTAGATTTTATGGGCCATCAGGTCCGCGAACACAAGCCCCGGGAGGCGCCGTGTCACTGCCGGAGGAGTTCCACGACATCGCCACGCGCGTGAACAACTGGGGCCGTTGGGGCGCCGATGACGAGATCGGGACGCTCAACCTGATCAGCGACTCCGTCGTACGGGACGCCGCCGCCACGGTCCGCTCCGGGCAGCGCGTCCCGCTCGCGCTGCCTCTCCAACAGGACGGCGTGCAGAGCGGGCTGGTCCCCGGAAGGATCAACCCGCTGCACACCATGGTCCAGATCAACCAGGAGCTCTTCGGCCCCGGCACCGTCGCCACCAGCGACGACTCGGCCGTGTTGAGCCTCCAGACGGCCACCCACTGGGACGCCCTCACCCACGTCTCGCACTCCGGGAGGATCTACAACGGCCGCCCGGCCGGCACGATCACCGCGCACGACGGAGCGCGGTTCAGCGGCATCGACAAGGTGCCGCACCTCGTCTCGCGCGGGATCCTGCTCGACGTGGCCCGCGCGCACGGCGTCGACCGGCTGCCCGGCGACCACGCCGTCACCCCGGAGGACCTGGACGCGGCGGAGGACCTGGCCGGGGCCCGGGTCCGGGCCGGCGACATCGTCCTCGTACGGACGGGGCAGATGCAGGTCTATCTGGCGGGCGACAAGCCCGCGTACGCCTACCCCTCGCCCGGCCTCTCGATACGCACACCCGAGTGGTTCCGCGCGCGCGACGTGGCGGCGGTCGCCAACGACACCCTGACGTTCGAGATCTTCCCGCCCGAGATCGAAGACCTGTGGCTGGGGGTGCACGCGCTGGACCTGGTCGAGATGGGCATGCTGCAGGGCCAGAACTGGAACCTGGAGGCGCTGTCCACGGCCTGTGCGCAGGAGAAGCGTTACGCCTTCCTCCTGTCGGCCATGCCGGAACCGTTCGTCGGCGCCACGGGCACCCCGGTCGCTCCGGTCGCCGTGCTCTGACCCGGGCACTCCGCCGGCTCCCGGCCGCGGCCCGAAGGGCCCGACTCGGCCCCGACCACCCCTCGGACCACCACTGCTTTAACCTTTATGCACGTCCTTGACGCGGGTCTTTCACGCACGTCGCGTGACAGCGCGCGGGGGCTCGTACGCCTTGTGGTCCCCGCTCCCCGTGCCGCCCACGCCTCCCGTGCCGCCCCCGCACGAGGCACCGCCCCCGCACCGCGTACCGCCCGTGCACGATGCGCCGTGGACGCCGCGCGGGGTGTGGGCGCCCGGCGCCGCGTGGGTGTCCTTCGCCCCCGGGGGGGGCCGCAGGGCCTGGCCGCCCGGGTGCAGGGCGACGACCTGGACCAGTGGGGGCTTCCGGTCGACCTCGCACCAGATGCGCTTGCCCGCGCCCTCCGGCTGCCAGCCCCAGCGGTCGGCGAGGCCGTCGACCAGTTCCAGGCCGCGGCCGCCGGTGTCCTCTCCCTCCGCGTGACGCTGCTGAGGCGGGCGGCAACTGGCGTCGGCCACCTCGACCCGTACCGTCCCGGAGCCGCCCGCCGAGCCGAACAGCATGCGCAGCACGGCCGGACGGCCGGTGTGGACCACCGCGTTCGTGACGAGCTCCGAGATCAGCAGGATGAGAGTTTCGGCCAGCGGCTCGTCTCTCCTCATCCCCGCCCCGATCAGTCTCGACCGGGCCCATCTGCGGGCCCGCCCGACCTCTGCGGGATCCGGACCGATCTCCAGCTGAACCTGAAGCACCTGCACCGCTCACACCATCCGAACCGGCGGACACATCGCCTCGCGCCTCCTCGGGGTCACGGAACGTGATTCCCGTACGCGACAGCATGGTTGACGTACAGTCACCGCAACAAGCGCTTCGGGCATATTCCAGCGCGAAGGAGTACGCGTGGTCCATACTGTGCGACGCACATTGCGCGGAGTCGAACAGAAGCGCGTGGAGGTTGCGGGAATCTCCCGAGCGGGACCGGTGTCACCACCGAAAACGCGGGCCGGGCGCCCCCTCCGGTCCGGAGCTGCCACGCAGGCATCACCCGGACCATCCGGCACACCCGGTTCCAGAACCTCTCGCACCCCACGGAGAGTACCCGAGGCGACCGCCGACTCCGCCCCGTGACGGATTCCGCCGCGGGAACACGCCCCGCCCCTGAGGCGGCCGAGCACACGACGACTCCGCACGGTGAGGACCCGAGGGCCGTCCGTCACCTCCCGGCGAACCACGTTCGCACACGTCTGCGGGCGGGAATCCTTCACGGAACCTGACCGAATCGAGCACGGATTCGGACCGCACGCCACGAATCCCGACCGGAACGAACACAGGTCCGAGACACGCTCACCACAGATCCGACGCCAGCCGTTCCTCGGCCGCCGCCGCCGCGATCCACCGACCGGAGCGCAGCCAGGCCCGTTTGAGGTGCAGGTGGACGTCCGCCTCCCAGGTGAAGCCCATACCTCCGTGCACCTGGAGGCAGTCGCGGGCGTTGCGGACCGCCGCGTCGTCGGCGAGCAGCTTGGCCCCCGCGATCTCGACGGGGTCTGCGGTCACGGCCGCCGCATAGACGGCGCAGCGCGCCAGTTCGGCCCGGACCAGCATGTCGGCGCACAGGTGTTTGACCGCCTGGAACGATCCGATCGGAGCACCGAACTGCTCGCGCTCACTGGCGTGTTGGACTGCCATCTCGGTCGTGCGGGCGGCGCTGCCGAGTTGTTCGGCGGCGGCGAGCAGGGCGCCCTCGTCACGCCACCGGTCCGCCTCCCCGTGCGGCCCCCCGCCGGCCGGCCGACTGTGTGTTCCAGTGAGGCCGGTGGGACTGGTGGGGGCGGTGAGACTGACGAGACTGGCAGGGCCTGTGAGACTGGCGGGGTCAGTGAGACTGGTGAGACCGGCGGGACCGGTGATCCGCCACAGCGGGGTGAGCGGGTCGAGCGACCGTACGGGTTCGGCGAACTCACGTACGAGGCCCCGCAGTTCCCCGCCCGTCACGGCGTGCGCCCGCTCCGGTGCCGGCGCCGGTTCCTCCGGCTGCGACACCCGATCCGACACCCGCTCCGGCGCCCGGGCCCCCTGATACTCCGGGCCGAGCACCAGCAGTCCGTCCGCGTCCCCCAGGTGCTCCACCGGTCGTCCCGGCTCCAGCACGGTGACCACCGCCGTCCCCTCCGCAGCACCCTTCACGGTCCCCGCCGCGAGGTGGGTGGCGATCAGCGGTCCGGGCAGCAGCGCCCGCCCGGCCTCCTCGAAGAGGAGGACCGCCTCGGGCAGCCCGAGCCCGGCGCCGCCCTCCGTCTCCGCCAGCCGCAGCGCGAAGAACCCGGCCTCTCCGAGCTCCCGCCACAGCCCGCGGTCCACCGCCGTACCGGCATCGAGAGCCGCCCGCATCCGGTCCCTGCCGAAGCGTCCGGCGAGGATGTCCCGTATCCCCGCGCGCAGCGCCCGCTGGTCGTCCGAGAGCTGGAAGTCCATGGCCGGTTCAGCGCCCCTTCGGCAGGCCGAGCATCCGCTCGGCGACGATGTTCCGCTGGATCTGCGAGGTGCCCGCGGCGATCGTGTACGAGAGCGAGGAGAGCCGGTCCAGGACCCATTCCCGGTCCAGGTCGGCGGCGTCCGCGCCGAGCACCTCGGCGGCCGTCTCGTACAGCTCCTGACGGGCGTGCGAGTAGCGCAGTTTGAAGACCGAGCCCCCGGTGCCGGGCACACCGCCCGTGCCGGACCGGCCCGTGCCGCGCCCGACGGGGCCCGTCCTCGACGCCTCGCAGACGTTCCACTGGGTGAGCCGCCACAGCGCCCGGAACTCGGCGTTCAGCCTGCCCAGCCGCCGGCGCAGCACCGGGTCGTCCCAGCGTCCGTTGGTCCGGGCCTCGGCGGCCAGGGCGGCCAGGGTGCGGCGGCAGGCGACGACCTCGCCGACGAAGGCCGTGCCGCGTTCGAAGGAGAGCGTGACCATGGTGACCCGCCAGCCGTCGTTCTCCGCCCCGACCCGGTGGGAGACCGGCACCCGCACCTCGTCGAGGAACAGCTCCGCGAACTCGGTGGACCCGGCGAGGGTGCGCAGCGGGCGGACGGTGACGCCCGGGGTGTCCATCCTCATGGCGAGCCAGGTGATGCCCCGGTGCCGGGGGGCCGCGGGGTCGGTGCGCACCAGGAGTTCGCACCAGTCGGCGACCTCCGCGTGCGAGGTCCAGATCTTCTGCCCACTCACCACGTAGTGGTCGCCGTCGCGCACCGCCCGGGTCCGCAGCGAGGCGAGGTCCGATCCGGCGTCGGGCTCGCTGAACCCCTGGCACCAGACCTCGTCGCCGCGCAGCACCGGCGGCAGCCAGCGCGCCCGCTGCTCGGCGGTGCCCTCGGCCACGACGGTGGGTCCGGCGTGCAGCAGCCCGACGAAGTTGGCGCCGACGTACGGGGCGCCCGCCTTCTCCGTCTCCTCCAGGAAGATCAGGTGCTGGGTCGCGGTGGCGCCCTGTCCGCCCGCGTCGACGGGCCAGTGCAGGCCCGCGTAGCCGGCGTCGTACAGCATCCGCTGCCAGGCGGTGTCGTACGCGCGCCGGCCCGGCCAGTCGTCGGGGGCGGGCTTCGCGGGCAGCGAGGGCAGTACGGTGGCCAGCCACGCGCGCAACCGCGTCCGGAATTCCTGCTCCGCCTCCGTGTACGCGAGATCCATCGCGCCCCTACTCCCCTGGGCCCGTAGGCCCGTTCGGGTGCGGGCGGCGGTCCCGGTCGAGGTCGAGACCGAGCATCCGGATCGCGTTTCCGCGCATCAGTTTGTAGACGGTCTCGTCGTCCAGTCCCTTGACGTGGTCGAGCGCGACCTCCTTGGTGTGCGGGAACGTCGAGTCGACGTGCGGGTAGTCGGTCTCGAAGGTGGCGTTGTCCCGTCCGACGACGTCGAGCGAGGCGACCCCGTGCTTGTCGCGGAAGAAGCAGCAGAAGATCTGCCGGTAGTAGTACGTGGAGGGCGGCTCGGGGACGAGGCCCCGCACCCCGCCCCAGGCCCGGTGCTCCTCCCAGACGTCGTCGGCGCGTTCCAGCGCGTACGGGATCCAGCCCATCTGGCCCTCGCTGTAGGCGAGTTTCAGGCGTGGGTGGCGCACCAGGACCCCGCTGAACAGGAAGTCCATCATCGAAGCCATGGCGTTGTTGAAGGAGAGGCTGGCCTGGACGGCGGGCGGCGCGTCCGGGGAGGCGGCGGGCATCTGCGAGCTGGACCCGATGTGCATGTTGACGACCGTGCCGGTCTCCTGGCAGGCGGCGAAGAACGGGTCCCAGTAGCCGGAGTGGATCGACGGCAGACCGAGGTGGGTGGGGATCTCGGAGAACGTCACGGCCCGCACCCCGCGCGCCGCGTTGCGGTGGATCTCCGCGACCGCCAGGTCGATGTCCCAGAGCGGGATGATGCAGAGCGGGACGAGCCGTCCGCCGCTGTCGCCGCACCACTCCTCGACCATCCAGTCGTTGTAGGCGCGGACGCAGGCGAGCGCTACTTCCTTGTCCCGCGCCTCGGCGAAGGTCTGGCCGCAGAAGCGCGGGAAGGTGGGAAAGCACAGGCTCGCCTCGACGTGGTTGAGGTCCATGTCCTTGAGGCGCTCGGCGGGATCCCAGCAGCCGGGCCGCATCTCGGCGCGGGTGATGCCCTCCAGCGTCATGTCGTCGCGGTCGAAGCCGACCGCGGCGATGTTCCGCTTGTACGGGAACTTCAGGTCCTCGTAGATCCACCAGTCCGTGGGCGGCCCGTCCGGGTCCATCGTGATGACGTACTTGCCGCCGGTGTACTCCAGTTCCCCGATGCCCGCGGTGAGCGGCTGCGGGCCCCGCTCGCGGTACTTGGCGGGCAGCCAGGTGGAGAAGAGGTGCGGCGGCTCGATCACATGGTCGTCGACGCTGACGATCCGAGGCAGTTCCGTCATCGTGTCCCCTTCTCCGTCACGGTGTCCCCTTCTCCGTCCCCGGCGGGCTCTTTCGCGCTTTCCCGATGTTCATTTCTGATGGCCCGTCAGATTCGGTCTCGGACTCAGGCTAGCCCCGCACCCCTGGACCGACAAGGCGCGGCGCTCTACGCTCTCCGCACGATCTGACCCACCGTCAGCTTCTGAGGGGTTCGCCGTGGACGAGACCGCACACGCGCTGGGCACGTCGGGCACTTTCTGGGAACTCGTCGAGCGACGGGCCGCCCTGACACCGGACCGCCCGTTCCTGATCCAGGACGACCGGGCCCTGACCTTCGGGGAACTGCGGGACCGCGGCGAACGGGTCGCGGCCGGGCTCTGGGGAATGGGGGTACGCCCCGGCAGCGTGGTCGCCTGGCAACTGCCGACCCGGATCGAGACGGTGCTGCTGTCGTTCGCGCTGACCCGGATCGGGGCCGTGCAGTCGCCCGTCATCCCGTTCCACCGGGACCGCGAGACCGGGTTCGCGC
The DNA here is from genome assembly GCF_043204165.1 of Streptomyces sp. NPDC047982. Taxonomy (NCBI): domain Bacteria; kingdom Bacillati; phylum Actinomycetota; class Actinomycetes; order Kitasatosporales; family Streptomycetaceae; genus Streptomyces; species Streptomyces sp. NPDC047982. Next base: position 143,645 of record NZ_JBIDBS010000019.1, on the reverse strand, counting down.
TGCGCGAGTCGAAGGCCGCCTTCTTCGCCGTACCGGGCACCTGGCGCGGCTTCGACCACACGGCGATGGCGCACCGGCTGGTCGCCGCACAGACCTCGCCACCGGCCTCCGCGCCGACGTCGGGCGCGGCGACGGAACCAGGCCCGGCGGCGGGGCGTCCGCCGCTGGTCTTCGAGGTGTACGCGTCACTGCCGGACGGCGAACCGGCCGTGCTGCCGCCGCCGCCCGCCGACGGGACCGCGGTCCGCTGGATCTACTGGACCTCGGGCACCACCTCCGACCCGAAGGGGGTCCTGCACACCGACCGCAGCCTGATCGCGGGCGGCTCGTGCCTGGCCCACGCGCTGCGCCTGTCGGACGACGACATCGGCTCGATCGCGTTCCCGTTCGCCCATGTCGGCGGGCCGGACTACGCGGTGATGCTCCTGCTCTACGGGTTCCCGGCGGCGCTCTTCGAGCACTTCGCGATGCCGGACGCGCTGGCGGAGTACCGGCGCCACGGGGTGACGGTCGCGGGCGGTTCCACGGCGTTCTACTCGATGTTCCTGGCCGAGCAGCGCAAGGCCCCGGACCGCCGGCCGGTCCCCACCCTGCGGCTGCTGGCGGGCGGCGGAGCGCCGAAACCACCGGAGCTCCACCACGCGGTCGTACGGGAGATGGGCGTCCAGCTCATCCACGGGTACGGCATGACCGAGGTCCCCATGATCACGATGGGCGCCCCCGACGACACGCCGGAACACCTCGCCAGGACGGAGGGGCGCCCGCCCCCGGGCATGGAGATCCGGATCACGGACGAGGGCGGCAAGCCATTGCCGTACGGGACGGACGGCGAGGTGCGGTTGCGCGGGGAGGCCGTCTGCGAGGGCTATCTGGACCCGGCCGCGACGGCGGCGGCCTTCGACGCCGACGGGTTCCTGCTCACCGGGGATGTCGGCCATGTCGAGCCGAGCGGGCACCTGGTGCTCACCGGGCGACTGAAGGACATCATCATCCGCAAGGGCGAGAACGTCTCCGCCAAGGAGATAGAGGACCTGTTGCACGGGCACCCGGACGTCGGGGACGTGGCGGTGATCGGGCTCCCGGACGCGGAGCGCGGCGAGCGGGTCTGCGCGGTCGTGGAGCAGCCCGCGGGCGCGGCCCCGTTGACCCTGCCGGACGTGACCGGCTACCTGCGGGAACAGGGGCTCTCCGTGCACAAGCTGCCGGAGCAACTGGAGGTCGTCGCGGAGCTGCCGCGCAACGAGACCCTTCGGAAGGTGCTGAAGTACCGGTTGCGCGAGCGATTCTCCTGACGGCGGCCGGTGACCCGTTTCCCGGCCCTCGCGGCCCTCCCGCCCTCCCGGCTCCCCCGGCCCTCCCGGCTCCCCGTTCCTCCGGCCCTCTCGGCGTCCCTGTCTCCCGGCTCTCCCGGTCCTCGCGGCCCTCGCGGCTCTCCCGACCTTCCCGGCCCTCTCGCCCCTCCCACCCCGGTCCCCGGCCTCCCGGTGCTCAGACCGGGAGCGGGCGTGCCCCGTCGTCGACGGCGGCGCGCCGGTCGGGGTAGACGTCGAAGAGCCGGCGTACGCCGAGGGCGCCGATGACCCGGTTGACGTGCGAGCCCTCCTCCGCGCCACGCGCTGGGAGTATCAGCCGCAGCCGGCCCCCGCACGAGCGCATCAGGCGGCGGGCCGCGATCAGCACGCCGACGCCGCTGGAATCGCAGAACTGGACCTCGGAGAGGTCGAGCACCACATCGTGGCGACCCTCGGCGACCGCCTCGTGGACGGACTGGCGCACCGCGGGTGACGACACCAGATCCAGTTCGCCGCGCACGCGCAACACGGTCCAGTCACCGTGCATGGTCTCGGCCACTTTCAGTGTCACGCGGCGGGGCCTCTCGTTCCGTGTCTTCCGAGGTCGTTCCGTGACATCGGCTTCCGACCGTTGCCGACCGGATCGTCCGATGTTCCGGAAGATTCCGTTCACTCTCGCGGGTGCCCCGCCGCGGACCCATGAAACACCGGCCCATGCGAGAGGAAGTAGTCGAGTTCGAACCAAAATGATCACTTCGGGTACGATTTCTCCACCGTGGAAAGACGGCGGCTTCTTTACCACGTCCGGCCTCAGCGGGGGCGTACTTGCCACAAAGGGTCGTCCGTGGTCGGCACCGCCGACTACATTCGGTGTGTCGAGGGGAACAGGGCTGGGGGTCGCATGGCGAGAAACGCACCACCCCGCTGGGACCGCAAGATGCAGCAGCGACTGGCGCGCGGTGAGGCGGCCGCCCTCGGCGAGCTCTACGACCGTTTCGCCTCGCTCGTGCACAGCCAGGCCCACCGGATGCTCGACGACGAGACGGCCGCGGACCAGGTGACCCGCGAGGTCTTCGGCTACGTGTGGGAGAACCCGGACGCCTACGACCCGAAGCAGGGCTCGATGCGCTCCTGGGTGGCCCGGCTCACGCACCGGCACTCCGTACGGCGACTGCGTGAGACGTACCACCCCGCCGAGGACACGGACGGGCGGACCGGTGCCGAGCTGGAGGAGCGGGTGCGTCGGGCCACGGCCTCGGCCCGCGCCGACTACATCGTGACGTCCATGCCCGCCCCGTTGCGGGCCGCACTGGAACTCGCGTACATCCAACGCAGGGACTACCGGCAGGCCGCCGCCGACCTCGGCGTCACCGAGGACGAGGCCCGCCGTCGGCTGCGGCTCGGACTGCAACTGCTGTCCACCGCCCACACCCACCCGCTGGAGGGGGCGTCCCCGCCCGGATACGGACGGGCGATGTGACCGCCGACAGCAACGCGCACGGACGCGACGACGAGGTGCGGGGCGCACCGCGCATACCGGGACCGCGGGCGGCCGCCGACGACTACGACCTCGGCTCCCTGCCGCTGCCGCCGCTCGCCCCGGCGTCCCCGCCCGACGAGCGGCGGTGGGCATCCGAGGAGCGGGCGTGGTCACCCGACGAACCGCGGCCGACGACTCCGGAACGGGAATCCGCCGTGGCTCCATCCGGCCCACTGACACCGTCAAAGCCCCAGAGCCCACCGGTCCCACCGGTCCCGCAGATGCCGACGGAGCCGCCGACCCCGCAGATGCCGCACCGCGTCCTCAAGGCGCTCCTCGGTGCCTGGGCGCTGGCCGCGTGTTCGACGGAGGAGACCGAGGCCGTCGAGGCGCATCTGACCGAGTGCGCCACCTGCGCGGACGAGGCGTTGCGGCTGCGCGACGCGGTCGGCCTGCTGCAGACCGACCGCAGTCTGGATCTCGATCCGGCGCTGCGTTCCCGGGTGATCGACTCCTGTCTGATCCGTCGCCCGGCCGCCATCCCCGTACCGGACTGGGCCGCTCCGTACGAGGCGGAGACCGCCCGGCTCGACGCGCTGCTGCACGACATCGGCGATTGCGAGTGGCACGCTCCGGTGCGGCTGAAGTGGTTCGAGGGCGAGGAGCAGGTCCGTCGCAGGACGACGGTCGCGGGTGTCGTCGGCCATCTCATGACCGTCGACGGGCTGGTCGGCGCCGCCCTCGGGCTCGACGTACCGCTCGGCGACGGGACCACCGGCCGGGCCGATGACTGGCCGCTGTCGCCCACCGCCCGTACGGAGCGGTACTGGTCCGCGACCCGTCTGCCGCCCACCCGCTCGGTCCACGAGCCGTGGCGCGCGCAGAGCCACACCCTCATCCGCACGGTGTCCTTCGCCGGCCGCCGGGTCTCCGAGCTCTCCGTCCCGTACGGCGACTTCGCGCTGCCGATGCACGACGCGCTGTTGGAGCGCGCCTTCGAATGCTGGGTGCACGGCGGTGACGTCGCGGACGCGGTGGACTATCCGTACGAGGCGCCGTCCGCCCCGCATCTGAACCGGATGGTCGACCTGGCGGCGCGGGTGCTGCCCGCGCGGCTCGCCGAACGTCGCAGGACGGGACTGGCCGGGCCCGTCCGCCATCTGGCGACGGCCGGTTCACCGGGCCGTTCGCTGCATCTGGAGATCGAGGGCTCGGGCGGCGGCGACTGGTACATCCCGCTGGACTCCCCCGCCGCCGCCGGGTCGCCGGCGCACACGGTGGCGCAGATCGCGCTGGACAGCGTCGAGTTCTGTCAGTTGGTCGCCGGGCGTGTGCCTCCGGTGGACGCGGCGGCCGGTCAGCAGGGAGACCGCGAGGCGATCCGCGACGTCCTGTTCGCGGCAGCCTCACTGGGCCGCCTCTGAGGGCTGCCGTACGTCCCGCGCGCTACGCGAAGATCACCGTACGGTTGCCATTGAGCAGGACGCGGCGCTCCGCGTGCCACTTCACCGCCCGCGCGAGCGCCTGGCACTCCACGTCGCGGCCCAGGGCGACCAGCTCGTCCGGGGTGACGTCGTGGCCCACCCGCTCGACCTCCTGCTCGATGATCGGCCCCTCGTCGAGGTCGGCCGTCACGTAGTGCGCCGTCGCACCGATCAGCTTCACACCGCGCGCGTGCGCCTGGTGGTACGGCTTCGCGCCCTTGAAGCTCGGCAGGAAGGAGTGGTGGATGTTGATGATCCGGCCGCTCAGCCGCTTGCACAGGTCGTCCGAGAGGACCTGCATGTAGCGGGCGAGGACGACCAGCTCGACGTTCTCCGCCTCGACCAGCTCCAGCAGCTCCGCCTCCGCCTGCGCCTTCGTCTCCTTCGTCACCGGGATGTGCCGGAACGGGATGTCGTACGAGGCGACGAGCTCGGCGAAGTCCGTGTGGTTGGAGACGACGGCGGCGATCTCGACCGGCAGCGCCCCGATCCGGGAACGGAACAGCAGGTCGTTGAGGCAGTGGCCGAACTTGCTGACCATCAGCACGACCCGCATCCGCTCCGAGGAGCGGTGGATCTGCCAGTCCATCCGGAAGGAGTCGCCGACCGCGGCGAAACTGGCCCGCAGCTTCTCCACGGTCACCGGGCGGTCCGCCGAGAAGTGGACCCGCATGAAGAACAGACCCGTGTCGTGGTCGCCGAACTGCTGGCTGTCCTCGATGTTGCAGCCCGTCATGAAGAGATAGCTCGACACGGCGTGCACGATGCCCTGCTTGTCGGGGCAGGAGAGCGTGAGTACGTACTGCTCGGGGCTGGTCTCGGCCGGTTCGGCGGGATGTGGCACGGTCATTCCCGTAGGGTGCCACATCGGGCCGGACTCAGGCCGGTCCGATCATGATGCGGACCCGATCACGGTGCAGTCAGGACCGAGACCGGCCAGGACCGAGACCGGTCGGACTGCGGCCCGGTCGGGACGCGGCCCCCGTCAGGACGCGGCCCCCGTCATGATGCGGAGCACGTCCAGGGAGCGCGGCGGGGTGTCCGGGTCCTCGCCGTCATTGGTGGCGAGCAGCACATGGGCCTCTCTGGCGGCCGTCACGGCCTCCGTCCAGCCGGGATGCTCCAGGTACGCCGACACGGGGGCGTCCGCGCCGATCTGGTGCATGATGCGCAGCACCCGCAGCACGGCGACGTCGACGAGGGCGGCCTCGTCCGCGTCGCGGAAGATCGTGCCGACGTACTTCTCGGCGGACCAGTTGTCCAGCCACGTGTCCTCGACCAGGCGGTACACGGCGTCGGTGACGTCGCCGTACCCTTCCCGTCCGGCCAGCCAGCACTCCTGGTGGAAGACGGGGTCGGAGAGCATGTGCAGCGCCGAGCGCACGTTACTGCGCCAGCGCCACCACGGCATGTCGTTCAGCGGCATGCCGCCCATGGTGGAGGAGCGGCGGCCGCGACGGGAAGTGTTCTGCGAACCTTGCTGCACGGTAGTCGATCGTACGTTCCCTTTTTCGGCCAGCCGCGAAGGCCCCCGCAATTCACCTGGACGTCACCGAGCGTTGTACGGAGCACACAGTGCCGTTACCCCGGGCGCGGAATCCTCCTTGACCATGACCGGACGGCGACGCCCCACCTCCCCCCGCCCCCGCAGACTCCTCGCGAGCGCGGTGGCGGCCGGGGCGTTGCTGGTCACCGGCTGCGGCGCGCTCCCTGGGGCCGCGGGGGGTTCCAGAGAGCCCGTCACCGTGGTGACCTGGGCCCCCGGTGGCACCACGGGGCCCGACGCCCTGGACATGTCCGGCATGACCGCAATGGCGGTCGCGTACGGGCGCTGGGTCAACCAGAACGGCGGGCTCAACGGTCACGAGCTGCGCGTCGTCACCTGTGACGAGGCGGACACCACGATCGGCGCGGCCAACTGCGCCCGGCTGGCCATCGAGAAGAAGGCGGTGGCGGTCGTCGGCTCCTACAGCCGGCACGGTTCGTCGTTCATGGCGCCGCTGGAGGCCGCCGGCATCCCCTACATCGGCGGGTACGGCGCCTCCGAGGAGGAGTTCACCAGCTACAACTCCTTCCCCGTCAACGGCGGCCAGTCGGCGCTGCTCGCGGGCAACGCCCAGCAGCTGGCCCGCCGCTGCGACCGGGTGTCCGTGGTGCGGCCCGACACCCTGGGAGGCGACGGCCAGGCGTGGCTCCTGAAGACCGGCCTCGCCAATGCCGACCGGCCCGCCCCCGCCGACATCCGGGCGGCCGAGACGGCCACGTCGTACGACGAGGCCGCCGATCGCGCGCTCCAGGCGGCGGGCCGGAACGGCGGCTGCGTGACGGCCGTGCTCGGGAGCCGTACGGAGACCTTCTTCGACTCCTTCCGACGGCTCGAACCCTCGTACGGCGACGTCCGCATCTCATCCGTCCTCGGCAGTGTCGGGCAGCAGTTGATCGACAGCACCGGTGGCCGGAAGAGTCTGTTCGAGGGTGCGTACATCACCGGCTGGTACCCGGCACCGAGCGATGCCCGCTGGGACCGGATGCGGTCGGTGATCCGCACGTACGCCTTCGGCGACAACCGGATCGACCCGGACGACCCGGGCGTGCAGACCACGTGGATCGCCTACACCGTGCTGAACGAGATCGTGAAGGCGATCGACTCCCCGCAGGTCACCGCCGGGAAGGTCATCAGCACGCTCAACCATGGTCCGAAGGTCGAGACCGGCGGGCTGACACCGGCGCTGCGCTGGCGGTTCTCGGACACACTCGGCTCGTCCGCGTATCCCCGCATCGTCAACAGCAAGGTGACGTTCCAGGTGGTACGCGAAGGGCGGCTCGTCGCGGACAAGAAGGGTTTGGTGGACGTCGCCGAGACGCTGTCGGACGCCAGCGCCAAGGGGTGAGCGCATGAGGAGGAGGGGCGGGGCCCGCTCCTCCTGCCCTCATTACCCTCACACCCTTGGCGTACGAGTCCCCGTCGGCGCAGGAACGCCGTGTCGGCTCACGGGCCGGGGCCGGTCCGTCTCGTCCCGGCCCTTCGTCGCGGTCTTTCTGTCCCGGCCCGCCTCGTCACGGCCCGCGCCTCGCCGCCGGAGGCCGGCCGCCGACGACGGCGGCCGGCCGCGGTTCTCAGAGGTCGACCGCTTCCCGCGGGGTCAGCCCGTACTTGGAGGCGATCGTGTTCCACAGCCCCGACGCCTCCTGCTTCGCCTGGCTCGCCTCGCCGCTGCGCACGGTGGCCTGCTGCGTCTGAGAGGTCGTGCGGGCCTTGCCGTGCTTGCAGACCTTCTTGCCCTGCTTGGCCTGCTCGGCCCACGCGGCGTAGTGGTCGTCCGCGGAGGCGGACGCCTGCCACGCCTTGGTGAGGGCGGCGGTCAGCCGCTCGTGGTCCGGCAGCTTGTCGACACTCAGCCCCTGGAGCCGGGTCACCAGATCGCGGCGCTGACGGGCCGCTTCCTTCAGGTCCGTCACGGCCTGGTCCAGGTCCTGGCAGTTCTTGGTCTTCTCGACGGCGCCGATGACCGCGGAACGGCTGTTGTTGCTGTCCGCCAGCAGCTTGTCCAGCGCCTCGGCCTGCGTCTTCACCGGGTCCTCGACCGGCTGCGGGGAGGACTCTTTCGACGGTGAACCAGCCGACGCCACGGGCTGCTTGTCGTCGTCGCCCTTGCTGTCGCCGCCGCTCAGCAGCGCACCGGCGCCGAGTCCCACGACGGCACAGCCGGCGACGACCGCCGCGATGAGCGTGACGTGCGCGCGCTTCTTGCGCGGTGCGGCCCGCCCTTGCGTCCTCTCGTCCGCCTGCTGGTACCCCGGTCGCGGTGCTGGGGGAGCCTGATGGACGCCGCCGCCGCGGTGCTGCTGCTCGGGGGCGATCCGGGGCATGTGCTGGGTGGCCCCGGCCGTCCCGCCCTCGCGGAACAGGTTGTCGAACTCGGCCGGCGGCTGACGGTCACCGGGGGCGCCCGGCCTGATGCCGTACGGGGCGCCGCCGGGGACCGGCGGGATGTACTGGGTCGCGTCCGCGTCACCGCCGTGCGCCTGTGGCTGCTGCTGTTGCTGGTACGGCTGCTGCGGCTGCGCGCCGTGGGCGAGGAACTGGGTGGCCGCCGCCGGGCTCTCCGGTGCCGGCCCGCCGGGCACCGGCGCGATGTACCGGGTGGCGTCCGCGTCCCCGCCCGCGTGGGGCGCCGCGCCCGGCACGGCCTCGGGCGGCAGGGGCTGCGCGTACGACTGCGGCGATTGCGGCTGCTGCGGAATCTGAGGCGACTCATGGTGCTGGTGGTGCTGCGGAGGCTGCTGCTGCGCCGGGGGCAGCGGCTGCCCGTACGGCTGTCCCTGCGGCACCTGCCCGTACGTCTGCCCCTGTGGCGCCTGCGCGTACGGCTCCTGCCCCGGGGCGGCCTGCTGCGGCAGCGGCGAGGCGTCCGGATGTGCCGCCTGCGGCCCCCAGGGCTGACCCCACGGCTGACCGCCCGCCGGGACGCCCTGCTCGCCGGGCCCCCCTGGCATCCAGGGCTCGCCGCCACCCGCGGGCAGCACGACACCTTCGTGCGCGGGCCGTACAGCAGGGAGCTGCCGTTCGTCACCCTGTCCGCTCTGCGTCACCGGGACTCCTACATGTGAACCTACGGAATCGTCGGCTCACGCTATCGGGTGGCCCCCACCGTCCGCCAAGGGCGTCCGGTCACTCGCCGCCCCTTCACACAAGCCATGGCACCCGGCGCCCTCGTGACGCGTCCGAAAGACCGTCGGACAACGGGGGAACGAGGGCGTGTTTCGAAAGTAGCGTCGTCCGCCCGAAGGGCGGGCCCCGCGGCGTCTGGTGCGGTGCATCGCAAGGCGGAGGGGCGTCCTCGTACTGGGCGTACGTGGACGATCCCGACAACGTGGCGAGGCGCCGTGCCAGGCGTCGCGGGCCAGACGGGACTTTCGAAACACGCCCCAGTGCCCGACGACGCCGGTCAGGCCGCCTGAAGCTCCAGACGTGCCCCGAACTCCCGCACCGCCGCCTCGTCCCCGTACGGGACCAGACGCTGTTGCAGATCGTCCAGATACTCCGTGCCCCGGCTGGAACGCACCGATGCCAGCAGCTCCATGGCCCGGGTGCCGGTGTGGCACGCCTGCTCCACCTCGCGCAACTGGACCTGGGCGGTGGCCAGAAGCACCAGGCCGATGCCTCGGCGGCGGGCTCGGGACTCCGGATGTCCGTCCAGAGCCTCCTGCGCCCGGCGCGCGGCGGCCTCGGCCTCGCCGAGGTCGCGGTGGCAGTGCGCCAACTCGTCGGCCAGGTAGGCCCGATCGAAGTGCGCGATCCAGTCGGGGTCGTCCCCGGTGTCCGGTTCGACGAGCTCCATGGCCGCCGACGCACGGCCCGCCGCCGCCTGGCAGTTGCGGGCGTCGCCGAGCAGCGCGTGACCGCGCGCCTCCGCCGCGTGGAACATCGCCTGCGCGCGCGGCGTGACGTGCCCGCGCGCCCCCTCCTGCGCGGCCCGCGCCAACTGCGCGATCTCCCGCGGATTGCCGAGCTGGGCGGCGAGATGACTCATCGACGCGGCCAGTACGTAGCCGCCGTACGCCCGGTCGCCCGCCGCCTGCGCCAGCCGCAGCGCCTGGATGTAGTAGCGCTGGGCGAGCCCCGGCTGGCCCGTGTCGACCGCCATGTATCCGCCGAGTTCGGTGAGTCGGGCGACCGCCGCGAACAACTGCCGTCCGACCGACTCGCGGTACGCGCCCGAAAGCAGCCCGGACACCACGCTGTTCAGGTAATGCACGAGCACCGGCCGTACATGTCCGCTGCCGAACCGGTGGTCGAGGTCGACCAGCGCGGACGTCATCGCCCGGACCGCCGCCACGTCCGACATCCCGACCCGGGCCCCGGCGGACCGCGCCACCTGTGGGTCGGCGCCGGTGATCAGCCAGTCGCGGCTGGGCTCGACCAGGGCCGACGAGGCGGCCGTCGCACCCGAGAGGAAGTCGCGGCGGCCGACGTCGCTCCGCCACAGCTCACAGACCTGCTCGATCGCGCCGACGACGGTCGGGGCGAACTGGAGGCCGACGCCGGACGCCAGGTTCTTGCCGTTCGCCATGCCGATCTCGTCGATCGTGACCGTACGGCCGAGCTTGCGGCCGAGCGCCTCGGCGATGACGCCCGGTGCCCTGCCTCGTGGTTGCTGCCCCCGCAGCCACCGGGCCACGGAGGTCTTGTCGTACCGCAGGTCGAGCCCGCGCTCCGCGCCGACCATGTTGACGCGACGGGCGAGGCCGGCGTTGGAACATCCGGCTTCCTGAATGAGCGCCTGGAGCCGTTCGTTCGGCTGGCGGGCGACGAGAGGCCTGGCTGTCATGTTTCCCCCAGAGGCCGCGGAGATCGATGAGCGGATCAATGCCCGGCGATCGCAAGGAAAATGCGCATGTTCATCGTGTTCACCACGTCTGTCATATTCCTTGCTGTTCCTTGCCGTTCCTTGCCATTCCTGTCGGCATATGACAGAGGGCGACCGTTCCCAGAGTGCTGCGCCCCGGCCCTCCGACGTTGCCGCGGGGGGATGTTGCGGCCGCGTCCGTACATGGCTACCCGACCACCCGGGCGCCGTCCCGCGCGCGCCCCCGCCCATGCATCCATGCGCCTGTTCACCGGATCGGTACGCCGTGGCCGCACCCGGTACGCCCGTAACCCCGTCCGGCGGCGGGAGTTGTGCCGATCATGGAAGAGCCCATCGGAGTGGAAGATCTCGTCGGAGTCCGGCAGCGGACCGGGACCGGGGACCCCGACGGCCAGGTAACCGGCGGTGGCCCCGCGTCCGGCCGTGGCCATGTGGCCGGTGCTGAGCGGGAACCCGCCGGTGCCGCGCAGGCCACGCACATCCCCCGGCAGCGGGGCGGACAACTGCTCGACGCCGCAGTGCGGTACGCGGAGGAACGGCACTGGGACGTCTGCCCCGGAACCTGGCTGGAGGAGGTGGACGGCACCGAGCGGTGCTCCTGCGGCGACACCGGCTGCGCCTTCCCCGGCGCCCATCCCGCCGGGCCCGACTGGGCGGACCACGTCACCGGCAGCGGCCCCGCGGCCCGCCGGATGTGGTCCGAGCACCCGGGAGCGTCGATCCTGCTGCCCACCGGCCGCTCCTTCGACGCGCTCGACGTACCGGAGTCCGCGGGTTTCCTCGCCCTGGCCCGGATGGAGCGGATGGAACTGCCGTTCGGCCCCGTCACCCGCACCCCCGACCGACGGATGCTCTTCTTCGTCCTTCCGGGCGCGGCGGCCAAGGCGGACGGTCTGGTACGGGAGTTGGGCTGGCGAGCCGCCACGATCGACCTCGTCGGCCACGGCGAGGGCCGCTGCGTGACCGGTCCGCCGACCCGGGTCGGCGGACGTGGCGCGGTCCAGTGGGCCCGGCGCCCCACCGCCGCCAACCGCTGGCTGCCGGACGTGGAGGAGGTCATCGGCCCGCTCGCCTACGCCTGCGCGCGAGAAGCGGCCGACGCCCGGACGCGCCTTCCGTAGGCGCGTCGAGCCCGGACGCGCCCACCACGGGCGGCGACCGGCCGAACGCGCCTTCCGCGAGCGACGACGTGCCCGACCGTACCTTCCCTAGGCAAGAGCGGGCCTGCACACGCCTTTCGTAAGCTGTCCACACAAACGGGGCAACGAAAGGCAAAAAACATGCAGGACCGGGCACAGAATGAAAGAGAAGTCCGGCCGGGGGAAACGGGAACGGCGAGCGGAGCGCCGACGGCGTCGCCCGCCGTTCGCGTGCAGGGGTTGTGGAAGCGGTTCGGCCAGCAGACCGCGGTCGCCGGGATCGATCTCGAACTGCCCGCGGGCAAGTTCATCGGTCTGGTGGGGCCGAACGGCGCGGGCAAGACCACCACACTGTCGATGATCACCGGGCTGCTCCGCCCCGACGAGGGGCGCATAGAGATCGGTGGCCACGACGTGTGGCGCGACCCGGTCGCGGTGAAGTCCAGGATCGGCGTGCTCCCGGAGGGGCTGCGGCTCTTCGAGCGTCTCTCGGGGCGCGAACTCCTCGCGTACACGGGGAGGCTGCGCGGGCTGCCGGGCACCGAGGTCGACAAGCGGGCCACCCAGCTCCTCGACGTCCTCGGCCTGGCCGGCTCCCAGCACAAGCTGGTCGTCGACTACTCGACCGGTATGCGGAAGAAGATCGGGCTCGCCGCCGCGTTGCTGCACAACCCCGAGGTGCTCTTCCTGGACGAGCCGTTCGAGGGCGTCGACCCGGTGTCCGCGCAGACCATCCGCGAAGTGCTGGTGCGGTACACGCACTCGGGCGCGACCGTCGTCTTCTCCAGTCATGTGATGGAGCTGGTGGAGTCCCTCTGCGACTGGGTGGCCGTCATGGCCGCGGGACGGATCAGGGCCCAGGGCCCGCTGACCGAGGTGCGCGGTGACGCACCCTCCCTGCAGAACGCGTTCCTGGAACTGGTCGGCGCGGGTGCACGGACCGCCGGCGAGTCCCTGGACTGGCTGGGCGGCGACCGATGAGCGTGCTCGACACCCCCGTGGGAGCCGCGCCCGCCGGGCCCGCCGCGACCGGGCGCACGGCGCTCGTCCCCGTCTTCGTACAGCTCAAGCTGGCCCTGTTGCGCAACGGGCTGCGCCAGTCGGCGGGCCGGCGCGCGGCGTACATCGCCTCGATCGTCTTCGCCGCGCTGTTCGCCGCGAGCGAGTTGCTCGGGCTGATCCTGCTGCGCGGCAACGCGCACGTCGCGTCCGTGGTCGTGCTGACGGCCGGGGTGCTGGCGGTCGCCTGGGCGGTGATGCCGCTGTTCTTCGCCGCCGGTGACGAGACGCTCGACCCGAGCCGTCTGGTGATGCTGCCGTTGCGTCCGCAGCCGCTGATCACGGCGCTGCTGGTGGCGTCGCTGATCGGGATCGGCCCACTGTTCACGCTGTGCCTGGTGCTGGGCTCGGTGATCGCGGTGGCGCACGGGGCGGCCGGTGTGGCGTTCGCCGCGGTCGCCGCGCCGCTCGCGCTGCTGCTCTGCGTGACCCTGGCCCGGGCCGTGGCCACGGCCAACTCCCGCCTGCTGACCTCGCGCAAGGGCCGCGACCTGGCGGTGCTGAGCGGGCTGGTGATCGCCGTGGGCTTCCAGGTGGTCAACTTCGGCGTGCAGCGACTGGGCGAGGCGGGCGGCCTGTCCGCGCTCGCCCCGGTGGCGGACGTGGTGCGCTGGCTGCCGCCCGCCTCGGCGATCGCCTCCGTGGACGCGGCGTCGCAGGGGCTCTACGGGCAGGCGGCCGCGCAACTGCTGCTGTCCCTCGGGGCGTTCTTCCTTCTGTTGTGGCTGTGGCAGCGGAGTCTGGTGAAGCTGATGACGGCCCCGGACGGTTCGACGCTGGCCGCTGCCGCGCCGACCCGTGAGAAGGCCGGCCGGAGCGGCTCCGGGCTCGCCGCGCTGCTGCCCGCCGGACGCACCGGCACGGTGATGGAGCGCAGCCTGCGGTACATCGCTCGCGACCCGAAGACCAAGGCGTCCTGGGTCACCGCGCTGGCGGTCGGGCTGATCGTGCCGGTGTTCAACGCGCTGCAGGGCCACGGCTCGGTCTACTTCGCCTGCCTGGCCGCCGGGATGCTCGGCGTCCAGATGTACAACCAGTTCGGCCAGGACACCTCCGCGTTCTGGATGGTGGCGCTGACGATCTCCTCCAGCCGGGACGCGTACGTCGAACTGCGCGCGCGGGCGCTGGCGTTGCTGCTGATCACCCTGCCGTACACGGCCGCGGTGACGGTGGCGACGGCGGCGATGATCGGCGACTGGACGGCGCTCCCCGGGGCGCTGGGGCTGTCGTTCGCCCTGCTGGGCGGGATGCTGGGGACGGGCGCGGTCTCCTCGGCGCTGTTCCCGTACTCGATTCCTCAGGACGGGGCGTTCAAGAACGTCGCCCCGGGACAGGCCGGGCTCGCCTGGATCTCGATCTTCGGCGGCATGATCTCGGCCGTGGTCCTGGGCGCTCCCGTGATCGCGGCGACGGTCTGGCTGAGCGTCACGGACCAGCACGCGTGGCTGTGGCCGCTGCTGCCGGCGGGCGCGGTGTACGGAGCGCTGCTCATCTGGGCGGGGCTGCGGATCGCCGCACCACGCACGGCGAACCGGCTGCCGGAGATCCTGGCGGCGGTCAGCAAGGGCTGAGGGCCGGGCCGTGACGGGCCGCCCGGTTCCGTCACGGCCCGCTCAGGTCCGTCATGACCCGTCCCGATCCGTCAGATCCGTGCAGGCCCGTCAGATCCGTCAGGTCCGCTCACGGGGAGGCGGGCTCGTGGTGGTCGTCGACGGCCCGGGGCCCTCGGCGAACCGCTCCAAAAAAGGCTGGACCGCCGTGCGCCAGCCCTCCGGCTGGTCGTAGTGGACGAGGTGACCGGCGTCGGCCACCTCCGCGTACTCCCCGCGCGGAAGAACGCGGACCATCTCCTGGGCCTCCGCCCGGCCGAGCTCCCCGTCGATTCCCCGGAGCACCAGGGCCGGGCAACGGACCTGGGCCAGCTCCTCCCAGTGCGCGTCGAACACCCAGGTCGCGCGGGACAGGAGCATCTGGCGGCGGGAGAAGACGGGGCGCCAGCCGTCCGCGCGTTCGGCCATCACCTCGGCGAAGAAGTCGCCGCGCGCCGGGTTGGGCCGTTCCACCCGGGGATCGTCCTCGCCGAACCACCTCCGTACGTCGGAGAGCGTCGCGAACGGCACCGGCCAGGACGTGAACCACTCCTCCCACTCCCGCTGCGAGGCCGCGCCGAGCGCGGACGCCCGCATGTCGCAGATGACCAGGGCGCGGACCAGGTCCGGGCGCTTCGCGGCGATCTGCCAGGCGGTGAGCGCCCCCATGGCGTGCCCGACGAGGGTCACGGGGGCGAGGCCGAGCTGTTCGATCGCGGCCTCGGCGTCGGCCACGTACGCGTCCCGGGTGTAGGGGCCCTCGGCCGGTTTCTCGCTGCGGCCGTGCCCCCGCTGGTCGAGGCCCACGGCGCGATACCGCTCGCCGAGCCAGCGGCTGGTCGAGGCCCAGTGCGAGGCCCGGCCCATCAGGCCGTGGAGCAGGAGTACGCCGGGGGCCCGCTCACCCTCCGCGCCCCCTTTGGGTGGTTCGGCGAACTCCCAGGCCGCGAGACGTACGCCATGGGCCCCGGTCACATCGATGCGCCGCGCCATAGGTTCTGGCACCCCCTTCTCGTCCTCGATCACCGCTCGGTTCCGCTCGATCACCACGTGGTCACACCGACGCAGACTATCGAACCTCTATTCGAAAACAGGGTTCCGTCGGCCAACACCCCTCGTTCGAGTGACCGGCCCCGAGGGTTGGCGCCGACGTCGGAGGGGAGACCTTCCCCGGGAGGCGGGCCGCTCGGGGATGAGGGCCCGTGGGGACCGACCCTGAGAGCTCGGGGCTCCGGGTCGAAGCGGGGGAGGGCAGGCCCCGGCGTCCGCAGGCGCCGGGGCCCTCTGCTGCCCAGGGGCCCTCTGCCGCACGGGCCCTCTGCCGTGCGTGGCGAAAGCGGCCGGGCGGGTGCACCGCTCGCTGGTCGCTGGCCGCGGGTCGAGCGACTGGGCGGGCCGGACGCGCTGGATGGGCCAGACGTGCCGGTTCGACGGGCGCATGCGCCTGCTCCCTCCCCGGCCGCGCGGCCGAGTAGCGACACTCTCAGGCATGCCTGGAGCCACAGACTGGCACGTGACCCGTCCGAGCGCTGCGGTCCGGACAGAAAAACAAAAAAAGCGAACGCCGAAACAAAAAAGCGGACGCCGGGCTCTCGGCTCCGGCGTCCTGTCGATGTACGGCGCCCGGTGCGGCCGAGGGTGCTCCTCGGCCGCACCGGGCGCGGCTCAGCGCTTGCCCACGAACACGTGCGAGGCGATCTCGGCGTCCAGCTCCGCCGCCTCGCCGCCGCTGCCGACCAGCACCCCGCCGGGCGACTGGGTCACGCTGACCACGGAACCAGGCTGCACACCCGCCCGCCGCAGCGTGTACATGAGCTGTGCGTCCGTCTGGATCGGCTCGCCGATCCGGCGCACGACCACCGTCTTGCCCTCGGCTCCCGGGTCGAGCTCGGACAGGCTCACCATGCCCTCGTCGAGGAACGGGTCGGCCTCTGCCTTCTCGCCCAGCTCCTCCAGGCCCGGAATCGGGTTTCCGTACGGGGACTCCGTGGGGTGGCGCAGCAGTTCCAGGACCCGCCGTTCCACCGCCTCGCTCATCACGTGCTCCCACCGGCACGCCTCGGCGTGGACCTGCTCCCATTCCAGCCCGATGACGTCGACGAGCAGACATTCGGCGAGCCGGTGCTTGCGCATGACGCGGGTGGCGAGGCGGCGCCCCTCCCCGGTCAGCTCCAGATGGCGGTCGCCCGCCACCTGCACCAGGCCGTCGCGCTCCATCCGCGCCACCGTCTGGCTGACGGTCGGACCGCTCTGGTCCAGCCGTTCCGCGATCCGGGCGCGCATGGGCACCACGCCTTCCTCTTCGAGTTCGAGGATGGTGCGGAGATACATCTCCGTGGTGTCGATCAGTCCGGACATTCGTGCCCCTCGGTGCTGTGACAGGAAAACGTCGTGCGCTGGCCCTCCATCAATTCTGACGCATACCGCAGACAACCGTGCCGAGCCGGTCGAACGGCATGCCGCGAAGCAGCGGGGACGGTATTGACAGGTCACTGGTCCAGACCGCAACGTGATCCGCGGCGCGACGCCTCATGGACATCCCGTGCACCATCCCGTGACTTCTCCCCCTGTGGAAAGGGCCTCCTCGATGAGCGACAGCAAGCTGGCCGGTCAGTTCTTCGACGCGGCGATCGGCCTGCTGGAGCGCGTGCGCGACGAGGAGTCCGGGAACATCTCGGCGGCCGGAGCCGCGATCGCCGACACCGTCGCCGCGGGCGGCAGGCTCTTCGCCTTCGGCGCCGGGCACTCCTCGCTGCCCGCGCAGGACGTCGTCTACCGGGCGGGCGGGCTCGCTCTGATGAACCTGCTGGCGGTGCCGGGGACGGTCGGCGTCGATGTCGTACCGGCGACGCTCGGCTCGGCGCTGGAGCGGGTCGACGGTCTGGCGGGCGCGGTGCTCGACTCCAGCCCCGCCAAGGAGGGCGACCTCCTCGTGATCATCTCGCTCTCCGGGCGCAACGCGCTCCCGGTGGAGATGGCGGTGAACGCGCGGGCCCTGGGGTTGAAGGTCATCGGTGTCACCTCGGTCGCCTACGCGGAGGGCACCAGGTCCCGGCACGCCTCGGGCGGCTTCCTGCGCGACCACTGCGACATCGTGCTCGACAGCAAGATCTCCATCGGCGACGCCGAGCTGACCACCGAGGGCGTCGAGGCGCCGTTCGCGCCGGCGTCGACCGTGGTCACCAGCGCGATCATGCAGGCCATGATGGCCGCCGCCGCGGAACGGCTCGTGGCGCGCGGCATCGAGCCGCCACTGCTGAGGTCCGGCAATGTGGACGGCGGCCACGCATGGAACGGGCGCGTGATGGCGGAGTACGGGGACCGGATCTTCTACCGTCACGGCTGACCTGGCGCGACCGGACCGGCGCGACGGCACGGGCGAGGTGGCACGGGCGGCAAGGTGGCACGGCGCCCCTCGGTCCCGCCTCGGTCCGGCCTCCCCTGAAGTTCTCCCCGGACGTTCTCCGGAAGTTCTCCCGACCCGCTGCGAACCCCTCCGGACGAATGTGCCGCGCGCCCGAATAAATGGGTTGATCCGCCTTCCGCGCGTTCCTAGGCTGCTGCCACACGTGAAAGGAGGTGTTCCGAAAAGTGATTTCTTCTCGGACTCGTGAGGTGGCTGCGGGCTGACGCCCGTTGCCGCGCTCTTCGCAGTGCAGGCCGGTCATCGGCCAATCCCAAGCAGTCACCGACCCGCAGGCTCGCCGGTAAGTCCGGCCGGCTCCTCCGTGAGGAGGGACCAGAGCCTGCGGGTTTCTGCTTGTCCGGCGCGGACACCGCGGTATCCGCGTCTCCGGCGCCGTATACCCCCGTATCCGCGATATCCGCAGTATCCGAAGTGCCCGCAGTGTCCGAAGTACCCGCAGGACAGGGCGTCCGCTACGGACACAGGCGCTCGACGCGCCAGTTCTCGCCCTCGCGCACATACCTCAGCCGGTCGTGCAGCCGGTTCTCGTGGCCCTGCCAGAACTCGATCGTGGCGGGGACGACGCGGAAGCCGCCCCAGTGCGGGGGCACGGGGACGTGTGCGCCCTCGGGGTAGCGGGCGGCCAGTTCCTCGTAGCGCGCGATCAGTTCGGTGCGGGTGCCGATCACGGTGGACTGCGCACTCGCCCAGGCACCGAGCTGAGAGCCGTGCGGGCGGGTACGGAAGTAGGCCACGGTCTCCTCACGGCCGACGCGGGACGCGGTGCCGGTGACGACGACCTGGCGGGCCATGGGGTGCCAGGGGAAGAGCAGCGAGACGCACGGATTCATGGCCAGCTCGCGGCCCTTGCGGGACTCGTAGTTGGTGAAGAAGACGAAGCCGCGCTCGTCGTACTTCTTCAGCAGCACCGTGCGTGAGGACGGCCGGCCGTCGGGGGTGGCCGTGGAGACCACCATGGCGTTGGGCTCGTAGAGCAGCCCGCCGACGGCGACCTGTCGGAACCAGTGGGCGAACTGCTGCATCGGGTCGGCGGCCAGCGAGTCCTCGGTGAAGGGCTCGGAACGGTACTGCTCGCGCATAGCGGCCGGATCAGTGATGGAATCGGAACGTGAGTCTGCGGTGGGCACGGGGGTCATCCTGCCGCAGCGGTCGACTTCGCCCGCCAAGGAGGGGGCGTCTGTCCGTCATCGGTGATGAAGGGGAGCCGTGCCGGATGTCACGCTTCCCCGAGTCGTGGTAACCCGCCAATATCCTGGGGCAGGCCACTGTGGCCTCCGCACAGCCGTCGACCGAGGGAGCCGCCATGTCCGACTTCGTACCGGGACTAGAGGGGGTCGTCGCCTTCGAGACGGAGATCGCCGAACCGGACAAGGCCGGCGGTTCGCTGCGCTACCGCGGGGTCGACATCGAGGACCTGGTCGGTCATGTCTCGTTCGGAAACGTCTGGGGGCTGCTGGTCGACGGGGCGTTCAGCCCCGGTCTGCCGCCGGCCGAGCCGTTCCCGATCCCGGTGCACTCCGGTGACATCCGGGTCGACGTGCAGGCCGCGCTCGCCATGCTCGCGCCTGTGTGGGGGCTGGGACCGCTGCTCGACATCGACGAGCGGACGGCGCGCGACGACCTGGCACGGGCGGCGGTGATGGCGTTGTCGTACGTCGCCCAGTCGGCGCGCGGGCAGGGCCGGCCGATGGTCCCGCAGAGCGAGATCGACAAGGCCGGTTCCGTGGTCGAACGGTTCATGATCCGCTGGCGCGGCGAGCCGGACCCCAAACACGTGAAGGCCGTCGACGCGTACTGGACGTCGGCCGCCGAGCACGGCATGAACGCCTCCACGTTCACCGCGCGGGTCATCGCGTCGACCGGTGCCGATGTGGCCGCCGCGCTGTCGGGCGCGGTCGGGGCGATGTCGGGGCCGCTGCACGGCGGCGCCCCGTCCCGGGTCCTCGGCATGATCGAGGAGATCGAGCGGACCGGGGACGCCACCGCGTACGTGAAGCGGGCCCTGGACCGGGGCGAGCGGCTGATGGGCTTCGGGCACCGGGTCTACCGGGCGGAGGACCCCCGGGCCCGTGTTCTGCGGCGCACCGCCGAGGAACTGGGCGCCCCGCGCTTCGAGGTGGCGCGGGCGCTGGAGAAGGCCGCGCTGGAGGAACTGCACGCGCGGCGCCCGGACCGGGTCCTCGCGACGAACGTGGAGTTCTGGGCCGCGATCGTGCTGGATTTCGCGGAGGTCCCGGCGCACATGTTCACGTCGATGTTCACATGCGCGCGCACGGCGGGCTGGTCGGCGCACATCCTGGAGCAGAAGCGGACGGGCCGGCTGGTGCGGCCCACGGCCCGTTACGTCGGGCCCGGGCCGCGCGCCCCCCGGTCGATCGAGGGCTACGAACAGCTCGCGGATCTGGGGAACTGAGCCCCGGGCCGGGCTGCCTCCGGCCCGGTCGACGGGGCGGAGGCGAGGGCGGGGCGGACCCGGCCGGGCGGCGGACCCGCCCCGCCCTCGTCGAACGCTCCGGAACCCGTACCCGCCCGGGGCCGTACCCGCCCGGAGCCCGTACCGGATCCGGCCCGGAGGCGGGCCTTCCGGACGCCCCGTCAGTCCTGGCGGCCCGTCGTCCGCTTGGCGCAGGTCCGGTCCGTCGCGGGCAGCTTTCCGGTGGCGAGGTAGCGGTTGACCTGGTCGTCGACGCAGGCGTTGCCGTAGTCGCCGTAGATCCCGTGGCGGTTGGCGCCCGTGAGGGTGATCAGCTTGGAGCTCGGCAGCTCACGGTGCAGCTTGACGGAGCTGCGGTACGTGGTGCGCGGGTCGCCGGTGGCGGCCACGATCAGCGCCGGGACGTCGCGGCGCACCTGGGTGGGCTCCTCGCGGGGCCGGTCCCAGAAGGCGCACGGCGTGATGTTCTCCGTCATGGGGCCGAACCGCGGGTGGGCGGCGCGGCTGCGCTCGACGTCCCGCCAGTAGCTCTCGGGGTTCCGGGGCGCGGCCCTGTCCCCGCAGAGGATCGCGGTCTGCACGCTGCCGGTCGGCGAATTGTCGCCGGTCAGCACGTGCCGCAGGTTTGAAATGAATGCCGGTGACGGCCGGGTGGGCTTCCCCTTCGCCGCCTCGGACAGCACGAAGACCGCCGCGCCGAGTTCGGCCCGCGACGCGTCGCTGTCGTCCGAGAGCATCATGAAGAGGAGAAGTGGCACGTGGGAGGCGTCGACCCGGTACGTGTCGCTGCCGGTGCCGATAGTCAGCGGCCGACGGGAGGCCGCCTCGGTGACGCGGTCGACGGTGGCGAGGACCTGGTCGCGGGTGCGGCCGACGTGATAGGTGGCGTCCCGGGTGGCGGCCCAGGTGGCCCAGTCCGCGAGCGCCTGTTCGTTCTCGGATGTCGCGTCCCGCAGCAGCCCGGGGCCGTAGTCCTGCGGGGAGATCGCCCCGTCGAGCACCATCCGGTCGTAGCGGCCGGGGAACATCTGGCTGTAGACGGTGCCCAGGTAGGTGCCGTACGAGTAGCCGAGGTAGGAGATCTTCCGCTCACCGAGCGCGCCCCGGATGACGTCCATGTCGCGGGCGGTGTTGCGGGTGGTGACGTGCGGCAGCACGGACGCGTTGGTGGCCCGGCACTTGTCGGCGAGGTCCTTCTGGAACGCGACCTGGCGGTCGAAGCCCGCCCGGTCGGGTCCGGCCGAGCGGAAGAGGATGCCGGTGGGCCAACCGCAGTCGAGCGGGGTGCTGCGGCCGACGAAGCGCGGGTCGAAGCCGATGATGTCGTAGCGCGCGCCGACGTTCTTCATCGCCTTCCGCATGAGCGGCGGGGTATCGATGGCGGTGCCGCCGGGGCCGCCGAAGTTGAGCAGCATCGCGCCTATGCGGTGGCGGGTGTCGGTGGCCTTCAGCCGGGACATGGCCACGGTGATCGTGCGGCCGTCGGGCTTGGTGTAGTCGAGCGGCACGGTCGCGTCCGCGCACTGGGCCCCGACCTCGTCCAGCTCGCGGCCCACCGTGTCGTCGGGGCCCGTGACACAGCTTCCCCAGGCGAGGTTCTGCCGGTAGTAGCGGTCGAGGCCGACCCCGGTGGCGGTGGCGGTGGCGGTGCCGGTGGTCGCGGTGGCGGAGTTCGTCCCGCGGTCGGTCGCCGGGGACGCGGCGGCCGAGGCCGTGGCCAGCGCGGAGGACGCGGTGACGCAGGCGGCCAGGGCGAGGCCGACGGCGGAGGCTCGGCGCACGGCCCCGGCCGGACTCGTCGAACTGGTCAAGCGATTGTTCGAGGCGTTCACTCTGTCTCCCTGAGCTGGTCGGTGCTGTTGGTGTTGGTGCTCTCAGTGCCGGTGGTGCTGTCGGTGCCGGTGGTGCTATCGGTGCCGGTGGTGCTGTCGGTGCTGCTCGCGTGCGGGGCACGGCCCGCGGGGCAGAAGCCGGCGTCCACGGCGGCGAGGAAGTCCGTCTCGGCCTGCTGACTGTCGGGCACCTTGTTGAGGGCGAGGGCGACACCGCGTCCGTCGGGGCCGATCGCCCCGAGCGCGCGGTGTCCGCCGGGCACCGTCCCGCCGTGCCCCCACCACATGCCGCCGCATGTCAGCGGGGAGGCGATCAGGCCGAGGCCGTAACGGGCACCGGGCCAGAGCCGTTCGGGGTCGGCGGGGACGGTGCGCTTCATCTCGGCGAGCCCGTGCGCGGACACCAGCCGCCCGCCGAGCAGGCCACGGAAGAACCGGTTCACGTCGGCGGGCGTGGAGACCAGCGCCCCGCCCGCGCCGCCGAAGCTCATGTTCCACTCGGTGCCGTCGGAGAGCGCGGCGCCATCGGACAACGATGTGCCGTCCGGCCGTGCGGCGTCCGCCGAGCCTGCGGCGGGGAAGTAGCTGCGCGAGTGCGAGCCCCTGATACGGGTGCGGTCGCCGGGCCAGTACGTGTCGCGCAGGCCGAGCGGCTCGATGATCCGGCGACGCACCTCCGCCTCGATGCCGTGCCCGGTGACCTTCTCGACGATCATCCCGGCGATCACGGAGTTGGTGGTCGAGTAGTGCCACCCGGCGGCGGGGCGCGGCATCGCCAGCGCGGTCGCGACCAGTTCCCGGGGCTCGAAGTGGCGCAGCCGCCACTCGTCGACGGGCCGCTCGACGATCGCCTCGGTGTAGTCGGGGAGCCCGCTGGTGTGCTGGAGGAGCTGTCGCACGGTGATCGTGCGGCCGTCGTGGCCGTTGCCCCGGATCAGTCCGGGGAGGTGGCGCTCGACCGGGTCGTCCAGCCGGATCCGGCCCTCGTCGACGAGCTGCACGACGACGGTGGCGGTGAAGGTCTTGGTGACGCTGCCGATCCGCAGCCGGTCCGCGGCGCGCATCGGCCGGCCGGTGTCCAGGTCGGCGACGCCGCGTTGCGCCGTCCACCGGCCGCAGTCCCGGCCGGTGACCTCGGCGGCCACGCCCGGTATGCCGTCCCGGGTGACGAGGGTGTCCAGGGAGCGCCCGAGCGCCGTGCGCGCCGCGTCGCAGCCGTTCGGTGCGCCGGTCGTCCGGTGCGCCGAGGTGGTGCGCTGGGCCGCTCCCGCCCCGTCGGCCGCAGCGGAAGCACGCGCCGCAGCCGAAGCACGCGACGTACTCGACGCACGCGTTGTTTCCGACGCGTTCGCCGCCGGGACGGCGACCGCCAGCAGGGCCGAGGCCGCCACCAGCACCGCCGCGCGGGGCGCCGTACGACTCGTTCCGGAGAAGGGCAGAACTCCGGCGGAGGGCGGGGTTCCGAGGGGGTTCCTGGTTGCTCTGCTCTGTTCGTGTCTCACGCCTATTGACGCTAGGGACGCGAACCTTGGCGATCACTCCGACTGCCACCCCAAGTCCCCTGGTGCTAGCCCCACTTATGGGCGACATCGGGCACGTCCCGCAGGCGGCGCCGCCCGTGTCCGGCTCAGCCCAGCGCCTCGTCCAGCAGCACCGCCCACTGCTCCACGACCCTGCGGCGGCGGGCGGTGTCGTCGGTGAGGACGTTGGCCAGGCCGAGGCCGCGCGCCATGTCGAGGAAACCCTGCACGGTCTCGCGCACACCGGGTCTGGACTCGTCGGCGGCAAGGAGTTCGACGGCGATGCGGTGGGTCTCGCGGCCGACGCGGGCTTCGAGTTCGGTGACGCGGGGACGGAGCTGCTCCTCGTTGGAGGCGACGACCCAGAGCTGGAGCGCGGCGCGGAACAGCGGACCCGTGTACAGGTCGACGAGGGCGGCGACGACGGCCGTACGGCCCTGCACGGGCAGGGCGCGCAGAGCGGCGGAGCGTTCCTCCGCCACGTACTCGACGGCCGCGGTGAAGAGGTCCTCCCGAGTCGGGAAGTGGTGCTGGGCAGCACCGCGCGAGACCCCGGCGCGTTCGGCGACGACCGAGACCGTGGAGCCCGCCCAGCCGTGTTCGGCGAGGCAGGCGACCGCTGCCTCCAGGAGCCGTCGGCGGGTGGCCCGGCTGCGGTCCTGTTTGGGCGTCCTGTCGGTGGGGGGCGTCACAGCACCCATGCGGGGTCCCGTCGTTCGATGAAGGCCGTCATCCCCTCCCGCGCCTCGGCGGAGGCGAAGAGCGCCGCCGAGTGGGCGATGAGGTCTTCGGTGTACCGGTCGAAATTCTCCAGCACACTAGCCGTGACCAGCTCCTTCGACGCGGCCAGCCCCTGCGGGGAGGCCCTGCGCAGCCCGTCGAGCACGGGTCCGAGCGCCTGGTCCACGTCCCCCTCGGCTGCGAGCGTGACCAGGCCGATGCGGGCCGCTTCGCCGGCACCGAAGCGTTCGCCGGTCAGGTAGTAGCGGGCGGCGGCGCGCGGGTCGGTGCGGGGCAGCAGCGGCAGCGAGATCACGGCGGGGGCCAGCCCGAGCCGGGATTCGGTGAGGGCGAACGAGGCGTCGGGCCCGGCGACGGAGATGTCGCAGGCCGCCAGCAGCCCGAGCCCGCCAGCCCGGACGTGCCCGGTGACGCGGGCGACGACGGGCTTGGGCAACGCGACGATCCGCCGCATCAGGGCGACGAACGCCGCCGGGTCGGGCGGCGCGGTCAGGTCGGCGCCCGCGCAGAACGTGTTGCCGGTGTGGGTGAGCACCACGGCCCGTACGGCGTCGTCGGCGGCGCACGCCTCCAGCGCGGCGGACAGCTCGCCGACCAGCGCGGCGCAGAGCGCGTTGCGGTTGCCCGGCGAGTCGAGCGCGAGAGTGGTGATGCCCCGGTCGTGGACGGGGGTGGCGAGCGACGTCATAAGGTTCGTCTCCTTGTCCTGGGGGCGGTCGCCCCGGGGGCGGCACCGGGGTCCCGCCGAGTTGTCCCACGGTGTCCCGCAGAGCGTGGCAGCGGAACCCGGAACAATCAAGCGCGCTTGCATGGTTCTGTGTTCCGGCCGGACACCGTGACGGAGGCGATGATGCCGACGCGGACCGTGCCGGTGGTGAGGGGCTTCCCGCACCAGACGCACATCGCGCCCCGCTGCCGTGCGGGGAACAGGGACATCGGGTTGGGAAGCGGTAACGCGGCAGCAGTGAGAGGCATGTCGTTGCGGGTTCTCGGACTCCTGTGCGGCGACCATGCCACGCTCGGCCACCCGCCACAGCAGGGCACCATCAGGCTGGTACGCGCTGAAGAACTGGGAGAGCGGGTAGACGTCGGCCAGCACTGCTTGGGCGGCCCGCCGAGACGCTGCGGAATCCGCCTGCGGCACGGCGAGTTGGGCGTCGCGGATCAGATCGGGCAGCAACTCGGCTGAGCCTCCCGGTGGTTCGCCGACCGGTGACGGGTGGCCCACGCCTTCGCGAGCCTGGCCGCCAGGTGCTCGGTCGACGGTGCGGGTCGGTGTACGCGTCCCGGGGTAGCGTCGGTTGGCATGGCCTTGTCCCTCCCTGGTCAGCTCGTCACTGCCAGGGCATGGGGTGAGGCCCTTCCTCCATGAGGCAACAACTGACCGCGGACGCACGAAACCGCCCTCTCGCGGCGGAGGACGGGGCGGTCCGCCTGTCCATACGGGCCGTCGATGCCCCGGATATGACATATGCGGCATGTGTGGAAACATGAAATACACGGCACTTGGGTGCTGAAGAGAGTCGAGAGGAGTGCATCATGCTCGCCAAGCTGCTCCGCAAGCTGTCCTTCACGCGCCACTACGGTGCGTACGGGGAACACGACTGGACCTGACCGCACTGCCGGCGGGCTCCCCCGGGCGCCCGCCGGCTCACGGTCACGCTGCCGACGGTATCGACCTGGACAGGCACGAGAGTCAGGGACGATCTCATGGGCCGAATGAATGAGCCGCAGCGGTTGCCCGAAGGCAGCTTCGCGGCCTGGAGCCGCGACCGGCTGGCACTGGCGCGCCGTGGCGCTGATGAGTGCGGAGACGTCTGGCAGCTGGAGCCGGGTGTCTACGTAGCCGCCCTGGCCGGGCCGTGTGAAGAAGTCCTGCGCCGCGCACAGGACTTCCTCAAGGTGCGCTCGCCTCTCTTCCCGCCGTTGAAGCGGTCGAGCGGAGCACCGACGCCTGAGGAGCGGGCACACGCTCACACCGCCCGCATGCGCGGACTGCGCCCGCAGGCGGTTGCAGCCCGGGTCGGTGAGATTGCGCCCGGGACCGCTCGATTTGCTGACCAATGGCCCACGGGCCAGGACATCGAGATTCTTCCCCCGGTCCGGCACGCCCTCGCAGAGATCGGCGTGCGCTACCTCTTCTCCGAAGATGCTCCCACCCTGCTGCCCTTCGCCTCACGGCTCTTCCTGGCCCGGGAGATGCTCGTACGCCCCTCGCGCTGGGTATGGCCGCGCTGGATCCCCACACCGGCACGGCGGTTCCGCACACGGCAGCAAGTCGACTTCACCAACGCTTTGCGGGCCGTCGTCCGTCGGCGCCGTTCATCGGGCCACCTCGGAGACGACGTGCTGGGACAGATGCTCCGGCCCTCCTCCCGCTACGGTCCACTGCCGGAAGAGGCCATCCTCGACAGCCTCCCCGGAATCACCGTCGCCACCTTCGAGACACCTTCCAGGGCAGCCGGATCGATCCTGCTCCACCTGGCCCGGTACCCCCAGGCCGCGGGTCGCGTCGCGGCCGAAGCCGCCTTGCTGCCCGTAAACCCGGCCGCGACGACCAGCACCCACCTCGACGGCCTGCAATACACCCAGGCCCTGGTACGCGAGGTGCTTCGACTGCACCCCCCGAGCTGGCTACTGACCCGGCGCGCCACGCGACAGACTCAGCTCGCCGACTACACCATCGACGCCGGGTCCACCGTTCTCGTCTGCCCCTACACCGCCCACCGCGACGCCCGGGAACACTTCGAGCCGGACCAGTTCCAGCCCGAACGCTGGCTCGAGGATTCGGGCTCGCCGGCGAAACCCGAGGTCTTCCTCTCCTTCGGTACCGGGCCGCATGGCTGCGAGGGAGCCGCTCTGGCGATGGCGATGCTGACGCTGCTGACTGCGCAGACCGCCCGCCGCTACCACGTGAGCGAGCCGCCCGGACCGGAAC
This sequence comes from Streptomyces sp. NPDC047982, assembly GCF_043204165.1. Lineage (NCBI taxonomy): Bacteria > Bacillati > Actinomycetota > Actinomycetes > Kitasatosporales > Streptomycetaceae > Streptomyces > Streptomyces sp. NPDC047982. The sequence continues at coordinate 116,339 of NZ_JBIDBS010000019.1, read as the reverse complement.
CCGGCTATCAGGTCACCACGTTCGGAGGTCTCACAACCGTCGGCTTGCGCCTGCGTGCCACCTTGCGCAGCTGAGGGGGCAGGGGCAGGGGCGCGATGCGTTCTGATCAAGGACCACGGGTCCGTACCCGTCGTTGAGGCCGTCGCGCGGCGGCACGCGACGCGGTGTGCGTTCTCAGAGACGGTGTGCGTTCTCAGAGACTCAGGGTGATCACCGCGGCGATGCCGCCCAGCCCCAGAGCGAAGGCCGCCTCGGGCCAGCCGCCGTCGCCCCAGCGGAAGATCCGGTCGACGGCGAGCCGACCCGGGCCTATGGCGGCGATGGACAGGGCGACGACGGCGATGCAGACGTTGTATTCCACGCCGCCGTCCGTGTCCCACAGGCCGTGGGCGCCGGTGACGGTCACCATGGCGTTGATCATCACGCCGATCAGGGCGGCGGCCGCCAGCGGGGTGAACAGCCCCAGGGCAAGGCCGAGGCCACCCAGGAACTCGGACCCGCCACCGATCACCGCGAAGAGCTTCCCCGGGCGAAACCCAAGAGACTCAAAGCCCGTGCCGGTCGCCGTCAGGCCGTGGCCCCCGAAGAGACCGAACAGTTTCTGCGCGCCGTGCCCCGCCATCAGCAGCCCAAAGGTCAGTCTGATGAGCAGAAGGCCGCAGTCGGCTGCGGACGCCGAGGGCGCGGCGGTGTCGCGCGCCACCGGTTCCGTCGGACGCGCAAGGCGGTTCGGGATGCGATTGGTCATCATGAGAAAGCTCCGGTTGAACGCCGAAAAGGCGTCACCCCCAGCTCGGCCGGACGCCGAGGCACCGGTCGGCGGCGAGCCCGCGCAATGTCGCGGGCATACAAGCCGCCTGTCACTACCGATCCTGCCGCAGCCGCCGGGACCGTGCATCCGGGCGCCCCACCGTCCTGCCGGCTGCCCCTTGCTCAAGCTTCAACGACACGCTCGCTTGCGGCGTTGTCGGCCATGGGTGATCGGGGTTGTGACTGCCGCTCGCGGCAGCTTGATCGCACCGACCAGTCGCGAGCGGACCCACCCCCGAAGTCGGGCGTCAGAAGTGGCCCACCGACTCAGCGTCGACCACCCGTATACGGACTGTGCTCCCGCCTAGACTGGCTCGGCCGCCACGGAAGGAATGATCACAAATGCGCCCTCAGAGGTTCCAGGAATTCGCCGTCGAAGCCCTCCTCAAGGCTCCCGACGTGACGGCCGCCGAACCCTGGCAGGAGGGTCGCCCATACGGTCTCCACGTCACCTTCAGCAGCGGGGCACAGCTGTGGGCAGCCATCACCGCCGCGGCTCTCAGCGATGACTACGATCAGCCCGAAGTACCCGTGACAGACGTGCCGCCTGCGGAAGTTCCGCTCCCGGATCTGTACGACGACGGAAAGATCACCCCCGCGCGAGCAGAGCAGTATCTTGCCGCGGTGCTCACCAATTCCGGCAACGCCGAGATCTCGAAGGTCTACACCTACACGACCGGTGAGAGGGCAGCCGAACCAAATGCCCACCCCGGGGTGGGCCTGATGTTCCACAGCAATTCCCGAATCTTCATGCTGATCCAGCACACAGCACGCCCCGGCCAGGACAAGGGCGGGCAGGCTTTCGAGCTCCAGGGCTCCTTCTGACTCTCTCTGCCCGGCCGGGCGGCCGACCGCCCGGCCGGGTACGGAGTGCAAGCGCACCACCTCTGTCAGCCCCGCCCCAGCAAGGAGGAACTGATATGTGCGACACGACCAGTCACCGCTTCGATCCCGGCCTGTGTGCCGGCGCCTGCCCCGTCTGCGGCGCGGGCGTAGGAAGCGAGCCCGGCACGCCAACGACCATCCACCAGGCGAACGGCAGCGGCGACGACACATGTCCCGGCAGCGGACAGCCTGCACAGTAGTCTGAGTAGACCGCCCCGGTTGGTTCGCTTTTGACCGATCGGGGCGGTCGTACGTTGGCGCTGAAGTCCCCCACTGGTCCCACTACATCGGCACCCGCCGTCAGTACGACTTGGGGAGCCCAAGGGACTGGTGGGACACGTAGTTGAGGATCATCTCCCGGCTGACGGGGGCGATCCGGGCGACGCGGGACGCCGTGATCAGGGACGCGATGCCGTATTCACGGGTGAGTCCGTTGCCGCCGAGGGTGTGGACGGCCTGGTCGACGGCCCTCACGCACGCCTCGCCCGCCGCGTACTTCGCCATGTTGGCGGCCTCCCCGGCGCCGATGTCGTCGCCGTCGTCGTAGAGACGGGCGGCCTTCTGCATCATCAGCCGGGCCAGTTCGAGTTCGATGTGGGCCTGGGCGAGGGGGTGGGCGATGGCCTGGTGGGCGCCGATGGGTTCCTTCCACACCTGCCGGGTCTTCGCGTAGTCGACGGCGCGGGCGAGCGCGTAACGGCCCATGCCGATGCCGAACGCGGCGGTCATGATGCGCTCGGGGTTGAGCCCGGCGAAGAGCTGGAGCAGTCCGGCGTCCGCTCCCCCGCTCTCGGCTTCGCTCGAGCGGGAGGTACCCCCTCCCACCAGGGCGTCCACGGGCAGCCGCACGTCGTCGAGGACGAGTTCGAACTGCTTCTCCGCCGCCTGGAGTTCCATGTCGATGTGCGAACGTTCGAAGCCGGGAGCGTCGCGCGGGACGATGAACAGGCAGGGCTTGAGGCGTCCTGTCCTGGCGTCCTCGGTGCGCGCGACGATCAGGGTGGCGTCCGCGATGTCGACACCCGAGACGAAGACCTTGCGCCCGGTGAGCAGCCAGTCGGCGTCCGCTCCGGAACCGTCCCGGCGTGCGGTGGTGGTGATGCGGTGGGAGTTGGAACCGGCGTCGGGTTCGGTGATGCCGAAGGCCATGGTGAGGCTGCCGTCGGCGAGGCCGGGGAGCCACTGACGCTTCTGCTCCTCGGTGCCGAAGCGGGCGATGACCGTGCCGCAGATCGCCGGGGAGACGACCATCATCAGCAGCGGGCTGCCCGCCGCGCCCAGTTCCTCCAGAACGATGGAGAGTTCGGCCATGCCGCCGCCCCCGCCGCCGTACGCCTCGGGCAGGTTCACACCGAGGTAGCCCAACTTCGCGGCTTCGGACCAGAGTTCGTGGGGGTGGGAGCCGTCGCGCACGGCAGCGGTCATGTAGTCGCGTCCGTACCGCTTGCCGAGGGTGGCGACGGCGGCGCGCAGGGCCCGGTGCTCTTCGGTTTCGAGGACAGTGCTCATGGCGTTGCTTCCTCCTGTACGGCTGTGTCTTGCGTGACGTCTTGCGTGACCTGTACGGCCGCATCGGGTGCGGCCGCCACGTCCGGTGCGTCCGGTACGTCCGGTACGTCCGTGTCCCGCACGACGGCGAGCAGGGTGCCGACCTCGACCTGGAGGCCGGGGGCGGCGTGGAGTGCGGTGAGGGTGCCGGAGGCGGGGGCGAGGATGCGGTGTTCCATCTTCATCGCCTCCAGCCAGATCAGTGGCTGCCCGGCCTCGACCGCCGCCCCGGTGGCCAGGCCGTCCGCGATACGCACGACCGTGCCGGGCATGGGGGCGGTCAGGGAGCCGGGTTCGGTGCGGTCGGCGGGGTCGGTGAAGCGGGGCAGGGCGGTGAGGGTGTACGAGCCGGTGGCGGTGTCCACGTACACCGTGTCGCCGTGCACGGTGACGGCGAAGCGGCGGGTGACGCCGTCGTCGGTTTCGAGGGTGACGTGGTCGGGGCGGGCGGCGACGACCCGTTCGCCGGTCTCGGGGACCGGGCCGTTGCGGGTGGTGCGGTAGGCGGCCTCGTGCTCGGAGCCGTCGGGTTCGGCGCGGTAGCGCTTGACCTGGGGCCCCGAGGGGTTGTTGCGCCAGGCGCCGAAGCGGACCGGGCCCGGTCCGGGGCCCTGTCGGCGGGCGGCCTCGTCGGCGAGGGCGGCTGCCAGGGCGGCGAGGCGGAGTTCCTCCGGGCCGGGGGGCGGGGTGAGGGCGACGAGGTGGCGGTCGTAGAAGCCGGTGTCGAGGCGGGCGGCCCGGAAGTCGGGGTGGCGCAGGGACCGTACGAGCAGGTCTCGGTTGGTGACCGGGCCGTGCACGCGGGCGCGTTCCAGGGCGCGGGCGAGGAGGCGTACGGCCCGGTCGCGGGTGGGGGCGTGGGCGATGACCTTGGCGAGCATCGGGTCGTAGTGCACGCCGATCGTGTCGCCGCCGACGTATCCGGTGTCGAGACGCAATCCGGGTTCGTCGGGCACCTCCAGCGCGAGCAGTGCTCCGGTCTGCGGCTGCCAGTCGCGGGCGGGGTCCTCGGCGTAGAGCCGGGCCTCGACCGCGTGTCCGTGCGGTTGCGGTGGTGTGGCGGTGGGCAGGGGTTCGCCTTCCGCGACACGCAGTTGCAGGGCGACCAGATCGACCCCGAACACCGCCTCCGTCACGGGGTGTTCGACCTGGAGCCGGGTGTTCATCTCCAGGAAGTACGGCCGCCCGTCCGGGGCGAGGAGGAACTCGACGGTGCCCGCGCCCCGGTAGCCGACCGCGCGTGCGGCGGCCGTGGCGGCGTCGTGCAGCCGGGTCCGCAGCGCGTCGTCGAGTCCGGGCGCGGGGGCCTCCTCGACGACTTTCTGGTGGCGTCGCTGGAGCGAGCAGTCGCGGGTGCCGAGTGCCCAGACCCCGCCGTGCCCGTCGGCCATGATCTGCACCTCGACGTGCCGCCCGCGCTCCACGTACGGCTCCGCGAAGACCTCCCCGTCCCCGAACGCCGCCTCGGCCTCGGCGGAGGCATCCTTCAACTCGGCTGGGAGATAGCCGAGTTCGCGTACGACCCGCATTCCGCGGCCACCGCCGCCGGCCGCCGCCTTCAGCAGCAGCGGCAGGTCGGACTCGGTGGCGCGCTCCGGGTCGACGGGGGCGAGCAGCGGCACCCCGGCCCCCGCCATGAGTTCCTTGGCGCGGGTCTTGGAGGCCATCAGCTCGATGGCCTCGGGCGGGGGTCCCACCCACACGAGTCCGGCGTCCTGCACGGCCCGGGCGAATCCGGGGTTCTCGGAGAGGAAGCCGTAGCCGGGGTGGACGGCGTCGGCGCCCGCCGCGAGGGCGGCGCGTACGACGAGGTCACCGCGCAGGTACGTGTCGGCCGGGGCCGCGCCCGGCAGCCGTACGGCGGTGTCGGCCTCCCGTACGTGAAGCGCGCCGGCGTCCGCGTCGGAGTACACGGCGACGGTGGCGATGCCGAGCGCGCGGCAGGTGCGGAAGATCCGGCAGGCGATCTCGCCCCGGTTGGCGACGAGCAGCGCGGAGATCGGTGGGGCGAACGACGCGGTGGAGGTCGTCGCGGAGATCGGTGTGGTCATCGTCGGCCTCACATCCGGAAGACGCCGAAGCCGCCGCTGGCGCCTTCGACCGGGGCGGTGTGGATCGCGGACAGGCACATCCCGAGGACGGTCCTGGTGTCGCGCGGGTCGATGACCCCGTCGTCGTACAGCCGCCCGGACAGGAACATCGGCAGCGACTCGGACTCGATCTGCTGCTCGACCATGGCGCGCAGCCCGGCGTCCGCCTCGTCGTCGTAGGGACGTCCCTTCGCGGCGGCGGAGGCGCGAGCGACGAGGGACAGCACCCCGGCGAGCTGCTGCGGCCCCATGACGGCGGACTTGCTGCTGGGCCAGGAGAACAGGAAGCGCGGGTCGTACGCCCGCCCGCACATTCCGTAGTGCCCGGCACCGTACGAGGCGCCCATCAGCACGGACAGGTGCGGCACCTTCGAGTTCGACACCGCGTTGATCATCATGGCGCCGTGCTTGATGATGCCGCCCTGTTCGTACTCCTTGCCGACCATGTAGCCGGTGGTGTTGTGCAGGAACAGCAGGGGGATGTCGCGCTGATTGGCGAGCTGGATGAACTGCGCGGCCTTCTGCGACTCCTCGCTGAACAGCACGCCCCGCGCGTTGGCGAGGATGCCGACCGGATAGCCGTGGAGCGTGGCCCACCCGGTCACGAGGCTGGTCCCGTACAGCGGTTTGAACGCGTCGAAGTCGGAGCCGTCGACGATCCGGGCGATGACCTCGTGCGGGTCGAAGGGCACCTTCAGGTCGCCGGGCGCGATGCCGGCCAACTCGTCCTCGTCGTACTTCGGCGGTTCGGCGGGCCCCGGATCGGGCTGCGCCTTGCGCCAGTTGAGGCGGGCGACGATGCGGCGGGCCTGACGCAGCGCGTCGGGCTCGTCGACGGCGAAGTGGTCGGCGAGCCCGGAGGTGCGGGCGTGCATCTCGGCGCCGCCGAGCGATTCGTCGTCGCTCTCCTCCCCCGTGGCCATCTTGACCAGGGGCGGTCCGCCGAGGAACACCTTGGACCGGTCCTTGATCATGACGGTGTGGTCGGACATGCCGGGGACGTACGCCCCGCCCGCGGTCGAGTTGCCGAAGACCACGGCCACGGTGGGGATGCCGGCCGCCGACAGCCGGGTGAGATCGCGGAACAGCGCCCCGCCCGGGATGAAGATCTCCTTCTGCGACGGCAGGTCCGCCCCTCCCGACTCGACGAGGCTGATGCAGGGCAACCGGTTGGCGAAGGCGATCTCGTTGGCCCGCAACGCCTTCTTCAGCGTCCACGGGTTGGAGGCACCGCCGCGCACGGTCGGGTCGTTGGCGGTGATCAGGCACTCGACGCCCTCCACCACGCCGATGCCGGTCACGAGCGAGGCGCCGACCGTGTACTCACTGCCCCAGGCGGCGAGCGGCGACAGTTCCAGGAAAGGGGTGTCCGGGTCGATCAGCAGCTCGATCCGCTCTCGGGCGGTCGACTTGCCGCGCTTGCGATGCCGTTCGACGTACTTCTCACCGCCGCCCGCCCGTGCCCTGGCGTGCTCGGCGGCCAGTTCGTCGAGTTTCGCGAGCATCGCGGCGCGGTTGGCGGCGTATTCGGGACTCGCGGTGTCGAGTCCGCTGCGCAGGACGGTCATACGGTCGCCTCCGGTGCCTGGGCGGATTCCAACAGCGTTACGGGAACAGGGAGATGCCGGGAGCGCAGCCACTCCCCCACCGCCTTGGCCTGCGGATCGAACCGGTGCCGCGCGGCGACGCCCTCGCCGAGCAGCCCGCGCACGACGAAGTTCAGCGCACGGAGGTTGGGAAGCACGTGCCGCGCCACGTCCAACCCGGCGCACTCCGGGAGCAGTTCCTTGAACCGTTCCACGGTCAGCTCGTGCGCCAGCCACCGCCAGGCGTCCTCGTCGCGTACCCAGACCCCGACGTTGGCGTCGCCGCCCTTGTCCCCGCTGCGGGCGCCCGCGATCCGGCCGAGCGGTGCGGTACGGACGGGTCCTGGCGGCAACGGCTCGGGCAGCGGGGGCGGTTCGGCGTCGTGGAGCGGTCGCGTGTGTACGGGCGGTTCCTGGTACGCGCGCCGCCCGTCGGGGAGGACGGCGATGTGCGGGACCTCGCCGGCCGGTACGTACCGCGCCTCGAAGACGCCGAACGGGCTGCCCTTCCCGGGCGGGGCGGTGACGTGGAAACCGGGGTAGCTGCCCAGCGCGAGCTCGACCGCCGCTCCCGAGACGGCGCGCCCGACGGCCTCCGGGTCCTGGTCGCGGACGATGAGCCGGAGCAGGGCGCTCGCGGTCTCCTCGGTGGGGGCGTCGGGCCGGTCGAGGCGCGCCAACTCCCAGCGCACCTCGTCCGGTTCGGTACGGGAACGGGCGAGCGCGTCCGCGAACTGTTCCCTCACCAGTCGCGCCTTGGCCTCGATGTCGAGCCCGGTGAGCACGAAGACGACCTCGTTGCGCCAGCCGCCGAGCCGGTTGAGCCCGACCTTGAGGGTGGGCGGCGGCGCCTCGCCCCGTACCCCGGACATCCGCACCCGGTCGGGCCCCTCCTGGCCGAGCCGCACGGTGTCGAGCCGGGCGGTGACATCCGGCCCGGCGTACCGCGCCCCGCCGGTCTCGTACAGCAGTTGCGCCGTGACGGTGCCGATGTCGACGACACCGCCGGTGCCGTCGTGCTTGGTGATGACGCAGGTGCCGTCGGCGTGGATCTCGGCGACGGGAAAGCCTGGGCGGCGGATGTCGTGGTCGCGGAAGAAGGCGTAGTTCCCGCCGGTCACCTGGGTGCCGCACTCCAGTACGTGACCGGCGACGACGGCCCCGGCGAGCGCGTCGTGGTCGCCCGGCCCCCAGCCGAAGTGGGCGGCGGCGGGGCCGGTGACGAGGGCGGCGTCGGTGACGCGTCCGGTGACGACGACATCGGCCCCTGCCCGCAGGCAGGCGGCGATCCCGGCGCCGCCGAGGTAGGCGTTGGCAGTGAGGTACCCGTCGGGGACGGCCAGACTGTCCCCCTCCACGTGGGCGACCCGCACCGGGACGCCGGTCTTCTCCGCCAGCTCCCGTATTTCCTTGGCCAGTCCGGCAGGGTTGAGTCCTCCGGCATTGGTGACGATCTTCACCCCGCGTTCGTGGGCGAGCCCGAGTCCTTCTTCGAGCTGGCGCAGAAAGGTGGTGGCGTATCCACGCGCGGGGTCCTTGATCCGGCTGCGGCCGAGAATGAGCATGGTCAGCTCGGCGAGGTAGTCGCCGGTGAGGACGTCGAGGGGCCCGCCGGTGAGCATCTCGCGCAGGGCGTCGAATCGGTCGCCGTAGAACCCGGAGGCGTTGCCGATGCGGAGGGGGGCGGTCATGCCTGGGCTCCTCGGGATGCGGAACCGTCGTCGGGCACGGTCGGCCCGGGTGCGCGGCCGGGGCCCGGGGGCCCGGCGAATGCCTGGGCGATGTCGAGCCAGTGGTCGGCGTCGGGACCGGTGGCCCGGACGGCGAGGTCATCGCGATGGGCGCGCTGGGTGACCAGAAGGCAGAAGTCGAGGAGCGGCCCGGTGACGCGCTGGGCGGCGTCCTCGGGCCCGAACACGATCAACCCGCCGTCGGGGGCGAGGAGTTCCACCCGGAACTCCTCCCGGGGTGCCGTGCTTCCCCGTACCAGGTACGCGTAGTCCCGTGCCCGCACCCCGATGCGGGCCACATGCCGCAACCGGGCGGTCGGCACCCTGGTCACCCCGAGCGCGTCGGCGATGTCCTGGCCGTGGGCCCAGGTCTCCATGAGCCGGGCGGTCGCCATGGACGCCACGCTCATGGGCGGCCCGTACCAGGGGATCCGGGTCCCGGCCGGCGCCGCGCGCAGCATCTCCTGCATCCGTCCCCGGCCGTCCCGCCACCGCGCGAGCAGCACGTCCGGGGCGGCCCCGGCCGCCTTCGCCTCCGCCACGATCGCCCGCGCGGCCACGTCCACGAAGGTGTCGGGCGCCTCCTGGGCCTTGGCCGTCTCGGCCGCGAAGGCGTCGGGGTCGGTCGCGGCAAGCAGTGCGACACCGTCGGTCCAGGCGAGATGGGCGATCTGGTGGGCGATGCTCCACCCGGGGGCGGGCGTCGGGGTTTCCCATTGCTCGGCGCTCAACCCCCGCACCAGCTCGTCGAGTTGGTCGCTCTCCTCACGCAGGTCGTCGAGCACGGCTGCGACATCGGACACGGTGCGCTCCCTCGGGGCGTGGCGGTGTGCCCAGGAGCATGGCAGCGAGACGATAAACAAGCAAGCATGCTTGCATGATTTTTCACCCCGCCTGGTCGGCGGCGAGAGCGCCCCGGTGGAGCCGAGTCCGGTGACCGCGCGCGGCTGCTCCACGCCTGAGCCCGAGCGCGCCCCCGCCCCGGTCGGCCGCACGGACCGGGGCGGGCGCGGCGGACCGGGGCGGGGCCTGCGGACCGGGGCGGGGCCTGCGGACCGGGGCGAGCACGGCGGGACAGGTGCGGGCGCGGCGGAACGGGCCGGTACGGCGGAACGGGGCCGGTACGGCGGGACGGGTACGGGAAGCCGTCAGGTCCGGTCGCGGACCCCGGTGCCCCGCACCTGACTTCGTACCGCGCCCATGCTCGCGCCGATGACCAGGGCGATGGCCAGGGCGTCGGTCGGGGCGAGGGCCTGGCCGAGGACGAGGAAACCGGCCGTGGCCGCTATCGCGGGTTCCAGGCTCATGAGGATCGCGAAGGTGGGCGCGGGAAGGCGCCGCAGCGCCATGAGTTCGAGGGTGTACGGCAGGACGGAGCTGAGCAGCGCCACCGCCACGCCCAGCCCCAGCGTGGACGGGACCAGCAGTTTCGAGCCGGACTCCAGGACGCCGAGAGGCAGGGTGAGGAGGGCGGCGACCGCCATGGACAGGGCCAGGCCGTCCGCCTGCGGGAAGCGGCGGCCGGTGCGGGCGCTGAAGACGATGTACGTGGCCCACATGGCACCGGCGCCCAGCGCGTACGCGGCGCCCACCGGGTCCAGACGGTCGAAGCCCCCGCCGCTCAGCAGCACGACACCACCCAGCGCGAGCCCCGCCCACACCAGGTTGATCAGGCGGCGCGAGGCGATCACCGAGAGGGCGAGCGGGCCCAGCACCTCAAGGGTCACGGCCGCGCCCAGCGGGATGCGGTCGACGGCCTGATAGAAGAGCGTGTTCATGCCGGCCATGGCCACGCCGAAGGCCAGGACGGTGCCCCAGTCGGCGCGGGAGTAACCGCGCAGCCTCGGGCGGCAGACGACCAGCATCACGAGCGCGGCGGCGGCCAGCCGCAGGGTGACCACCCCGAGCGCCCCGGCCCGGGGCATCAGCAGTACCGCCACGGAGGCGCCGAACTGGACGGAGAGGCCCCCCGCGACGACCAGGGCGATCGGGGCGAGCGCCGCCGCCCGGCGCGGGGCGCGGACGGAATCGGGTGCACCGACGGACCGGGCGGAACCCGGTGCCGGGTCGGCCGCGGCGGCCATCTGGGGTGCGGCGACGGCCGCCACCCGTTCCGTCGCCGCCGCCCCTGCCGCCGCGCACCGGTCGTTCACGTCCACCTGCGTCGTTCCTTCCGCGTCCGAGCCCCGAGCCCGGGTCCGAGCCCGGTGCCCGGATGCCCGATATCCGGATGCTCCGCGTCCGGAAAGCGATGAACTAAGGCTCGAAGCCGTCGCCATCAGTGCCTTCCGCCGCACCGGCCGATCGAAATCACTGCACCTTCGTGAGGTACCTCCCTCTTACGGTAGGTACCTCCGCGTGCCATGTGAAATGCCGGTTGGGCTCCGGTTATGCTCCACACGCATGAGCCTTGGACCCAGTCGTGACCCCCGTACCGGGCGCTCCCCGGACCGTGAACGGGACCGCGGCGTCGAGATCCGTCATCTGCGCGCCTTCCTCGCCGTCGCCGACGAGGGCAATGTCACACGCGCCGCCGCCCGGCTGCGCGTCACCCAGCCCGCCGTCTCCCGGACGCTCGCCGCCCTGGAACGGCACCTCGGCGTCCGGCTCGTCGACCGTTCCACCCACCATCTCGCGCTCACCCCCGAGGGCATCGCCTTCCGGGACCGGGCCGTCGCCGCGGTCGCCGCGTTCGACGAGGCGCTCGGCCCCGGCGGACCGCACCACCGGGCCCTGCGGGTCGGGCACGCCTGGTCCGCGTTCGGTCCGTACACGACACCGCTGCTCCGACACTGGCAGGAGCGCCATCCGTCCACCCCGCTCGAACTGCTGCGGATCGACGACCGCACCGCCGGGCTCGCCCGCGGCGAGGTCGACGCCGCGCTGCTGCGGGGCCCGGTGGCGGCGCCCGGGCTCGTCGCCGAGGTGCTGTTCGACGAACGCCGGGTGGCCGCCGTGGCGGCGGACGGCCCGCTCGCTGCCTGCACCGTGCTCCGTCTCGCCGATCTCGCGGACCACACCGTCGTCCTCAACACCGTCTCCGGTACCACCGGCCTCGACCTGTGGCCGCCCGACGCCCGCCCCGCCGCGACCCTCACCGTCGCCAACACCGACGACTGGCTGACCGCCATCGCGGCGGGTCGGGGCGTCGGGGTCTCCGCAGCCTCCACCGCCGAGATGCACCCGCACTCCGGGGTCGCCTACCGCCCGCTCGTCGACGCCCCGGCCGTGCCGGTCCTGCTCGCCCGGCGTGACGCCCGCGGCCACCCGGCGCTGCCGGACCTCCTCGACCTCGCCCGCGAGATCGTGCGCGGGGATGCCCGCCGCCGCGACCCCGTGTCCGATGACCGAGAACGCCCTCGCCGATGACTACGGGATGTCCCGCCCGACCGTCCGCCGGGCGATTGCCGTGCTCACCGGGGAAGCGCTCTTAAACGCGGTGTCGGGGCGCGGTAACCCCGCCGGGTTGACGAAACAGACAGGGGCACCCCCCTTTGCGGCCTGGCACGTCCTTCGAACGCACCCTGCCGAGTTCGATCGCACCCTGCCGACCCTTCGGCCCGGCCGTCGGAGCAATATGCTGGTTCCGTGTGGCGCGTCCGCCCGGCCCTCGGCCGACCTCACTCGGCGGAGACGACAGCGGGCGAGCACAGGCTTCGAGGGGCCGGAGCGGAGAGGTGCTCGGCACCTGGTCGCTCTCCCGTGCCGCGGCCTCGTCGAGAGGGGATGAGCCCCGATGAATCGTCCCTCCGCCACCCCCGACGATAAGCCCGACGACCTCGGCGGCGTCTTCACCGCTACGGCCACGGTCGATGATCGCGGCATCGTGACGGGGTGGAGCGAGGGTGCTCTGCTCCTGCTCGGTTACCGGTCCGACGAGGTCGTGGGGCGACCTGTGGCGGGGCTGCTGGCGGAGGACGTCAGCGGTGCGGTTCAGCGGGGCGGAGCCGACGGGCCCCGCCGGAACGCAGACGGGTCCGGCTGGAACGGAAGGGTGACGCTGCGGCACCGTGACGGTGGCCGCGTCGAGGTGGGACTGCTCGCGCACCGCGGAATGACGGACGGCGGGGCTGTCGAGTGGTTCGTGGTCTGCGCCCCAGCGCGCGAGGCGTGCACCCTCGGGGAGCACGCGCTGTTGGAGCGGACGTTCGTCCAGTCCCCGTACATTCTGGCGATCTACGACACCGACTTGCGGTCGGTGCGTGCGAACGCGGAGATGGAGCGCGCGGTCTCCATGACAGACGACGAGATGCGCGGGCTGCGCCTGTCGGAGATCGTTCCGCACCCGGACGCGGAGAAGAACGAGAGGGCCATGCGCCGTGTGCTGGAGACCGGCCGACGGGTCTATCTGGAAAACTACCTGCGCGTACCAGGAGAGAGCCGTGAGCACGCCTGGTCGATCTGCGTCGCCCCGGTGGTGGACAGTTCCCATCGGATGAACGCGGTGTGTTTCACCGCGCGTGACATGACCAAGCGGTACTGGGCACGGCAGCGGCTGCTGTTGATCAATGAGGCCGGCACCCGCATCGGCAGGACCCTGGACGTGGCCCGCACCGCCCAGGAGCTGGCCGACGTGGCCGTTCCCCGGCTCGCGGACTGCGCGACGGTCGACCTGCTCTCCTTCCTCCACGGCGGCGACGAGCCGCGCCCGGGCCCGCTGACCGGCCCCGTCAGCATGCGCCGCACCGCCGTGCAGTGCGCCGGGGCCGTCAAAGCTCCGGCACAGGGGGAGTACATGGTCACCTACCCGGATTTCTCACCTCCGGCCCAGTGCCTCTCCACGGGCCGGCCCTCCGCGTACGACACGACCGACCCGCTCATGGCCCGCTGGGCCGCCCATGACCCCGCGTGGGCGGCGATGATGCGCGAACGGGGGGTGCACTCGGTGATGGTCGCGCCGATTCGTGCCCGTGGCATCACGCTCGGTGTGGCATTCTTCAGCCGCCACCAGCACCCGGAGCCCTTCGAGCAGGACGACATCCTGTTGGCCGAGGAGATCACGGCGAGGGCGGCCGTCTGTATCGACAACGCGCGTCGTTTCACCCGGGAGCGCACGACCTCCGTCACTCTGCAACGCAGCCTGCTGCCGCGCGAGCTCCCCGAGCACGTGGCTGTCGATGTCGCCTTCCGCTACCTGCCCGCAGGGGGCTCGGTCGGAGTGGGCGGAGATTGGTTCGACGTGATCCCGCTCTCCGGTGCCCGGGTGGCCCTGGTCGTCGGAGACGTCGTGGGCCACGGTCTCCATGCGTCCGTGACCATGGGCCGGCTGCGTACCGCGGTGCGGACCCTGGCCGACATCGATCTGCCGCCCGACGAACTGCTCACCCACCTCGATGACCTCATCGTCCGGCTGGGCTCGGAGGACGAAGCCGAAACCGTCGGGGACGTCGGCGCCACCTGCATGTACGCGGTCTACGATCCGGTCTCGCGCCGGTGCACGCTGGCCAGCGCCGGCCACCCCATGCCCGTCGTCGTCCTGCCGGGCGGCACAGCGGAACTCCTTGAGATGCCCATCGGCCCGCCACTGGGCCTGGGCAGCCTGCCGTTCGAGACCGCCGAGGTCGAACTGCCCGAAGGCAGCCTTCTCGCCTTGTACACCGACGGCCTCGTCGAGTCCCGCATCCACGACATCGACGAGCGGATCGACACCCTGCGTGCGGCCGTCTCCCGGACGGCTCCTTCGCTGGACGAGGTCTGCGACACCGTGCTCGACGCGCTGCTGCCGCCCCAGTCCGACGACGACATCGCCCTGCTCCTCGCCCGTACCCGTGCCCTGGGACCGGGCCAGGTCGCCGGCTGGGACATCCCCGCCGAGCCCTCCGCCGTCGCCTCGGCCCGGCAGCACGCCGCGGACCAGTTGGCCGCCTGGGGACTGGACGAGGCCGTCTTCACCACCGAGTTGGTGGTCAGCGAACTCGTCACCAACGCCATCCGCTACGGACACCCTCCCATCCAGCTGAGACTGCTGTTCCACGACCACACCCTCATCTGCGAAGTCTCCGACGCCAGCAGCACCGCCCCCCACATGCGCCGCGCCCGCGTCCTCGACGAGAACGGCCGCGGCCTCCTCCTGGTCGCCCAACTCACCGGACACTGGGGTACTCGCCCCACCCCGAACGGCAAGACCATCTGGGCCGAACAGAACGTCCGAGCAATGGCCGCAGGGCTGTCGGTCTGACCGCCGGTCTCTCACGCGGTGGCCACCGCCCGTGACCACGGCCATCGATCCGCCTGTTCTCCTCCTTGGTCGCTTCGTACGGTGATCTCGTGCAGGGCCCGCCCCGGTCGGCGCTCGACCTGTCCAAGGGGTGCGGGCGTTGTGGATCCAACCGGCGCGGGGTGGTTCCCGCTCCCCTGCCGGGGGGTCGATGTGGCAGAACCAGTTGACGGGTCGTCCCCGGCAGGGGGCGGAGCCTTCACAGGTAGAGCTGTCGTTTGCAGTCCCGGCAGTAGGTCTTGCCGTCGCGCTGTTCGGTCTGCCGGTGCTCACACGTCTTGGTCCTGGTCATCGTGACACCCCTGCGGGCAGGGCCGCGGCGTACAGATCACGGCCCCGGCGGGACGCCCGGTGACGGCCGCCGGAACCCTCCGCGGGCAGGGCGCGCGGCGGGGGCACATGGGCGGGAACGGCGAGGCTGGCTGACTGCGCGGCGCGGTCGCCGTGTGCGTCCCGGTCGTGCGCCTGGACGCGCACCATATGGTCGAGCTCCGCGAGGCAGGGGCCACAGGCGTACACGTCGCCCGTCGCCCCGGGTGTGGTCACCGAGCCGACCCACAGCACGGCCACGCCCTCACGGCGGCAGAACAGCCAACACTCGCCCGCCACCCACGCGTTACCGTCGCCAACCTGCGCGACCAGGGGCCACGCATCGCGCCACGAACGCTCGACGGACGGGGAGAACATCACGCCGTACCCCCCGTTCGCCCCGCCAGTTCGGCCAGTTCGGCCAGTTCTGCCGGGGGCCGCATCACCGCGTAGTCGCCGAAGTTCCGGCGGTAGCGCCGGTGCCCCGTCTCCTGCGCGTGCCTGCGCTGCCACTCCTCCACCGGCCCGGGGCCGCTGTGCGTACCGGACTCCACGCCGCACTCGGTTTCGTCGCCGGACACGCAACGGGCCTCGTACTCCGGTTCCGCTGTCGCGTCCTGCTCGACGGAGAACGGAACATAGCGGAACACGCGCCGGGTCACCGCGCCGCCTCCTGCCGGCGTCCGGGGCCCTGGAGCCGGAGCGCGGCGGCCAGCGCACGGGCCGTCGCCACGTTGCAGCGTCCCAGGTCGATCAGCACGCGCGGGGCGGACCCGGCGCAGGAGACGACATCGAGAGAAAGGGACGGCAGCTTCACCCCCGCCGCCTTGAGCGCGTCACCGAGTTCATCGCGCGCCCGCTCGGCGTCCCCGATCCCTTCCTCCGTTGTCCGCCACCTGCTGCCTGTCGTCGCCATGCCTGCCGCTCCGTACGCCATTGACCCTTCACTCCCGCTGCTCTGCGTGACTTCCTGCTCACACCATGGCTTCGGAGCGCGTACGCTCGATAGATCTGGAGCCATTCCAACGCAGGCGGAATACCAGGGAGTTGAACAGGTGAGCGAAGGCGCTGACCAGGCACGGGAGCCCGCGAACGGTGCCGTGTACTTCGGCGAGGAAACCAAGGCACTGCGTGAGGCCCTGGGGCTGTCGCAAGAACAGTTCGCGGACAGGCTGCACTACCGACAGGCACAGGTCAGCAAGGTCGAGAACGGCACCGTGCTCGCGTCGGAAGCCTTCGCGGAGGCCATGGACCGCGTGGCCGGCACGCCGGGTGTGTACATCCGTTTCCGGGCCAAGCTGAGCAAGCAGGGGCACCCTGAATGGTTCGTGCCGTACATCACCCTTGAGGAGTCCGCGAGCGGGATCACGGACTACTCGTGCACGTTCCTCATGGGCCTGTTGCAGACCGCGGAGTACGCGACAGCCGTCTTCCGCGCCGCTCACCCACGTGAGGCGGAAGACCGAATCAAGGAGCGCGTGGGGCTACGCATCAGGCGGCAGGCCGTCATAGAGCGCGACGCGCCACCGCTCCTGTGGGTCGTGATCCACGAAGCCGTCCTGCGCACATGCGTCGGCGGCCGGTCCGTCATGATCGGGCAGCTTGAACACCTGATCGCGCGGATGGCATCGCCCCACATCACGGTCCAAGTGCTGCCGTACAGGGCAGGTGCCGCGCCCAGCCACCTGCCATTTACGCTGCTCTCGTCGAACGGTGCACCTCACGCGGTCTACACCGAGACTCCCACCCATGGCGGTCAGGTGGACGACACCCCTAGCGTGGTGGCGACAGCCGTCAGCATGTTCGACCGGCTTCGCATGGCGGCACTGTCCGAGGAAGAATCGCTGACCGTGATTCGCGAGATCATGGAGGACCACACCAAATGAGCAGCATGCCCGACCCTCGGCCCATCCAGTGGGTCAAGAGCACCTACAGCGGCGGCGATGGGGGGCAGTGCATCGAATGGGCGCCCGACCACGCGCGCACGAGCGGTGAGTTCCTGATCCGTGACAGCAAGAACCCGGACGGCCCGCACCTGACCCTGACGAACGAGGGGTTCACCGGCCTCGTGGAGTTCGCCAAGCGCCACGGGTGACCCACTGGCCCAACCGGCCCCGAGTGACCGGCCCTCGCCGCGCGGCGGGGGCCGTGGTCATGCCGTCGGGGCGACGGCGGCCAGATGGATAGCCCCCTGGCGCGAAAGTGACAGTGGGCGGCACGTTCGACACGTTTTTCCGCTGGTAGAGCGGGGGTGTGTGCCTCGCGGTCAGGCCACCGGGCCGGGGGCGGGTTGGCGGCAGGGGGTGCACAGGCCGTCGCGGAATGCTTCGGGCCTTCCGGGGACGCCGCATTCGGTGCATTCGACCATCAGGCGGCGCGCGGGAGTTCCCGGCGCGGCCGGGCCGGTGGTGGCGGGCAGGCGGGGCGGGAGTTTGTCGTGGAGGCGGCGGCGGACGAGGCCGAAGGGCGAGCCGACGGACGCAGGAAGCCCGGCGGTCAGGGCGTGTGTCAGGTAGTCGGCGTCCACACCACGTGCGAACCACTCGGCCGCCAGCCGTTCCAGTGCCGCGCAGTCCGCCGCCGAGAGGGCCAGGCGGGCGTCGGTACGGCCGAGACGGGCCAGGGCGAGGAAGGCGGGCGAGGGCTGCCGGTCCACGGCCGACCTCGGCCCGGACCCTGGCCCCAGCCCCGGCTGCGGATCCGGCTGCGGCTGTGCGGTGCGCTGCTGCGGCACTGCCGCAACGGGCGGCTGCGCCGGTACGCGCACGGGCGCGGACGCGGGAGCGGATGCGGGAATGGGTGTGGGCGCGGATGCTTCGGCCTGGGCTCCCGACCCGGGCGCGGCAGGCCCTGCGGCCTCCTGCGGCACGGAGCGGCGTTCCTCGGCGGCGAGGAACGCGTCCCACCACTCGTTGTCGTGGGCGACCTTCGACCAGAAAGTGCGGGTGACCCAGCGGACCTGACCACCGCCCTCGCCGCCCAGGCACCGCACACGCCGCAGGTGACCTGCCAGCCCCAGAGCCCGCAAGGCGCCGCCGACAGCCATCTGCCCGTACAGCGGCTGGCTCCGGGCCAGTGACTTGACGTCCATCGCCGCGCCTTCGGGCAGCGCGTCGACGAAGCCCGCGATGTGCCGCTCACGCTCGGGCAGCATCGCGAAATGGCCTTCGCGGGGGGCGTGTTGCTCCGGCACGGATCGCTTGCCGTAACCGGGCTTGGCGTTCGGGTGGACGCGCGAGTGGGGGCGCGGGGATGCGGGCGTGAGCAGGGCACGGCTAAGGTTCACAGCAGTCACGGGATCGCCTCTCGATCTTGGGATCAGACCCCGGCCGGTGAGCCAACACCGCGTCGGGGTCGCTATTTCGGGCACCGTAAACAGCCGCGACTCCGCGCCGCAACTTGGTCACGATTAGTCATACTTGCTGGCCGTTACGGGTCTGGGAGGGCGGGAGGTTTTTCCAACCTCCCTTTCCAACCAACCAGTTGAGCAACATCGCTCGAACCTCGAAGCTCAAGTCCCGGCTCTCGAAGCCCGAAGCTCAAGGCCCGGGTCCGAGCCTCTCTCCGTACCCACGAAAGAGTGAACGGCCCCACCTCCGAGGCTCGAAGCTCGGGGCTCGAATCCCGAGGCTCGAATCCCGAGGCCCAGGCTCAGAGGTCACCCGACGGGCTCTCAGGAAGCACCCGGCTCCGGCGGCAGTCCCTCCGCCAGCACCTCCGCCAGATGGCGGGCCCGTACCCCGTCGCCCAGATGTGCCAGTTGCGTGCGGCAGGAGAAGCCGTCCGCCAGGATCAGCGTGCCGGGACCGGCCTTCCGTACCGAGGGGAGCAGTTGCTCCTCCGCACACGCCACCGACACCTCCCAGTGGCCGCGTTCGAAGCCGAAGTTCCCCGCCAGTCCGCAGCAGCCTCCGCTCAACTCACCGCTCATCCCCGCCCGGTCACGCAGACGGCGGTCCGCCCCGTCGCCCAGGACGGCATGCTGATGGCAGTGGGTCTGGCCGGTGACCGGGCGGTCCAGGCGGGGTGGCTGCCAGTCCGGGGCGTACTCCTCCAGGTATTGGGCCAGTGTCCGCACCGAACCGGCGAGTTCGGCGGCGCGCGGGTCGTCGGGGAGGAGTTCGGGCAGGTCCGTGCGGAGGGTGGCGGCGCAGCTCGGTTCGAGGACCACGAGCGGGTCACCGACGGAGCCGCCCATCCGGTCCAGGGTGTGGCGCATCACGGCACGGGCCCGGTCGAGCTGGCCGGTGGACACGTAGGTGAGACCGCAGCACAGCCCGTGACCGGGTGTCAGCGCGGTGCGGCCCGCCGACTCCAGGACGCGGACGGCCGCCCGGCCCACCTCGGGCGCGAGGTGTTCGGTGAACGTGTCCGGCCACAGGAGGGCCACCTGGTCGTTCGAGAGGATCACCGTCCCCTTGCCCTGGCGCCGCCGCAGCCACCGGCTGAACGTCTCGTGCGCCAGGACCGGGATGTCGCGCTCGGGCGTGATCCCGGCGAGCCGCTTGGCCAGGGCGGCCAGGGGGCGCACCCGGGCCAGGGCGTTCAGCGCGCCCGCGAACGGGGCGGCCAGGCGCAGCCACTGCGGCAGCCGGCCCATCGTGTAATGGGCGGCCGGGCGCCGCCGCCCCCGGTAGTGGTGGTGCAGGAACTCCGCCTTGTACATGGCCATGTCGACGCCCACCGGGCAGTCGGAGCGGCAGCCCTTGCAGGACAGGCAGAGGTCGAGCGCGTCGCGCACCTCCGTCGACCGCCAGCCGTCCGTGATCACCTCGCCGGCGAGCATCTCGTGCAGCAGGCGGGCCCGGCCCCGGGTGGAGTGGGCCTCCTCGCCGGTCGCCCGGAACGACGGGCACATCACGCCCGCGCCGACGGGCGTGGCCGTACGGCATTTGGCGACGCCCACGCACCGGCGTACCGCCGCGGTGAAGTCGCCGCCGTCGTGCGGGTAGCCGAACGCGACGTCCACCGGGCGCCTCGGCAGCACGTCGACGCGGAGGTTCTCGTCGAGCCGGGCGGGGCGGACGAGAATGCCCGGATTCATGCCGTCGTCCGGGTCCCAGATGCCCTTGAACCGGGCGAAGAGGGCGACCAGTTCGTCGCCGTACATGCGGGGGAGCAGTTCGGCGCGGGCCATGCCGTCGCCGTGTTCGCCGCTCAGCGAGCCGCCGTGCTCGACGACCAGGTCGGCGAGGTCGGTGGAGAAGCGGCGGTAGCGGGCCACGCCCTCGGGGGTCAGCAGGTCGAAGTCGATCCGGACGTGGACGCAGCCCTCACCGAAGTGGCCGTACGGGGTGCCGCGCAGCCCGTGCTCGGCGAGCAGGGCGCGGAACGCGCGCAGGTACGGGCCGAGCCGGGCGGGCGGGACGGCGCAGTCCTCCCAGCCGGGCCACGCCTCGGTGCCGTCGGGCATGCGGGTGGCGGTGCCGGCGGCGTCCTCGCGGATGCGCCACAGGGCCTGCTGCCCGGCCGGGTCGGTGACCACCGCGGCGTCCAGCGGGTCACCGGCCCGCGCGATCCGTTCGGCGTGCGCGCGGGCCTCGGCCGGGGTGGCGCCGCCGGTCTCGACGAACAGCCAGGCGCCGCCGCGCGGCAGCCCGGCCGTCCCCCGTACGAGGTCGGCGGCGCCCGGCACCAGGTCGGCGGCCATGCCCTCCACTGTCAGCGGCCCGTACGGGAGGAGGCCGGGGGCGGCCTCGGCGGCCGAGGACTCGTCGGCGTAGCCGAGTACGGCGAGCGCACGGGCTGCCGGCGCCTCGACGAGTCGTACGGTCGCCTCCGTCACCACGCCGAGCGTGCCCTCGCTGCCGCAGAACGCGCGGGCCAGGTCGGTGCCGCGTTCGGGCAGCAGTGCGTCCAGGGCGTAACCGGAGATCCGGCGCGGGAGTGCGGGGAACCCGGTGCGCAGGAGGGCCAGGTTGGCGTCGACGAACGCGGTGAGCCCGTCCGGGCGTTCGGTCTCCCGGCCCCGGCCCGCCCGGAGCGTGTCGCCGCCGTAGCGGGCCACGGTCAGGGTGTCCACGTTGTCGGCGGTGGTGCCCCAGGCGACCGAGTGCGCGCCGCAGGCGTTGTTGCCGATCATGCCGCCGAGCGTGCAACGGCCGTGCGTGGACGGGTCGGGGCCGAAGGTCAGGCCGTACGGGGCGGCGGCCGCGCACAGCTCGTCCAGGACCACGCCCGGCTGGACGACCGCCGTACGGGACCCGGGGTCCAGGGCGGTGATCCGCCGCATGTGCCGCGTGAGGTCGAGCACGACCCCGGTGCCGGTGGCCTGCCCGGCGATGGACGTCCCGCCACCGCGCGGAACCACGGGCGCCTCGTGCGCGCGGCACACGGCGAGCGCTGCGGCCACGTCGTCCGCGTCGCGCGGGGCGACGACGCCGAGCGGTACGCGACGGTGGTTGGAGGCGTCCATCGTCGTCAGCGCCCGCGCGGTGGGAGTGAAGTCGACGTCTCCGCGGACCGCGGCGCGCAGGGCCCGGGCGAGTGCGTCGCGTTCGCCCGGATTCGCGAGTACGTCACGTTCCCTCGGACTCGCGAGTACGTCACGTTCCCTCGGACTCGCGGATGCGTCACGTCCCCTCGGGTTCGCGGATGCGTCGCGTTCCGTCGGTTTCCGGTGTGCGGCCATCGGCCCAGGATGCCGCCGACGGGGCGTCCGCGCTCCCGGGGCCGCGCGCGTTTCCCGCGAATGCCTCAATGCAAGGGAACACGCCCCCATGCCCGGGAACACACGCATACACCGGCATACATCGGAACACAGGTCCATGACCGAGGACGACGTTTCTTCACGGGCTGTCGCGCCCCGTGCACAGTCGGACACGCCGCCACATACGTAACAGAGAACGCCAGAAGATCTTCCCAAAGGGAGGGTCAATTCTCATATAGTGACCACGACTTACCTGGGAATTATCAACTCCAGTTGTCGCCTGACCTGCCGCTGTACCGATCCGTCCCGATAAGCCCTGTTCGTCCCGTCCGACCCGTTCAAGCTGCCCGACCTGCCCGATCGGTCCGACCGACCCGACCAACTTGTCCGACCGCCCGGCCCGCCCGCCCCGTCCGTCCCAAGGACCCCACTTGAGCGCCTCATCCCGGCCGACCGCACTGGCCCTGCTGACATCACTGGCCGTCACCGGTTCCCTGTGCCTGTGGGCGGTCGTCGCCGCCCCCGACTCGGTGCGGACCACCGTGGCGTGGGGCGCGGGCTCCGCCGCCGTGCTGCTGTCCGCCGCCGTGGCCGCCGCGGTCCACGCCCGTGCCACCGCGAACCGGCTGCGGGCCCGTCTCGCGTCGGAGACCCAGCGGTTCACCGGCGAGATCAGCAGACTGGTGTCCTCCTCCGCCGCCGAGGGCCAGCGATTCACCGCGGAGACCGCCCGGATCAAGGCCGCCGCCGGCGCCGAGACCGCGCGGGTCGCCGCGCAGGCCGCCGCCGAGGTCGAGCGACTGCGCGGCGAGCTGGAACGGCTCACCGCCCGTGCGGCCCGCAGCGAGACCGAGCGTTCCGCCGCGATCGCCGCCTGCGCCAACGCCGCGGGCCGGATGCAGGCGCTGGCCACCAGCATGCTGGCCGACCTGCGCGAGATGGAGCACCGGCACGCCGCCGAGGACGTGCTCGGCGACCTGCTCCACCTGGACCACCGCACCGCCCAGGCGGGCCGCCTCGCCGACTCCATCGCCGTGCTGACCGGCGCCCGCTCCGGACGGCGCTGGGCCAAGCCGATCGTGATGGAGTCGATCCTGCGCGGCGCCATGGGCCGAATCAGCGGCTACCAGCGGGTACGCCTGCACTCGAAGAGCGACGTCGCCGTCGCCGGTCACGCCGCCGAGGGCGTCATGCACGCGCTCGCCGAACTCCTGGACAACGCTGCCAACTTCTCGCCGCCCACGGCCGAGGTGCACGTGTACGTCGAGGAGGTACCGGCGGGCATCGTCGTGACCGTCGAGGACAGCGGCCTGGTCATGAGCGATGTGCAGCTGCGCCGCGCCGAGCGCGCGGTGTCCGCCACCGACCAGGACCTGACGGGGCTCTCCGGCACCCGGCTCGGCCTCGCCGTCGTCGGCCGGCTGGCCCGCAAGCATGGCCTGACCGTGTCGTTCCGGCCGTCCGCGCGCGGCGGCACGGGCGCGCTGATGATGCTCCCGCAGGAGATCCTCACCCGGGTCCCGGCCCCGGCCGCCGCCGGACCGGCCCTCGCCTCGCCCCCCGCCCGGGCCGTCGCCCCGGCCCGTGTCACGGCCCCCGAACCGGAGCCCACGCACAGCGCCGCCGCCCCGGCCGCCCCGGCCGCCCCGAGCGCCCCGGGCGACGTCCCCCGCCCGCGGAACGCGGCGGCCCCCGCAGGCACCGCGCCCGCGACCTCCGTCGGCGCCCCCGGCCCGTCCGCCGCCCCGGCCCCCGCCACGCCCCCGGACCCCACCGCGTTCGACACCTCCGGCGGCCTCCCCCGGTTCGGCGAGAGCGGGCTCCCCCGGCGCCCCCGCGGCCGTACCCTCGCCGCCGCCCAGGCCCGCATGGCCGAGGCCCACGACCGCGCCGACAACGCCACGAGCGCCGACGAGACCCCCCGGCCCCGTGCCGCCGACCCCAAGGAACAGGCAGCCCGCTTCAGCAGCTTCCGCCAGGCTGTCCGGCCCAGTACCCCGCACTCGGAAGAAGGCAACACCCGATGACCGCGACCACCGACGAGAAGCTCAACTGGCTGCTGGAGGGGCTCCTGGAGCGCACTCCCGGCGCCCGCCACGCCCTCGTCCTGTCCAGGGACGGCCTCAAGCTGTGCCGTACCCCCGAGCTGACCGTCGACCAGGCCGACCAACTGGCCGCGATCTCGGCCGGCATCCAGAGCCTCTCGCACGGCGCGTCCGTCGAGTTCGGCGACGGCACCGGCGGTGTGCGGTCCGCGATGACCGAGTTCTACGGCGGCGTGCTGTTCATCGTCGAGGCCGGGGCGGGCGCCCATCTCGCGGTCGTCGCCTCCGACCAGGCGGACGTCGGCCTCGTCGGGCACAACATGAGCGAACTCGTCGAGCAGCTCGGCGAGCACCTCAGCGCCCCGCCGCGCTCCGCCGCCGGGACTCCCGGAGCGACGGGGTCCGCTGCCGTCGACGCGACCGCGGCCGTATGAGCCGCCCCCGCCCCGGACGGGACGACGCCCCCGACCGGCTGTACACCCTCACCGGGGGCCGCAGCCGGTCCGACTCGGACGTGTTCGACCTGGTGACCCTGGTGGTCTCCGAGTGCGAACCGACCCCCGGCATGCAGTCGGAGCACGCCACGATCCTGCGGATGTGCACCCTGCCCACCGCCGTCGTCGAGATCGCGGCGGGCCTCGGACTGCCCATCAGCATCGTCCGCATCCTGCTGTCCGATCTGCTGGCCACCGGCCGGATCAGCGCCCGGCACCCACGTACCGCCCGGGTCGCGGACCGGCTTCCCGACCCCGACATCCTGGAGCAGGTGCTCGTTGGACTCCGCAACCTCTGACCGTTCCGCCCTGCGGGCGACGGCCGACAACGGACTGAAGATCGCCATCGTCGGCGGCTTCGGGGTGGGCAAGACCACCATGGTCCGCTCCGTCAGCGAGATCCGCCCGCTGAACACGGAAGAGACCATGACCAGCGCGGGCGAGGCCGTCGACCACCTCGACGGCATCCACTCGAAGACGGCCACGACCGTCGCCTTCGACTTCGGCCGGATCACGCTCGACGAACGCTCCGTGCTGTACCTCTTCGGCGCCCCTGGGCAGGAACGTTTCTGGTTCCTGTGGGACCGGCTGTTCTCGGGCGCGCTCGGCGCCGTCGTCCTCGTCGACACCCGTCGGCTCGCCGACTCCTGGTACGCGATCGACCGCCTGGAGCACCACGGCGCGCCGTTCATCGTGGCCTGCAACGACTTCGGCGGACCGCTCCACACCGAGCAGCAGATACGGGAGGCGCTCGCCCTCTCCGACGACGTGCCGCTGGTGGAGTGCGACGCCCGTGACCGCTCGTCCAGCAAGTACGTACTGATCACGCTGGTCGAGTACCTGCACACCCTGTCGCGGCGCCGCCTCGCCTCCGAGTCCTCCGCCGACGCCGACCCGTCCGCCGTCCCTCCGGGGACCGCGCCGGACATGACCCCGGAGCCCACGTCGTGACCCAGCCCCCGGAGCCGTCCTCCGGCTGTCCCTTCTCCCAGGGCCGCGTACCGCTCTCCGGCCCTCGGTTCCAGACCGAACCGACCCAGCTGTACCGCGAGATGCGCCGCGACCACGGGTCGGTGGCGCCCGTCGCCCTCGACGGGGACGTGCCCGCCTGGCTGGTGCTCGGCTACCGCGAACTGCACCAGGTCACCGGCGACCCGGTGCTGTTCAGCCGCGACTCCGACCTGTGGAACCAGTGGGACCGCATCCCCGCCGACTGGCCGCTGCTGCCGATGATCGGCCGCAAGCAGCCGTCGATCCTCTACACCGTCGGCCCCCGCCACACCCAGCGCGCCGCGATGATCAGCGACGCGCTCGAGGGCGTCGACCCGTTCGCGCTGAAGCGGTACGCGGAGGAGTTCGCCGACGGCCTCGTCGACCGGTTCTGCTCCACCGGCGGCACCGACATCATCGCCCAGTACGCGATGCTGCTCCCCGCGCTCGTCCTGGCGAAGATCTATGGCTTCGCCGACACCATCGGCGCCGCGCTCGTCGGTTCGCTCAACGACATGATCGACGGCCGGGAGCGGGCCCTGGCCGGGCAGCAGCACCTCGCCACGTCCATGTTCCAGTTGCTGGTGGACAAGCACGCCGCGCCGGGCGACGACGTCGTGACCAGGATGATCGCCGACCCGGGCGGCTTCACCGACGAGGAGATCGTCCAGGACCTGATGGTCATGATGGCCGCCGGGCACCAGCCGACCGCCGACTGGATCGGCAACTCTCTGCGGCTGATGCTCACCGACGACCGGTTCGCCGCCTCCCTCTCGGGTGGCCGGCACAGCGTCGCCGAAGCCATGAACGAGGTGCTCTGGGAGGACACCCCGACCCAGAACGTCGCGGGCCGCTGGGCCACGCGCGACACCCGTCTCGGCGGACGCCACATCGAGGCCGGCGACCTGCTGCTGCTCGGCCTCGCCGCCGCCAACTACGACCCGCAGGTCCGCACCGACGGCTCCGCGCTGACCGGCGGCAACAACGCGTTCCTCTCCTTCGGCCACGGCGAGCACCGCTGCCCGTTCACGGCCCAGGAGACCGCCGAGGTCATCGCCCGCACCGGCATCGAGGTGCTGCTGGACCGGCTCCCGGACATCGACCTCGCCGTACCCGCGGAGCAGCTCACCCGCCGCCCGTCACCCTGGCTGCGGGGCCTGAGCGCCCTGCCGGTGACGTTCACGCCCACGCCCGCCATCGGCTCGCCGGCCGGCACCGCCCTCGCCGCCGCCATCGGCCCCGCGACCGGCGACGCCGCCGGACCGGCCACCGGCACCACCGTCGACTCAGTGTCAGGAAACGCCACCTGACCCATCACTGAACCCACCATCGGAGGCCCGAGATGACCCGGATCGTGCTCGACCCCTTCGTCACCGACCTCGACGGCGAGTCCGCCCGGCTGCGCGCCGCCGGCCCGCTCGCCGACGTGGAACTGCCGGGCGGGGTGCCCTGCTACGCGGTCACCCACCACGCCGAGGCCCGGCAGTTGCTCACCGACAGCCGCCTCGTGAAGGACATCGACGTCTGGAACGCCTGGCAGCGCGCCGAGATACCCCTGGACTGGCCGCTGATCGGCCTCGCCAACCCGGGCCGCTCCATGCTCACCGTCGACGGCGCCGACCACCGCCGCCTGCGCACCCTGGTCGCGCAGGCCCTGACCGTCAAGCGGGTGGAACGGCTGCGCCCCGGCATCGAGACACTGACCGCGGCGAGACTGGACCGGCTGGCCGCGCTGGCCGAGGACGGGCCGGTCGACCTGAAGGCGGAGTTCGCCTACCCGCTGCCGATGAACGTGATCAGCGAACTCATGGGCGTCGACAGCGCCGACCACCCGCGGCTGAAGGAACTCTTCGAGAAGTTCTTCTCGACGCAGACGCCGCCCGAGGAGGTCCCCCGGATGATGGCGGACCTCGGCACGCTCTTCACGCAGATCGTCGACGCCAAGCGGGAGAACCCGGGCGACGACCTCACCAGCGCCCTGATCGCCGCGTCCGAGGACGGCAACCAGCTCACCGACGAGGAGATCGTCAACACCCTCCAGCTGATCGTCGCGGCCGGACACGAGACCACGATCAGCCTGATCGTCAACGCCGTCGTCGCACTCCAGACCCACCCCGAGCAGCGCGCGCGGGTGCTGAGCGGCGAGGTGCCGTGGGAGAACGTGATCGAGGAGACGCTGCGCTGGTCCACGCCCACGTCCCACGTCATGTTCCGGTTCGCCACCGAGGACATCGAGGTGGGCGACCGGGTCCTGCCGAAGGGCGAGGCGCTGATCGTCTCCTTCGGCGCGCTCGGCCGCGACGAGGCACAGCACGGGCCGACGGCCCATGAGTTCGACGTCACCCGCTCCCCCAACCGCCACATCGCGTTCGGCCACGGCCCGCACGTCTGCCCGGGCGCGGCGCTCTCCCGGCTGGAGTCGGGGGTGGCGCTGCCCGCGCTGTACGAGAGGTTCCCGGATCTGGAACTCGCCGTCCCCGCGTCCGAACTGCGCAACAAACCGATCGTCACCCAGAACGACCTGTACGAGCTGCCGGTGCGCCTGGCCTGACGCGCGCCCCCGGTCCGCGGCCCGCGCGCAGGGGGCCGCGGACCGGGGCCCGCTCGCCAGGGTCCACGCACGGGGTGTCCACACGCCCGGGCCCCGGGCGCCGGAAAAAGGAAGCCGTCCACACACCGGCGCGGCCATCGTCCGCGCACCGGAACGGGTGTCTCATTCGACGGACACGGTCATCGAAGCCGTCCATGAGGTACTACGCTCCGGTTCGTGGCCGATATCCAGATTCCCGCTGACATCAAGCCCGCCGACGGACGCTTCGGCGCCGGTCCTTCCAAGGTGCGGACGGAGGCGCTCGACGCCCTGGCCGCCACCGGTACCTCGCTGCTCGGTACGTCCCACCGCCAGGCTCCGGTCAAGAACCTGGTCGGCGCGGTCCGTCAGGGCGTGCGCGACCTCTTCTCCCTCCCCGAGGGCTACGAGGTGATCCTGGGCAACGGCGGCTCCACCGCCTTCTGGGACATCGCGACGCACGGTCTCATCGAGAACAGGTCCCAGCACCTGACCTTCGGCGAGTTCTCCTCGAAGTTCGCGAAGGCCGCCAAGCTCGCCCCGTGGCTGGCCGACCCGTCCGTGATCGCCTCCGACCCGGGCACCCACCCGCAGCCGCGGGCCGAGGAGGGCGTGGACGTGTACGCGTTCACACACAACGAGACCTCGACCGGTGTCGCCGCGCCGGTCAAGCGTGTCGCGGACGCCGACGCGGGCTCCCTGGTCCTGGTGGACGCCACCTCCGGCGCGGGCGGCCTGCCCGTCGACATCACCGAGTCGGACGTCTACTACTTCGCCCCGCAGAAGTCCTTCGCCTCCGACGGCGGCCTGTGGATCGGCGTGTTCTCCCCGGCGGCCCTGGAGCGCGCCGCGCGCGTCCACGCGTCGGGCCGGCACATCCCGGAGTTCTTCAGCCTGCCCACGGCGATCGACAACTCCCTCAAGAACCAGACGTACAACACCCCGGCCCTGGCCACCCTCTTCCTCCTGAACGAGCAGCTTGACTGGCTGAACGGACAGGGCGGCCTGGACTTCGCGGTCCGCCGCACAGCCACCTCGTCCCGGCACCTGTACGGCTGGGCCGAGGAGTCCACGTACGCGACCCCGTTCGTCTCCGACCCCGCCAAGCGCTCGCAGGTCATCGGCACGATCGACTTCTCGGACGAGATCGACGCCTCGGCCGTCGCCAAGGCCCTGCGCGCCAACGGGATCGTCGACACCGAGCCGTACCGCAAGCTGGGCCGCAACCAGCTCCGCGTGGCGATGTTCCCGGCGATCGACCCGGCGGACGTCCAGGCGCTGACGGCCTGCATCGACTACGTGATCGAGAAGCTGTGACGGGCACGCGCCCGTAGCCCCTCGACCGGCGGAGGTCCCCGCGCACCCTGCGTGCGCGGGGACCTCCGGCCTTCCCCCGACCGGCTGGTGGCCGCCCTCCGGCCCGACTCCATCGGCGCCCCGCTGGCCCTCGACGTGGACGATCTCGTCCGGGCCGGCCGCACCCGCGCCTGACCTCGGCCGCGCCCGGTACCCGTCGGGCGTCGGGCACGCTCAAGCGCTCGCCGCGACCAGCACCTCCCGGAGCCCGACGATGCCGGCCGTCCACACCTCGTCGTCCTCCCACAGCTCCCGCAGCTCCGAGTTCTCACCGAGCACCGCATCGAGCGCCTTCGCCGCGAGCGGACGCAAGTCCGCCGGGAACGCGGGCAACGGCTTCTTCGGGCCATACGCAGTGGTCACCGGCTCGCCGCCCGGGCACTGCGAACCGACCAGCGCCGCCGCCGCGACCGCTCTTGCCCCCTCGCCGTCGTCCAGGAAGTCGGCCGCGATCGCGATTTCCAGGGTCGTGCGGATCAGCGCCGCCCGCTCGGTCTCCGGCGCGTCGTCCAGGTGTCCGGAGAAGTCCGCGGCAGTGTCGTTGTCGAAGGGACCGGTGTCCCAGGCTCCCATGGTGATGTCCCCTCAGCGAAAGAAACGGCGTTTGCCGATGTGTTCCACCGGCGTTCGCCATCCTCGCACCCACCGCTGACAACGCCCCTTCAGCGGGATTCCCCGCCCCCTTCCCGGTTCTGATCCGGGTTCCGATCCGGGTTCCGATCCAGGTTCCGATCCGGGTTCCGATCCCAACGCCGTTCACAACGTCGTTCCCAACGCCGCTCCCAACGCCGTTCGCCGTCGTGCCACTGCGCCGTCGGCGCCAGACCCACCGCCGCGGCCACGGCGGCGGAGGCGGCGTGGTCCGGGTGGATGTGGGCGACGACGGTACTCACCTCCTCCTCCGCCGCCGCCCGCGTCAGATGGGACACCAGCCCGGCCGCGGCCTCCTTCGCGTATCCCCGGCCCTGCCACGGCGTCCCGACCACCCAGGCGATCTCCGCTTCCGCGTCCCGGGCGTTCACCGTCGCCTGCACGTACCCGGCCAACCGCTCCTCGTCCCGTATCCGCAGCACCCAGTTCCACCACCGCACCCCGGGGTCGGGCGAACCGGCGGTCTGCCGTTCGTAGCGGGCCCGCAGTCCGTCGGCGGACTCCGGGGCGCCCCCGGTGTACGCGTACAGGGCCGGGTCGTCCAGCACCGCCGCCATCTCGTCCGCGTACGCGATACGCAGAGGCAGGGCGTCGAGGCGTTCGGTGGAGAAGGGCGCGGGTGGGAGCCGGCTCGCCGCGGGTTCCTGATGCGTCATGGCGCGGACCCTACCCGCGTGCCGACGCCCCGGCGTCACCGCGGCTCAGCGGCTCAGTCGCTGGAAGCGCCGTACGGCCAGGGGCAGGAACACCGCGGTCAGCACCAGCGGCCAGACCACGGCCATCAGCAGGGCGTGTTCCTCGACCCAGGTGCCGCCGCTCGCCACCGGGTTGCCGAAGAGTCCGCGCGTCGCCGTGACCGTCGACGAGATCGGGTTCCAGGCGGCGACGGTGCCCAGCCAGCCCGGCATCAGGGACGGCGCGACCAGGGCGCTGGAGATCATCGTGACCGGGAACGCGATCGCGTACAGCCCGCCCGCCGACTCCGGGTCCGGGACCAGGAGCCCGAGCCATACGCCGACCCAGATCAGGCTGAACCTGAGCAGCAGGAGCAGTCCGAACGCCCCGGCGGCGGCCATCGGTCCGTCGCCCGCGCGCCAGCCGATCGCCAGCGCGGTGGCCACGAGGATCGCCAGTTCGGCGGCGGCGACCAGCAGATCGGCGAGACCGCGCCCGGCGCACACCGCGGACGGTGCCATCGGCATGGAACGGAACCGGTCCACCACCCCCTTCCCGACGTCCGTCACCATGGCCACGGCGGTGTTCATGAAGCCCAGGGCCATGGTCGTGGCGAACATTCCCGGCATCAGGAACTCCCGGTAGTCGCCCCCGCCGGGAACCTTCATGGCGCTGCCGAAGACGTACCCGTACAGCAGCACGGAGAGGATCGGGAAGCCCAACTGCCAGACGATGGCCAACGGTTGGCGCCGGTAGTGGGTGAGGGTGCGTCGGGCGACGTTCCAACTGTCGGCCAGCGCCCAGTGGAGCGGGCCGCGGACGGGACCGAGCGCGTGCGGTTCGACGACGGTCACGCCGCCACCTCCTCTTCCTCCGACGTGCCCTTACGGCCTCCGGTCGGGCTTCCGGCCGACGGACTTTCGGGCGTCGGGCTCCCGGTCAGGGCGAGGAACACGTCGTCGAGGGTCGGTCGGCGCAGGCCGATGTCCTCGACCGCGATGCCCTCGCCCTGGAGGGTGCTCACGACCCCGGTGAGCGCGGCGACCCGGTCGGAGACCCGGGCGTGCACGCGGCGGCCCGCGCCGTCGAGGACGACGGGACCGGTGCCGGCGACCCGTTCCACGATGCCGGCGACCGCGGGCAGATCGGCCGCGTCACCCGCGACGACCTCGATCCGGTCACCACCCACCCGGTTCTTCAGCCCGTCCGGGGTGTCGTCGGCGACGGCCCGGCCCCGGTCGATGACGGTGACGCGCGAGGCGAGCCGGTCGGCCTCCTCCAGGTACTGGGTGGTGAGCAGCACCGTCGTACCGTTCGTCACCAACGCCCGTACGCTGTCCCACACTTCACCCCTCCCGCGCGGATCGAGCCCCGTCGTCGGCTCGTCCAGGAACAGCACCTGGGGCGCGAGGATCATCGATGCCGCGAGATCGAGGCGTCGCCGCATGCCGCCGCTGTATTCCCCGGCCCCCTTGTCCGCGGCCTCGCGCAGGTCGAACTGCTCCAGCAGCTCCGCGGCGCGTCGCCGGGCCCGGTCGGCGCCCAGATGGAAAAGACGCCCGAACATCTCCAGGTTCTGCCGGCCGGTCAGGATCTCGTCGACGGCGGCGTACTGCCCGGCGAGCCCGATCCTCGCGCGGACGCGGCGGGGTTCGCGCGCCACGTCCAGTCCGGCGACCTCGGCGCGCCCGCCGTCGAACCGCAGCAGCGTCGACAGGACACGCACGGCAGTGGTCTTGCCCGCCCCGTTCGGCCCGAGCAGTCCATGCACGACGCCACGCCCCACCGTCAGGTCGAACCCGTCGAGCGCCCTTGCCTCCCCCTCGCCGCGCTTCCCGCCGCGCTGTCGCCGATACCGCTTGGTGACCCCCTCGGCACGTACGGCATATCCGCTCGCACCCATGACAACCCCCTTCGTCCGATGAACCGAGCACAACCGAACCGAGCACAACCGAGCCGGGCAGCCGTGAACCCGGCGCCCCTGCAGGGGCACCCATCCACCTGCGTACACCGTACCCAGAGGAGAGTACATCGTACGCAGTTCATGTCCAGCGGCTTAGGCTGGAGCCATGGTTCAGAGGGATTCAGCAGGTGGGACGGACGGCACGACGGCCGGCAGCGGCGACATCGCGCGCAGCCTGGAACTTCTCTGGGGCACCGGCGACCGCCCCGCCCGCGGCCCCAGGCCGGCCCTCACCCTCGACCGGATCATCACCGCCGCCGTGGAGATCGCCGACGCGGAGGGCCTGGCCGCCCTGTCGATGCGACGGCTCGCCGCCGATCTGGGCACCGGCACGATGTCGCTCTACCGCTACGTTCCCGGCAAGGCCGAACTGCTCGACCTGATGCTCGACCACGTCCTGGGCGAACCGCCGACCGCCCTCGACGACACTGCGGAGGGCGAACCCTCGGACTGGCGCACGTCTCTCGCCACCAAGGCCCGCACGTACCTGGACCAACTGCGCCGCCACCCCTGGCTGCTCAAGGTCAATCAGGCCCGTACGGTCCTCGGCCCCAACGCCCTGCGCGGTCTGGAGAGCGCCCTGGCCGGCATCAGGGGCATGGGGCTGTCCGACGCCGAGCTGATCTCCACGATCATCACGGTCAACAGTTTCGTGGAGGGCATCGCCCGCGCCCGTCTCCACACCTCCGAGGCCGCACGGGAGACCGGACTGAGCGACGACGACTTCTGGGAGAACCAACGCCCCTACCTGGAACGGGCCATGCTGAGCGGCGACTATCCGCTGATGGCGGCCCTCTCCGACGACGCGTTCGGCTACGGAATCGACCACTTCACGTTCGGTCTGCAACGGCTGATCGACGGCTTCGAGGTGCTCGTCGAGCGCCGGGCGGGTGAGTGAGCCGGGCCGCCCCTCCCGGTCAGCCCTGGCCTCGGCGCCGCTTCGTGAGGAAGAAGGCGGCCACGGCGACCAGCACCAGCACACCGGTCAGGCTCATGCCCCCGGTGCCGCCGACGCCGTCCTCGGCACCCCCGGCGCCCCCGTCGGCCGCCGACGAGTCCCCGCCCCGGGACCCGTTCCCGCCGGTGTCCTTCTCCACGTCCACCCGCACCACGTCGCTGCGTTCCCCCTCCGAGCCGAACATCAGCGCCGAGCCGTCCGCCGTGTACGTCACCGACTCGGCCTGCCGCTGGAACGGTGCCCGGACGGCGTGGTCGGCGCCGAGCCTGCCACTTCGGAAGGCGTACGCGCGAGCGCTGAAGTACGAGCGCAGCACCAGTTCGCCGCCGTCCGGCGAGAACGCCCCGTCCGTCACCCACGGCACCTCGCCCACCCGCCGGAACACGTTGGCGGAGCCGGTGGTGAGCCGGGCCGGACCCTCGTACAGTCCGCCGCCGTTCTCGTTCTTCGACGCGATGTAGACCCGCCCGGTCGTGGGATGGACCATCAGCGCCTCGGCGTCGCGCGGCCCGTCCGCGTACTTCACGTCGAACTGGGTGGCGCGGACCGTGGCGTCCTTCAGCTCCTTCGGCTCGGGGAAGCGGTAGATCCAGACGTGGTCCCAGCCGCCGTTCAGGTTGTCGCCGATGTCCCCCACGTACAGGTTGCCGTCGGGTCCGACCGAGACGGCCTCCACATCGCGCGGTCGTCCCACCCCGCTCATGGTGATCGTCGCGACGGTCTTCCCCGTGCGGGAGTCGACGGCGTAGACATGCGGCCCGTCGTCGCTGTCGTTGTGCGTCCAGTAGACGCCCGGGTGGGCGCGGCTGGCGGCGAGCCCGCTGGACTCGGTGATCCTGGGGTCCTCGATGGTGAAGTTCCGGTCGGCCCCGTCGCCGGATTCGGTGGCGGCCGCCGCCCCGGCGGGGAGCGCCCCGGCGAACAGGAGCAGTGCGGCGGCTCCGGACACAGTCAGGTACGAACGCATGACACAAGTGTCCATCGTCACGCCCTCGCCGGACGGACGATCGGCGGCGATCCGCGATGATGACACCCATGCGTTTCACGTTTGTCGGCGATTCCATGACGATCGGGCGCGCCGGCGACTTCACCTGGCGCTACCGGATGTGGCAGCACCTCACCTCCGCCCTCGGCGCCCCGTTCGCGATCGTCGGCCCGCGCGACGCGCTGTACGACACCGGGGCGGACGCCGCCGTCAGTCGCGCGTACGCCGCACCGGACTTCCCCGCCGAGGCGCGCGCCCATCTGGCCGGCTGGGGCGAGGGCTGGCTGCACATGGCCCCGGTGATCGCCGACACCGTCACCGCGCACCGTACGGACGTGCTGTTGGTGTCGCTGGGCCTGATCGACCTCGGGTTCTACACCGACAGCGACCAAACCGCTCTGAACGTACGGGAGTTCATCACCGCCGCGCGCACCGCGAACCCGCACGTGAAGATGGTGCTGCTGCCCGTGATACCGAATGTACGGGCCGAGTCGGACCCGCCGTTCGCCACCGAGTGCGACCGGTTCAACGAACTCCTGGCCAAGACAGTGGCCGACCTCGACGACCCGATGTCCCCCATCCTGCTGACCTCCCACCCCACGGGGTACGACATCCACCGGGACACGTACGACGGGACGCACCCCGGCCCCACCGGTGAGCACAAGCTGGCGGCGGCGTTCGCCGACGCGATGCACCAGGCGTGGGGGCTCGGCGGCTCGTACACGGCCCGCCCGTAGGCCGCCCGCCCGTCACGGTTCCCCGGCCCCGTCCCGTCAGGTTCCCGGCCCCCGTCCCGCGGGGCGGGCCCTCACGTGCATGCGTTCGCCCTGCGGGCCGAACAGGCTGAGGAATTCGACCGGTTCGGGCCCGGCACTGGCCCACGCGTGAGGAGTACGTGTGTCGAATTCCGCGACCTCACCGGCCGTGAGCACCAGATCGTGTTCGCCCAGCACCAGCCGCAGCCGCCCCGTCAGGACGTACACCCACTCGTATCCCTCGTGCACCCGCTGCTCCAGCGGCCCCGTCGCTCCGCGCCCGCCGGGCAGGATCTGCTTGTACGCGTGCAGCCCGCCCAGGTGACGAGCCAGTGGCACGAAGGTCATGCCGTCCCGGGTGATGGGGCGGAAGCGGAGGCGGGGATCGCCGGTGGGCGGGGCGCCGACGAGTTCGTCGAGCGGGACCCCGTACGCCTTGGCCAGCGGCAGCAGCAGTTCGAGGGTGGGTTTGCGGCCACCCGACTCCAGGCGCGAGAGCGTGCTGGGAGAGATACCGGTGGTCTCGCTGAGCTGCGCCAGGGTCGTGCCGCGCTCCTGGCGCAGGGCCCTCAGCCTGGGGCCGACGCCCGTCAGGACGGCCGAGATCTCCTCGTCCGCGCCCGTCTTGCGGTCGTCCGCCCGCCCACCGTGTCCCTGGTGGTTCCCGGGCCTGTGCCGCGCACCGTGCCGGTGCTCTCCGTCGTCCGCCATCCGCCCATTATTCGCCTGCCCGGCGGCGATGGCCGACGGCCCGTGACCGGGGAAGGGGGCCGGGGCCGGCGACCGAGGCCGTGGCCGGGGGCGGGACTGAGGGCCGGGGCCGGTGACCGAGGCCGGGGGTGGCAAGCAGCCAGGGGCCGGTTTCCGGTGGCGGGTGACCGGGGGCCGGGGCCGGGGCCGGGGCCGGTACGGCGGGTGGGTCAGGACGGCAGGATCATGGCCAGCGAAAGCCGGGTCAGTTCGTCGGTCAGCCATTCGGCGTCGACCTGGCGGGGGCGGCGGCCGTGGTGGGCCATGAGTTCGTCCACGGCGTGGTTCAGCACCGTGACGGTCACGGCGTGGTCGCTCGGCACCGCTTCGCCCCGGCGCACGGCGCGCTCCGCCTCGGAGGTGAGGAACTCGATCCACATCGTCCGCCAGGTGGCGAGGTGGTTGTCCACCTCCCGGCTGACCCCGAGCGCCTCGACGAACGCCACCCGGGCCGCGCAGGGATCCTCGGTGACCGCCCTCACATAGGCGTCGAACAGCAGCCGGACCCGTTCCCGGGTCGGGCAGTCCTCCATCCCCTCGGCCATCAGGGCGTTCTCGGCGGCGCGCAGTCCATGGGTCGCGAGCTCGTCGTAGATCGCCATCAGAAGCACCTCGCGCGAGACGAACTCCTGCTGGAAGACGTGAACGGGCACCTTCGCCTGCTCGCACAGGTCCTCGACACTCGTGTGCGCGTACCCGTACGCGGCGAACAACTGGCGTCCGGCCCGCAGGAGTCGGTCCCGCGCGCCCTGACCCTCCGTCTCCTGCCCGGCCGCCCCGCTCCGCTGGTTCGCCACGGCACCCACCATCGGTCCTCCTTCGTCGTCCGTACCGCTGCCCCACTCTTCCCGCTCCGCCCCGCCGGTGGGGTCTCCGCCACGCAGTGGGGCACGCATGGGACGGCACCTCATCAAGTCCGATCGCCCGACGAACCGTTGCCGTCACGGCATCGGCCTCCCGGCCGCGAGGGTCCACTCGTCCGCACCATGGCCGCACCGCCTCCGGCACGGGCGCCGCGCGTATGACGCGCCCTCACGGGGGCGACTCTAACGACACTCCGAGTCACGCGTCGGAGCCCGAAGCGCATATTCACCGGAGGGCGTGACGCTGCCCGGACCAAGGAATCCCGGCCCCCGGCAGCCCGCCTTCGACCCGGTGTCCGGACGGAGTACGCAGGGCCGCGGAGCACCGCTGAAAAAACACCCCCGGACGGCGCCGGAACACCCCTTCCCACGCCCTTCCACGCATGCGACAACGCCCGAACGAACCGGTTCCGACATGGGATACCCGCCACTCCTGCCGGAGATCGCCGGACGCCGGACAGCGGCCTTCGCCGTCTTCTTTGACGCTGGGCTCCCGCACCGCGCGGGCCTACGCTTTCCCTCTTTCGGACACGAAAGGGGAACGGGATCCGCATGGACCGGAACATTCGCACGACGGACGATGTCCTCGCCCTTCTTGACGACTTGGTCTCACCCGAGGCCGACCGCTGGACGGCCGGAGCGGCGTCGTGGTGGGACGGCTTCTACGCGGACCGGACGAAGCCCGTCCCGTTCTTCGCGGCGAAGCCCGACGAGAGCCTCGTCTCGTACGCGGACCGCCGACTGATCTCCCCGGGCCGCGCCCTGGACCTGGGATGCGGCCCGGGGCGCAACGCCCTGTACCTCGCGTCCCTGGGTTTCCGGGTCGACGCGGTGGACCTGTCCCCGGCGGCCCTCGCCTGGGCCGGGGAGCGAGCCCGGGAGGCCGGGGCCGACATCCGGTTCCACCACGGTGATGCCTTCGCCCTCACGGCGACCGAGCTGACCGGCCCCTACGACCTGATCCACGACTCCGGCTGCTTCCACCACCTGCCGCCCCACCGACGGGTCAGCTATCTCGCGCTCCTGGACCGCGTGCTGGCCCCGGGTGGACATCTCGCGCTCACCTGTTTCGCGGCCGGTGAGGGGGGCATGGGGTCCGAACTCCCCGACGCCGCCTTCTACGACGGGTCGGGGCTGCGGGGCGGACTGGCCTACACACCCGAGTCGTTGCACCGGATCTTCTCCGGCCTGACGCAGATCGAGTTCCGCCGCATGAACGACGAACCGCCCGAGTCCCCGTCCTTCGGCGAACCGTTTCTCTGGACGGCCCTGTTCCGCCGGGAGGCGGCAGCCTGACGGGCCGGTTCCCTAACGGGGAGCGGGGAGCAGGCTCGTGGGAGGGGAGCCGGGTCACGCGGACAGGGAGCAGGCTCGCGGCGGGAAGCCGGGTCACGGGGCAGGGGGTGCGGTGGCACCCGGGCGCAGGGCAGGGCGGTTCACGCCGACGGCGGCGGCGTGAAGGTGACGTCCGCGGCGCGCGCGACGACCTCCACATCTCTGCCGAGGGCCCACTCCGCCACCCGTGAGACCGCCGCGGCCGGAACCCGGTCGCTGATCCCGGGCGCCGCCGGGATGTCGTGGGTGGCGTGGGCGTCGTGCGGCATGACGACCCGGTACCCCCGCGCCAGGGCCGTCCGCGCGGTCGCCTGGACACACATCTCGGACATCACCCCGCAGACGGCGAGCGCCCGCACCCCCGCACCGGTCAGCAGGTCCCCCAGCGGCGTCTCGTGGAAACCGTCGTCCTCGGTCTTGCGGAGCACGGTCTCGGTGGGGCCGGGCTCGACGGCGTGGTGGAGTTTCCAGCCGGGGGTGCCGGGCTCGTCGCCCGCTCCGGGCTCCCCGTCGTTCTGGATGTGGACGACGAGCGCTCCGCCGCCGCGTGCCCGCGCGATCAGGTCCTGCGTACGGTTCAGGAGCCGGGCCGCGTCGGGCACCGCCCTCTCGCCGGACACGGCGTCCGACTGGACGTCCACGACGAGCAGGGCCTCAACAGGATGTGCGGGAACGGTCATTCGCTCATCATGGCCCGTCGGCGCCGTGCCCCTCCACCGTTTTCCGCACCGCTCGAAGGCGCCCCGCGGTCACCCGCCGTTGTCGAGTCCTCCCCGTTGCCGTCAGCGTTTCGGGCATTCGTTCGGCGACGGCCTGTTGGGCGCCGCCGCATGGTCCATCAGCGGATACAGGTGCTTGTGGTAGAGCCGCTCCCACGTCCCGTCCGCCATGATCTTCGCCAGGGCGGAACACACCTCGCCCTTCAGCTCCTTCTCCTCGGGCTTCATCGCGACGCCGTAGCCCTCCGCTCCCCAACTGCTCGGGAGCCGCTTCAGGCGGGTCGGGTCCTTCTTGACGAATCCGGCGACGATGACGTCGTCCGTGCTCACCGCGTAGACGTCCGAGGCCGGATTCAACAGGCGCTGCACGCACTCCTCGTACCCGTTGGGGCGCGAGGCCGTCATGTTGTACTTCTCCGCCGCCAGCCAGTCCACGTACGTCGAGCCCCGGGCGGTGCACACCTCCAGGTCGTCACGGATCAGATCGCTGGAGTCCTCGACCTTGTGCATTTTCGACTTCCTGTTCACCAGGAAGCTCCGGTTCGCCACGTAGTACGGCCCGGCGAAGGCGACGCTGTACTCCGGCGGCTTCGCGTTCTTCCGCGCGTCCGTGATGCTGTACGTGGCGATGACCAGGTCCACCGCCCCGCTCTCCAGCAGGCTGCTCCGGTTCTCGGTGCTCACGGATCTGAACTCGACGGCTTCACGGGTGTAGCCCATGTCCCGCGCGATCGCGAGGGCCAGATCGACCTCGTAGCCCCGGTACGTGCCCTTCGCCGTCCTCTCGCTGAGACCGGGTTGATCGGCCTTGACGCCCACCTTCAGGGTCCGGTGCGTCGTCCGGTACTTCTGCGCGGGCGCGCCCTTGCCCTCTCCGCCGCGCGCGTCCGTCTTCCCGCCCCGCTGGGAGAGGTCCACGGCGTACCAGCCGATACCGGCCAGCAGGGCGGCGCACAGCACAGCGGCCAGGGTCCTGCGCCGTGCCCGGCCCCGGCCCGGGTCCGGGTCCTGACCGGGCTCCTCCGGCGTCCGTGAACCGCCCGGGGGCGGCCCCGGGGGCGGCCCCGCAGGCGGTGCCGGCGGGACCGGTTCCGGGGATGGCGGCTCCCCGGGGCCGGGATGTGACGACCCCACCGGGCCGGAGTCGGGCCGGTGCACCGAGGAGATGCCGGGTACGGACGCCCCCGGTGCCCGGGTCTCGTGGACGACCGCCCGGAGCATCTCCTCCGCCTCCGCCGCGGAGAGCCGCTGCCGGGGGTCCTTGCGCAGCAGTTCCTCGACGACCGGGGTCAGTGGTCCGCCGTACGTCATGGGCGGCACCGGCGAGTCCCGCACGGCGATCAGGAACTCCACCAGGGACAGCCCGTCGAAGGGGGTCCTGCCCTCGACCATCTCGTACAGCGTGATGCCCAGGGCCCACAGGTCGGACGCGGGCGTCGCGGGCTGCGGCCGTCCCGACGCGTGGTCGAACAGCTCGGGCGCGAGGTACTTCACCGTCCCGACCAGCTCCCCCGACCGGGTGACCGGTACCGCCCCGTCGAAGGTCGCGATCCCGAAGTCGGCCAGGATCGCGAAATCGTCCGGGCGGAACAGGACGTTGTGCGGCTTCACGTCCCGGTGGACGACCCCCGCCCCGTGCACGGCCCGTAGCCCGCGCAGGATCTGAAGACCGATCCTCGCCGCCCGCCGCACCGTGAGCTGCTGTTCCGCGCGCAGCAGATCGGCCAGTGAGTGGGCATTGAGCAGTTCCATCACGATCCAGACCTGGCTGTCGGTCTCGACCCGGTCGTGCACCGACACCACGTTCTGGTGCTTGATCCGCGCGATGGCCTCCGCCTCGCGGCACGCCCGTTTCATGAGCTGGGCCTGCTTGTCCGTCCCCACTGCGCCGCGGTCGAGCAGGCCCTTCACCGCGACCTTGCGGTTCAGGCGCGTGTCCAGGGCCTCCCAGACCTCGCCCATCCCGCCGTGCCCGAGCCTGCTGAGCAACTGGTAACGCGCGTCGATCAGTTCGAAGGGCGCGGTCACCGTATCCGGCGGCGACTGGGTCTCCGGGCCGTCCTCCCGGGACCGGTCGCCCGCCCAGGGACGGCCGTGCTCGCCGGCGCCGTCCGTCCGGGGGCCGTCGTCCGGCCGGCCGTCGGATCCGTCG
Source organism: Streptomyces sp. NPDC047982 (assembly GCF_043204165.1). Lineage (NCBI taxonomy): Bacteria > Bacillati > Actinomycetota > Actinomycetes > Kitasatosporales > Streptomycetaceae > Streptomyces > Streptomyces sp. NPDC047982. The sequence continues at coordinate 75,255 of NZ_JBIDBS010000019.1, read as the reverse complement.
CCGTGCCGCCCGCCGCCCGTACCGCGATCCGCCGTACCGTCGCTGTGCATGCGACCCCCTGTGCGCTCATGGATCAACCGCGCCTCAGATTAGAGGCACCGTCATGTTCCCGGCCCCCACTCGTACTTGTGATTCGGCCAAGTCGGCCCTGATGTCAGCGCACGGTCCAGATCCAACCCAATGGGGTGAGCCCCGGGCGGCGGGCGACGGACCGCGACGCGTGGTTGTGGACGGAGGTGCTGGAGAACAGCACCTCCTTGCCGCGACGTCGGCGCGCCGCCCAGGCGGCCACGACGGCGGACGAGGGGGCCGGCCCGGGGGCGTCCGGTGTTCGCAGCGCTCAGTGTTGCGTGAACCGCTCGCCGCACCGGCTGCAGAACACCGGCTCCGGGTCCGCCGAGAGCCGGCCGCACGCGGGGCAGACCAGGTCCAGCATGCAGGGCACCTCACCGCCCTCGTTCCCGGCCGGGGGCACGGCGTACGGCCCCGCCTGCTTCGCGGCCCCGGCCCCGGACTCGGCCGGGGGCCCGATCGTGAGGCCGGGGCGTCGGCGGTGGACGGTCAGACAGGCCAGGCCGCCCGGCCCGGCGGCGAGCGCGCGGCGGGAGGTGCGGGGCAGCCAGAGGACGGTGGTCGGGGTGAGGGCCAGTTCCTCGCCCGCGACGACGGCCCGGCCGCCGCCCGCGACGACGAGGAGGAGCACGTCCAGCACGTCCTCCTGATGCTCACCGACCTCCCCGCCCGCCGGGATACGTACGAGATTGGCGTCCAGTTCCCGGCCCGGCTCGGCCAGTTGCCACAGCGCTCCGCGGTCGTCGGGCGCCGCGGCGGTCAACAGCTCGTCGAGTACGGCCAGTACCCGGGGTACGGAATTCACGGCGCTCAGGCTACGCCCCGCCCGACGATGGCCCCCTTTGCCACCGGAGCCGAGGGAGCGACGACGCCGTGGACCGCGAGCCCGACGAGAGCTGCCCGCCGATCGAACCGTACGCACACGGGATGCTCGACGTCGGGGAGGGCAACCACGTGTACTGGGAGGCGTGCGGCAACCCCGCCGGCAAACCCGCGGTCGTCGTGCACGGCGGCCCCGGTTCGGGGTGCACCGAGCGCGCCCGACGGTACTTCGACCCGGACCGGTACCGTGTCGTCCTCTTCGACCAGCGGGGCTGTGGCCGTTCCACCCCGCACGCGAGCGAACCGGCCACCGACATGCGGTACAACACGACCGACCGGCTGATCGACCGGTTCGCCGAACGGTGCTGACCTGAGCAGACCGGTTCACCGAACGGTGCTGACCGGACCGGAACGGGTCACCGAACGGCACCGGCGACACCCACGGCACCGGGGTTCTGAAACCGGTTCACCAAGCGGCACCGCTGTCACCGGCGGCCCTGAAGCCGGTTCACCGAACGGTATCGACCGCTCCGTACCGGTTCGCCGGGCGGTGAACGAATGCGGAATTCATCGCGTCCAGGGACATCACGGGCGGGGGCGGAGGTCCGTTCGTCGGAGCGGCATGGCAAGCTGTGTCCCCGCAGCACGCGCGCGACAGCACGCGACAGCACGCGTACCCCCCACTGGTCTCGTCATGAACCAGTGCTGTCGCCGGACACCACCTGACGCGTTCATGTCCGACACACCACTCGTGGGGTACGACTTGAGATCGAAGAAGAGAATCTGGCTCACGGCCGCCCTGGCCACCTCCGCCGTGGCGGGGGTCCTGGTCTTCGAGGGGGTCACGGGCGACTCACCGGCGGACACCGACGCCAAGTCCGGCCCGGCCAGGCCCGACGTGCGGGCGACCGCGCTGAAGGTCGCCGATGACGGCACGTCCGCCACCCTCGGCAAGCGGGACACCGCCCCCTTCAGCATGCTGGGCGTCACCTGGACCGATCCGGCCGCGAGGGTCACCGGCGCCGTGGAGGTGCGGACCCGGTCCGCCGCCGACGGCGCCTGGACGTCCTGGCTGCCGCTCGGGACCGATGTGACCGGACGCGCGGAGGCCGGCCGGTCCGGCGTGCGCGGCGGCACCGAACCGCGCTGGGTCGGCCCGTCCAACGGTGTCGAAGTACGGATCAACGCGAGCGGCAAGGTCTCCTCGAAGCTGCCCTCGGGGCTGCGGCTGGACACCGTGGACCCGGGCCGGGGCGCGCTGAACGCCGAGCCCGCCGCCTTCGCCGCGGACCTGCCCGGGGCGGATGACCCCGCGGCCACCCCGACCGCCGACCCGTCGGACCCGGTCACGCCCGAGCCGACCGCGCCCGGCACGGAGCCGTCCGGTGAGGCCACCGCGACCACCGACCCGATGCCCAGCGCCTCCGAACCCGCCGGTCAGGAACCCACGCCGACGGCGAGCGCCAGCCCCTCGCCGTCCGTGAGTTCGTCCCCGGCGCCGACGCTGCCGCCCGCCCCGTCGTCGACCGTGCCGAAGCCGCCGATCGTCTCGCGCGCCGACTGGAATGCCGACGAGTCGATGAGCCCGGAGGCGCCGGAGTACCTGAACGGCGTCAAGGCCGTCTTCGTGCACCACACCGCCGAGACGAACACCTACTCGTGCGCCGACTCCGCGGCGATCGTGCGCGGCCTGTACGCGTACCACGTCAAGGCCAACGGCTGGAAGGACCTCGGCTACAACTTCGTGGTCGACAAGTGCGGCACGGTCTTCGAGGGCCGCAAGGGCGGCGTCGACCGGCCGGTCCTCGGCGCGCACACCTACGGCTTCAACCGGGAGTCCACCGGCATCGCCGTCATCGGCACCTACACGGACTCCGCCGCGCCCACCGCTGTCACCACGGCCGTGGCCCGGGTCGCCGCGTGGAAGCTCGGCCAGTACAAGGTCGACCCGGCGGGCACCACGACACTGACGGCGGGTGCGACCGGCAACAACCTCGCGGGTACCACATTCACCTCCGGCACCGCGTACCCGTTCAACACCATCTCCGGACACCGCGACGGCTTCGCCACCCAGTGCCCCGGCACGAAGCTGTACGGGCAGTTGCCCGCGATCCGCTCCCTCGCCGCGGGCCCCGTCACCGGGCTGACCGTCAAGTCCGTGACCGGCGCCGGGCTCTCGGGCACGACGTACTACACCAAGTCCGCCGTCACCGTCGGCTGGTCGGCGTCGACCCCGAGCACGTTCATCTCCACGTACGAGCTGCTGGTCGACGGCAAGTCCGTGGCCACCACCGCGGGCACCGCCACCTCAGCCAAGGCGACGCTCGCCGTCGGCACCCACAAGGTCCAGGTCCGTGCCACCCACCAGTCGGGCAAGGTCACCACGTCCGCGGCGGTCACCGTGGTCGCCGACCAGACCGCGCCCTCCTTCACCACCAAGCCGAACCTGGCACTGCGCACCGGCACGGTGAACACCACCGCCGTCCCGATCACCCTGAAGTGGAAGGCCACGGACGCCGCCGCGCTCAAGGAGGTCCGGCTCACCGCCCCGGTCGCCAAGACCTACGGGCCGACGACGACCAGCGCCTCGCACACCGCGAAGTCGGGCGTCGCCACCGCCTGGCCCATGACCGCCTACGACGTGGCGGGCAACACCGCCGCCGCGTCGGTCTCCGGCACCCCGGTCATCCTCCAGGAGAGCTCGGGGACGAAGTCCGGGACGTGGACGACGAAGTCCTCGACCAGCTACCTCGGCGGCAAGTCGTACTCCAGCTCGTCCAAGGGCGCGTCCCTGAGCTGGACGTTCACCGGCCGCTCGGCCGCCCTGGTCGTCTCCAGGGCCGCCACCTCCGGCCAGGTGTACGTCTACGTGGACGGTGTGAAGGTGTCCACGACGGACCTGAAGTCCAGCACCACCAAGTACCGCGACGCGCTGTGGACGAAGACCTGGTCCAGCAGTGCCAAGCACACCGTGAAGATCGTCGTCGTGGGCACGTCGGGCCGCCCGACGATCACTACCGACGGGCTCGTGTACCTGAAGTAGCCGATACGTCAGGCGGTCGGTGCCCGAAGCAGTCGGCCGCGTTCGCCCGGTGGGGCGGACAGCCGCCCCCGTCCCGGGCCGCCGGGGCGGGGGCGGTGTCCGCCTCACCGGGCGGCGGGAGACGTCACTGACCGACGGCGGACGCCACGGCGACAACGACGAACATCAGTACGAGCACGGCCGCCATCACGCGGTTTCTGGTCTTCGGATCCACCCTCCGAGCGTAACCGCCGCCCTCAGCGGCCCAGCGGCCAGGATGCGTGCACCTCGTACCGGGGCCGCTCGCCCGGCGCAGCGCCACCCCGCAGGTTGCTGCGGACCAGGGCGACCTCGCCGACCTCCCACGGGGTGCCCTCGAAACCCGCCAGGGCCTCGACGAACGGGCGCAGATCGGTGTCCGCGCCCCGGCTCCGGGCCAGGGTCAGGTGGGCGCTGTAGCGGCGGTGCTCATCCATCGGGACGCCGGACCGGCGCGCGGCGGCGTCGGCGCGTTCGGCGAGGAGCCGCAGGGTGTCGATCGCGCCCGCGGCACCCGCCCACAGCGCCCGCCCGCCGAACCGCCCGGCGCCGTGGACGCGCAGCGCGAAGGGGTCGGTGCGGTGGGCGGCGCGGGCCAGGCGGTCGTGGAGTTCGGGCAGCAGGCCCTCGTCCACGTTCCCGAGGAAGGCGAGCGTGAAGTGCCAGCCGTCGGTACCGGTCCAGCGCAGGCCGCCGGCACCGGGGAGCGCGTGCAGCGGGGCGACGGCGCGGCTCAGTTCCCGGATGGCGGAGTCGGGCGGCACAACGGCGACGAAGAGTCTGAGGCTGCTCATGGCCCGAGTGTCGCACCGTACCGGCGCGCCCTGGTCTTCGTACGCATCGTCGTACTGCGCAACCCCCTGAGCGGTGCGTACGGGTCCAAGCTGAGCGTGCTGTTCGGTACGGACATCGATCCGACCGAGACCCCGGTGGGGCTCGTGCTCCACACCGAAGACTTCCCCCCGCGACTGACGCCCCCACGCACGGCGGCCCCGACCGGTTCCCCCACCGGCCGGTTCCCCCACCGGCCGGGGCCGTACCACGGACGAAGGCCGTACCCACGTGCGTCGCGGGCCGGCCGGGGCTCAGGCCACCGCGGCCAGTTCCTTGCGGGGCTCGCGGGGGACTACCCGCAGGTGCGGGCGGCCGGGGCGCAGGTCGACCCGGATGCGGAGGCCACCGACCCGGGTCAGCATGAAGCCGACACCGAGCGCCGCCACCAGCGAGAGCGCGCCGCCGACGGCCATGCCCGTGCGGACCCCGTAGGCGTCGCTGATCCAGCCGACGATCGGGGCACCCACCGGCGTGCCGCCGACGAAGACCATCATGTACAGGCTCATGACCCGGCCGCGCATCTCCGGGTCGGCGGCCATCTGCACGCTCGTGTTCGCGCTGATGTTGGTCGTCAGGCCGATCATGCCGATCGGGACCAGCAGGAGCGCGAAGAGCCAGACGTACGGCGACAGGGACGCGACGATCTCCAGCAGGCCGAACGCGGTGCCCGCGGCCACCAGCATCCGCAGCCGGGAGGCGCCGCGGCGGGCGGCGAGCAGGGCGCCGACGAGGGAGCCGGCCGCCATGAGGATGTTGAAGAACGAGTACATCCCCGCGCCGCCGTGGAAGACCTCGTCCGCGAAGGCGGTGAGCCAGATCGGGAAGTTGAACCCGAACGTGCCGACGAAGCCGATCAGGACGATCGGCCAGATCAGCTCGGGGCGGCCTGAGACGTAGCGCAGGCCCTCGCGCAGCTGTCCCTTGGCGCGGGGCACGGCGGTGGGCTTGTGCAGCTCGTGCGGGCGCATCATCAGCAGGCCGACGAGCGGGGCGGCGAAGGACAGTCCGTTGAGCAGGAAGGCCCAGCCGCTGCCGACGGTGGTGATCAGGACACCGGCGACGGCGGGGCCGATGAGGCGGGCGGACTGGAAGTTCGCCGAGTTCAGGCTGACCGCGTTGCGCAGCTGGTCGGGGCCGACCATCTCGGAAACGAATGACTGGCGGGCCGGGTTGTCGACGACCGTCACCATGCCGAGCAGGAACGCGATCAGGTAGACGTGCCAGACCTGGACGACCCCGGACAGCGTGAGCGCAGCGAGGGCGATCCCGCACAGGCCGAGCGCGGCCTGGCTGGCGAGGAGAAGCTTCCGCTTCGGCACGCGGTCGGCGATGACACCGCCGTACAGGCCGAAGAGGAGCATCGGGAGGAACTGGAGGGCCGTGGTGATACCGACGGCGGCGGCGGACCCGGTGAGGCTCAGGACGAGCCAGTCCTGCGTGATGCGGGACATCCAGGTACCGGTGTTGGAGATCACGGCGCCCGTGGCGAACAGGCGGTAGTTGCGGATCTTCAGCGACGAGAAGGTCCCGCCGCGCTTGCTCTCGTGGGTGGACGTCGGTGCGGGGGCGGAGTCTGCTCCGGATCCCGTACTCAAAGGGGTTCGCCTCCTCGGGCGTAAAACGGTTCGCTGACTGACGGGACGCGGCGGGGTCCGGCCGTGAGTCCGGCACGGCCGGCCGCCCGCCCGCTACAGGTGGGCGAGCTTCTCCAGCACGGGCGCCGCCTTGCGCAGCGTCTCCCACTCGTCCTCGTCCAGGCCCTCGGCCAGAGCTGTCAGCCAGGCGTTCCGCTTGGCGCGGCTCTCCTCGAGCATGGCCTCCGCCCGCTCGGTCCGGCTGACCATCTTCTGGCGACGGTCATCGGGGTGCGGTTCCAGTCTGACCAGTCCCTTGGCCTCCAGCAGCGCGACGATGCGGGTCATCGACGGGGGCTGCACGTGCTCCTTGCGGGCCAGCTCACCGGGGGTGGCCGAACCGCAGCGGGCCAGCGTGCCGAGCACCGACATCTCGGTGGGGCTCAGCGACTCGTCGACGCGCTGGTGCTTGAGGCGCCGTCCGAGCAGCATCACGGCGGAGCGAAGGGAGCTCACGGCGGCCGCACTGTCGCCGTCGTGGATCAGGTCAGGCATGTTTATTAGAGTAACTCATTACCTACCCTAAAGACCATTCGTGTGACGCGCGTACGGCCGGATCACCGAATCGCTCACCCGAACGAGTGAGTCGGATCCGGAAAGTGACGCGAAACGGCCCGCTGGGCCGTAACCCTGCTTTCCATGGGATCGACTGTGCTCAGCCTGCGGATAGACGGTGAGCTGCTCGACCGGCTCCGGCAGCATGCCGCCAGACGCGGAATGAGCGTCCAGGACTATGTGGTCCGGACGCTCATTCGTGATGACTTCGACCAGCGCTTCAAGGCGGCCGTCGACGAGACGGAGAAGTTCTACGGGTCGGAGGGTGCGGCAGGGGTCGCGGGGGCGACCGGGGTCCCGGGGGCCGGGGCGGAGAGAACCGCGCGAGGCCCCGGGGCCGTATGACCCCGGGGCCTCGCGCGCGAGTGGCGTGCCGTGCCGGGCCCTCGCGGGCCCCTCGGCTCAGGTGAGACCGAGGGCCGGCATCGTGTAGTAGAAGACGAAGACCGCCGAGACCGCGTACATGGCCGCCGGCACCTCACGCCAGCGCCCGGCCGCCACACGGAGCACGGAGAAGGCGATGAAGCCGATGCCGATGCCGTTCGTGATCGAGTAGGTGAACGGCATCATCATCATGGCCAGGAAGGCCGGGATGGCGAGCGTGTAGTCGCTCCAGTCGATGTCCCGCACCGAGTTCGAGATGATCAGGAAGCCGACCGCCAGCAGTGCCGGAGTGGCCGCCTGCGCCGGGACCATGGTCGCCAGCGGCGTCAGGAACAGCGCCACCGTGAACAGCAGCCCCGTCACGACACTGGCGAGACCGGTGCGGGCGCCCTCGCCGACGCCCGCCGTGGACTCCACGAAGCAGGTCGAGGCGGACGAGGAGCTCGCGCCGCCCGCGGCGACCGCGATGCCGTCGACGAACAGCACCTTGTTGATGCCGGGGAAGTTGCCGTCCTCGTCGGTCAGCTTCGCCTCGTCGCCGACACCGAGGATCGTGCCCATCGCGTCGAAGAAGCAGGACAGCAGCACGGTGAAGACGAACAGGATGCCGGTGAGGATGCCGACCTCGTGGAAACCACCGAACAGGTCGACCTGACCGAGCAGCCCGAAGTCCGGGGTCGCGACCGGGTTGCCCGGCCACTCGGGGACGGTCAGCCCCCACGCCTCGCCCGGCAGGCCCGCGACCGCGTTGATGATCAGGGCGACGACCGTCATCGCGACGATGGAGATCAGGATGGCGCCCGGCACCTTGCGGACGAGCAGCGCCATGGTCAGCAGCGTGCCGATGACGAAGACGAGGACGGGCCAGCCGCCCAGGTGGCCGTCGCCGCCGAGCTGGAGCGGCACGGTGGTCTTCGCGGCGTCCGGGATACGGGAGACGAAGCCCGAGTCGACCAGCCCGATCAGCAGGATGAACAGGCCGATACCGATCGCGATGCCCTTGCGGAGCGAGCCGGGTACGGCGTGCATCACGCGTTCCCGCAACCCCGTCGCGACGAGCAGCATCACCACGATGCCCGCGAGGACCACCATGCCCATCGCCTCGGGCCAGGTCATCTTGGGGGCGAGCTGGAGGGCGACGACGGTGTTGACGCCGAGACCGGCGGCGAGCGCGATCGGCACATTGCCGATGACGCCCATGAGGAGCGTGGAGAACGCCGCCGTGATCACGGTCGCGGTGACCAACTGCCCATGGTCCAGGAAGTGGCCGTTGATGTCCTTCGCGCTGCCCAGAATGATCGGGTTCAGCACGATGATGTACGCCATCGCGAAGAACGTGGCGAAACCGCCACGGATTTCACGGGCGACCGACGACCCCCGCTCGGAGATCTTGAAGAAACGGTCCATGCGGCCGGACGGCTGAGGAGCCGATGACTGCGCGGAATCGACCGGAGCGGTGGCCGAGGGGGACATGTATGACCTCAGTCGTTGGGCGGATTAAAAGTGGTCAGCTTTGGACGTTCACACGAATAATTCGAGTCAGCCGTAAGCAGATTCAGTATGAATACATAGGACGAAGATCGCTATCTCCGCGCGTAGACCCTTGGTGGGGCTGGGCCGTACCGCCCTGGAGGCGCCTTCACGCAATGCCCTTCCCGCCGGGTCGGCGAGGGGCCCGGGGTGGCCCCATACACTGAGGTCATGGCGAAGTGGACACCGAAGCACGAGGCGCCCGAGCCCCTGGAGGGGCCCGTCGTCGCCACGATCACCGGCGGCACGATCCTCTGGTTCGTCCTCTTCCTGGTCCAGCTCCCGTTCTACGGCTGGTTCGACGACCACGGGCACCTGTGGTGGCTGTGGACCTGCCTGGCCGGTGCGGGGCTCGGCCTGATCGGCATCTGGTACGTGCGGGGGCGCGACGCGGCGATCAAGCGGGCGGCGGCCTCACGGGCAGCTTCCGGCGGGCCTGACGGGACCGACGGGACGACAGGGGCTGACGGGACCGCCGGGGCCCCGAGCGGGTCCGCACCCGGCCCGAAGGGCGCGAGCAGCGCGACGGCGTGATCGCCCGGCCGGAACTCCGGCCGCCCTGCCCTGCACCGCCGCCCTCTGCACCGCCGCCCTCTGCACCGGGCACCCGGCCCGCGCCTCCGCTCCGCACCAGGCGACCAGGCGGCCTTGGCCGGTGGCCGTCGGCCGTACCAGGAGCCCCCACCCGTACCAGGGGTTTCCGTCCCACCACGGGACCACTCCCCCTCCTCCCCCGGTCTGATCTTCCGACCCCCAGTGGGAGATTCGGGCCTCTCACCCGTACCGTCGGAACATGACGCAGCGGGTACCCCCTTCCTCCGGCGAGCAGACCCCCGAGGCTCCCGGCTCCGACCGCCGCCCCGGCTCGGCCACGATCGACGCCGGGGCCGAGCTCGACCCCGTCCACCCGGCGGATCCGCCGGCCCCGGCCGTGAGCACCCGCGGGCTGACCGCGGCCGAGGTGGCCGAGCGGATCGCCCGCGGCGAGGTCAACGACGTACCCGTGCGCTCGTCCCGGTCCGTCAGCGAGATCGTCCGCGCGAACGTCTTCACCCGGTTCAACCTGATCATCGGCGTGCTCTGGGTGATCATGCTGTTCGTGGCGCCGATCCAGGACAGCCTCTTCGGCTTCGTGATCATCGCCAACACCGGCATCGGCATCATCCAGGAGTGGCGGGCCAAGAAGACCCTGGACAGCCTCGCGGTCATCGGCGAGGCGAAACCCACCGTCCGGCGCGACGGGGTCTCGGCCGAGATCTCGACCTCGGAGATCGTCCTCGGCGACCTCGTCGAGCTGAGCCCCGGCGACAAGGTCGTGGTGGACGGCACGGTCGTGGAGGCCGACGGGCTGGAGATCGACGAGTCGTTGCTGACCGGAGAGGCCGACCCGGTGCTGAAGCGCCCCGGCGACACCGTGATGTCCGGCAGTTTCGTCGTCGCGGGCGGCGGCTCGTTCGCCGCGACCAAGGTCGGGCGCGAGGCGTACGCCGCGCAGCTCGCGGAGGAGGCGTCCCGCTTCACCCTCGTCCAGTCCGAACTGCGCACCGGCATCTCCACCATCCTCAAGTACGTCACCTGGATGATGGTGCCGACCGCGATCGGGCTGGTCGTCAGCCAGCTTGTCGCCCAGGACAACAACCTCAAGGACTCGATCGCCCGGACGGTCGGCGGCATCGTCCCGATGATCCCCGAGGGGCTGGTGCTGCTGACCTCGGTCGCCTTCGCGATCGGTGTCGTACGGCTCGGCCGCAAGCAGTGCCTGGTCCAGGAGTTGCCCGCCATCGAGGGCCTGGCCCGCGTCGACATCGTCTGCCTGGACAAGACCGGCACCCTCACCGAGGGCGGCATGGACGTCACCGAGGTGCGGGCGCTGGGCGACGCACAGGACGCGTACATCCACCGTGTGCTGGGGGCCCTCGGCGCCTCCGACCCGCGGCCCAACGCCAGCCTCCAGGCCATCGTCGACGCCTACCCGGACGGCGAGAAGTGGCGGTGCACGCAGACGCTGCCGTTCTCCTCGGCGCGCAAGTACAGCGGCGCCGCGTTCGACGAGGGCGACGGCCGGACCTCCGCCTGGCTGCTCGGTGCCCCCGACGTGCTGCTGCCCGAGCGGGACCCGGCGCTCGACGAGATCGAGCAGCTCAACCAGCAGGGACTGCGGGTGCTGCTGCTCGCGCGGGCACGGGGCGGTCTCCAGGGCCCGGACGCCGCCGTCGGCGCCGCTCCGAGCGCACTGGTCGTGCTGGAACAGCGGCTGCGGCCGGACGCCGAGGAGACGTTGGCCTACTTCGCCGACCAGAACGTCGCCGCGAAGGTCATCTCCGGCGACAACGCGGTCTCCGTGGGCGCGGTCGCCGGGAAGCTGGGCCTGCCGGGCGCCGAGAACACCCTGGACGCGCGCCGGATGCCCACCGACCCGGACGACATGGCCACGGCCATGGAGCAGAACGCGGTCTTCGGCCGGGTCACCCCGCAGCAGAAGCGGGACATGGTCGCGGCCCTCCAGTCCCGCGGTCACACCGTCGCGATGACCGGTGACGGCGTCAACGACGTGCTGGCGCTGAAGGACGCCGACATCGGCGTGTCCATGGGTTCGGGCTCCGAGGCGACCCGGGCCGTCGCCCAGATCGTGCTGCTGAACAACAGCTTCGCGACGCTGCCGTCCGTCGTGGCCGAGGGCCGCCGGGTGATCGGCAACATCACCCGGGTCGCCACCCTGTTCCTGACCAAGACCGTCTACTCGGTGCTGCTGGCGATCCTGGTGGTCTGCTCCCAGGTCGACTACCCGTTCCTGCCGCGCCACCTGACCCTGCTGTCGACGCTCACCATCGGCGTACCGGCGTTCTTCCTGGCCCTCGCCCCCAACAAGGAACGCGCCCATCCGCACTTCGTGCGCCGGGTCATGCGGTACGCGATCCCTTCGGGCGTCATCGCGGCCGTCGCGACCTTCACGACGTACCTGCTTGCCCGGCACCACTACACCGGCCCGGACGCGCTGGGGGCGGAGACGAGCGCGGCGACGCTCACGCTGTTCCTGGTCTCGATGTGGGTCCTGGCGATCATCGCCCGCCCGTACACCTGGTGGCGGATCTGCCTGGTGGCGGCGATGGGGCTGGGGTTCCTGATCGTGCTGGCGGTGCCGTGGCTCCAGGAGTTCTTCGCGCTGAAGCTGGTGGGGACGACGATGCCGTGGACGGCGGTGGGCATCGCGGTGGCGGCGGCGACCGCCCTGGAGTTCACCTGGCGGCTGGTGGGCCGCCGCTTCCCGGCGTAGCGCGGCGCCGCCCGCCCCGCGGGTGCGGGGGAACGCGTACGGGGCGGGGGGGGGGGGGGGGGGGGCGGGGGCGGGGGGGCGGGGGGGGGGGGGGGGGGGGGGGGGGGGGGGGGGGGGCGGGGGGGCGGCGCGCGGCGGGGGGGGGGGCGGGGGGGGCGGGGGCCCCGGGGGGGGGGGCCCGCGGCGCCGGGGCCCGGCCGCGCGCGCCCGCGGGGGGGGCGGCCCCCCCCCCCCCGGCGCGCCGCCCCCCCCCCCCCCCCCCCCCCCCCCCCCCCCCCCGGCCCGTGGTGTGTCGCGGAACGGGACCGGGACCAGTGCGGGAAGGGCACTGGTCCCGGTGGGGCACTAGAGAACGCCTAGTGCCGCATCAGGCAACGTTTGCCCCGTCGCACCGGACGCCGCTCCTTGCGGGCAAACCTTGCCGGTCACGGCACTAGCGCACGTCGACGAAGTCGCCCGCGGTCGTGACGGCCGGGGTGGTGGACGTGCCGGCGAAGCTGTAGCGCCAGTAGCCGTCGACCGACGCCTTGACCGTGGTCTTCAGGTTGCCGGTGCTGTTGGTCTTGATGGTCTTGATGGTGGTGTAGGTGTTGCTGTTCTTCTTGCGGAACTGGAGCTTCACCGGCTGGCCGGTGTAGCCCTGGTACTTGAAGGTCTCCCAGTTGGCCCGCGAGAGCTTGCCGGTGACCGTGATGGTCTTGCCCTTCCTGACCGGCTCGGGCGAGGCGTTGACCGTCAGCTTCGACGCCCGCTGCACGCGCACCTTGCCGTAGGACTGGTTGTCGGTGGCACTGATCCCGTCACCGGAGAGGGCTGCCGCCGCGACCTTCCAGGTACCGGCCAGGGAGTTCTTGTACAGGTCCCAGCCCGGCTCGATGGTGAAGGTCAGCTTGCACGTCGAGGTCGTGGCGTTGACCTTGGTGCACTTGGCCACGTCCTCGTTCGGCATGACGGCCCCGTCCACGGTGTCCGGGGACGACAGGTCCTGGCCGTGCCACAGGCCGACGAAGGCGTCGGAGATGCCGGAGGCGTGCGAGGCGGTGAGCGAGACGGAGACCGTCTTGGAGGCGGTGGTGCCGAGGACGATGTCCTTGCCGCCGTTGACGACGACCTTGGAGATGACGGGATCCGACGTGGCCGCCGCCGCACGGGCGGCCTTCGCGTCCTGCGGGGCGATGCCGAAGATCTCGGCAGCCGACGTCGGGATGTTCGGCAGGTCCACGGTGTCATCCGCGTGGGCGGCCGGGACGACCAGGGCGGACAGGGCGAGGGCGCCGGAGACGGCGGCCACGGTGGCACGAATGCGCATGTGTTTCCCCAGTGGAGAAAGGGCCCCGCAGGCACGTGGTACGGCCCGGGCGAGGCTCGTTCGTCTGTGAGCCTGATGACTCGACAAAGCAGACCTGTGAAAGATGTGAAGGGTTGTATGGCGAACGGAGAAATTCCCGCGAAACGCTCCCGCTTCACGACAACCGTGCCCCGCTCACGACAGCCGTACCTTCCGCCTCACGACGGCCGCGCCTCGCCGCTTCCCAACAGCCGTACCTCCCACTTCGACGGCCGCGTCTCCCGTTCCACAGCTTGCAGCCGCGGCTTCTGGCCGCGTCCGCCTCGCCCGCCGCACGGCGCCCCGTGTCAGTCGAACCAGCGGTCCCGGGCCAGTTCCGCCGTCCGGGACGGGTCCTCCAACAGCGCCGCCACCTCGAAGCGACGCGGCCACTGTCCCGCCGCCCAGGCCAGTCCGGCCGCGACGCCCTCCAGCGTGGCGGCGTGCACGGTGCCGTCGGGGGTGCGGCGCCAGTCCAGTTCGACACCGCCCGCGCGCAGCTCGGCGTGCTCGACGAACGTGTCCGGGGTACCGGCGCCGAGCAGCACCCGTACCGCGTCCGGCACGCGGTGTTCCTCGCCGTCCGTGGTCACCTCGGCCTCGACGCTGTCGCCGAGCCGCCGGACCTGCAGCAGTTCGGCCAGTTCGGTCGCGCGCGCCGGGGCGACCGGGAGCAGCGGCAGCCCGGCGGCCAGCGGCAGCAGATCGGGAGCGTCGGCGATCACGGCGTCCGCCGCATCGACGACCCGGACCTCGCCGTCGACGACGGCCCGCAGTTCGTCGGGCAGCGTGACCTGCTCGGGGTCGAGGCCGGCCAGTTCCGTGTACAGCGCGTGCAGTTGTACGGGGCCGACCTCGCGGTCCGCGTCCGCGAGCCGGCCGAGGAGTTCGGCGGCGCCGCCCGGCTCGTCGAGGAGCGCGGCCACGGATGTCCGTACCCCGAGGGCGCGCAGCACCTGCGCGTCGTCGAAGCCGGTCGCGTCGGCGGAGTCGTACAGGCCGGCCAGCCGGGGATCGCCGGACGCCGCGCGCAGACCGGCCGGGCGGCGGCCGTCGAGCACCGGGTGGCCGCGCAGCCACCAGGCGGTGTACGGGCGCACGGACCGCGTGGTGCCGTCGGGCAGCAGCACCCGCACCGGCTGGGTCAGCGCGTCCCGCAGCGGCGGCCGGGCGAGCATCGCGAGCGCCTGCGGCCAGGCGTCGTCGTCGACGAGGTCGAGATCGCGGACGGCGACGAGTTCGGTGGCGACCGGCGGCACCGGAGTGTCGGGCATCTGGTCGAGGACGTCCTCGCACCACACGTCCACGGCGTCGAGCAGGCCGGGGTCGTCGGGTTCGGCGAAGTCGCCCTCGCGGGGCTCCAGTTCGTCCGGGTCGAGGACCACGTCGGTGGCCCTTACGAGGGTGAAGCCCGCGAGCACCCCGCAGGCGGTGAGCGGCTGTTCGCCCCAGAGCTCGGCCAGTTCCTCGTCGCAGAGGGCGAGTTCGCCCTCCCGCATGATCGCGGCGAACGGGCTGCCGGGCAGCACGAGTTCACCGGCGGGCGCGAGTTCGCCGTCCTCGTCGGGCAGGGCGAGCGCGCCGAGCCAGGGTTCGTCGCCGGGCGCCAGTTCGGCGTCGCGCACGAGGGCCAGGACGGTCTCGGCGAGCTCGTCCGCGCCGGGCGCGTCCTCGTCCCAGATCTCGCCCGCGTCCAGTGAACCGGCGACGGCGGCCCGCACCTGCGGGGTCCTCAGCACGGCGCGCGGGGTGGCGGGCAGGGCACCGAGCTTCTCCAGCAGCGGGTGGGCGGCGTCCGGGTGGGCGACCTTCAGCCCGAGCCGGGCGAGCCGGTCCAGTACCGGGCCGGTGAGCGCGTCGGGGAGCGGGAGGAGGACCTGGCGGGGGCCGATGGTGGTCCGGGGTGTGGCCCGGGTCCCGGCGTCGTGCGTCGTCGGCGTGCCTGCCGTTTGCGCCGTTCCTGACGTCTCCTGCGTACCTACCGTCTCCCCCGTACCTGCCATCTCCCCCCTGCCTGCCGTCTCCCGCGTTCCCGCCAGCGGGACGGGCAGGCCGGAGAGGCGATCGGGGTCGATGCCGGAGAGGCTGTCGTAGAGCCGCCGCCACCAGCCCGGGTCGCGTTCCAGCCCGGCGAGCCGGTCGATCGCCTCGGTCAGCGGGACGCGGGCGATACCGAGGGTGCGCAGTTCGCTGCGGCGTTCCAGCCCGGCGGGCAGCAGGCACGGCAGGACCTCGGCGAGTACACGTACGGTCTCGGCGCCGACGCCCTCCAGGACCTCGGCCTCGATGGGGCGCAGCGCGGTGCCGGCCGTCTCCCGGATGGCGTCGTGCTCGGTGTCCCAGGTGTCTTCCCACCGGTCCGTAGGCTCCGCCCGATCCGCTTCGCTGACGGTGTCGCGCGGGGCGGCGGGCTCCAGGAAGGCGACCCGCGGCAGCCGACCGAGAATGGCGCCGCGCAGGGCGCCGTCCAGTTCGCCCTTGCCGAGCGGGCCTGGCACGAGGTCGATGGTGTCGACGGACACCGGCCGCCAGCCGGCGAGCAGTTCGGCGTACGCGTCGGCGGCGCGCTGCACCAGGAAGTCGGTGAGCGGGCCGGGCGCGGGGTGGCGGCGGGTGGTGTCGAGCGGCAGCGACGCGATGAGCAGCGCGGGGATGCCGAGGGGTTCGTCGGTGGGGGTGGGCGCGTGGACGACGGGGGCGGTGCGGGGGCGTACCGGGGCGCCCTCGGCGTCGACCGGTACGGCCCAGGTGACCGACCAGTGCGGACGCAGTCGTTCCTCGCGGGGCCGGTCGGCGAGCAGGGCCGGTTCGACGGGGCCGTGGTGGGTGACGGTGCGCCACCGGTGCGTGCCGCGCGCGGAGTCCTCGATGTGGACGTACGGGCCCTGCCGGGTGCGGCGCAGCGTCCGTACGGCGTCCGGGGTCTCGATCACGATCTCGTCGAGGCCGCGCAGGGTGAGCAGCAGCGCGTCGTCGACCGCGGCGAGCAGCCGCACGACGAGGTCCTCGGCGCCGCCGTCGCGCAGCGGGAGGACGACGACGGTGTCGTAGCCGTCGGGCGGGGTGCCCTCGGCGGGCAGCGGGAGCCTCAGCAGGGGTACGTGACCGTCGCGGCGGCGCAGTTCGTCGCCGAGGCCGGGGCTGGCGGTGGCGACGTGGGCGGCCAGGTCGCGGGCCTCGGCGAGGGACCAGCGGACGCCGCCGTGCCGACCGATCACGGCGGGCTCGTCGCTCACCGCGAGCACGGCGGCGAAGCCGACGCCGAACCTGCCGACGGCTCCCTCGTGGCCCTCGCGCTTGGCAGAGGCGCGCAGGGTGGAGAGGGATTCCACGCCGGTGGCGTCGAGGGGGGCGCCGGTGTTGGCGGCGGCGAGCACGGCGGGGGCGTCCGGGGCCGCGGCGTGCAGGGTGAGGCGGAGCCGACCGGGGACGTCCGCGCGGGCGGCGGCGTCGGCGGCGTTCTGGGCCAGTTCGACGACGAGCCGGTCCCGGTAGCCGCCGAGCGCGAGTTCCTCCTCGGCGTTGGCGTCCTCGCGGAACCTGGCGGGGCCGGCGCCCCAGGCGTCGAGCACACCGCGTCGCAGCCGTGCGGTCCCGAACGGGTCGGCTCCCTCGGTCCCATTCATGCTCACGCTCCGACTCCGCTCTGTTCTTTCCGGTCTTCCGGGCGTTCCGGTCGTTCCGGCTGTTTCGGTGAGGTCTTTCCGGCTGTTCGGTTGGGGCGTCCCGTCGCCACCGAGCTTCCTGTTGCCACTGGGTCCCTTTGCCGCCGAGCATCCCGTGCCGCCAGTGTGCGCCCGAAGGTACCGGCTCCTCGCGCCGGACGGGGCATCGCGACAGGGCATCACGAACGGCGCCCGTGCGGCCCGCCACGACGGGAACGGGCACCACCGGATCAGCCACTACGGGAACGGGAACGCCAGGAGCAGGCACGTCAGGGACAGACCCGAACAGGGACAGCCCCCGACCGGCACGAACACGACGGGCGCGCCGGACCGCAACAGGGAGCACCCCGCCGGACGGAACGAGGGGCGTTTGTGCAGGGCCGTCCGCGGGGGAAGCCCGTCCACAGGGATGCCCGTCCACAGGGATGTCCGTCCGCGGCGAACGCGCGCGCGAGGGTCTCCCGCCCGCACGGCAGCCGTGCGAGGGGCTCCCGCAGGAGCCGACCAGGACACGCCTCAGGAGTGGCCGAGGGGCTCCCGCCGGAGCGACCAGGACACGTGTCAGGAGTGGCCGAGGTCCTCCGTGGGCGCGTCCGGCTCCGCCGGGACCGAACCGGAGTCCCGGGCCGGGCGCAGCGAGTAGTCGTCCACCCGCATCGTGTCCAGGGCATGCGGCGCCGGCTTCGGCGGCTTCGGCATGACCGCCGCCTCGGAGTGCCCGCCGCATCCGTACGACAGGGACACCACGTGTCCGTCCGCCGGGCCGAACTCGTTGGCACACACCCCGAAGCCCTGCCGCAGCGAGCCCGCCAGCGGCACCAGGAACGCGCAGGTGACGCAGGTCGCCGGGGCGGCCTGGGCCATCGGTGTCCGCGCGCCGAAGCCCTCGTCCCACCGGTCGGCCGCCGCGCGCAGCCCGTACCGCGACAGCACCCGCGCCCGGCGCATCCCGAGCTCGTCCGCGAGCGCCGCGATCGCACCGCGGCTCGTCGTCGCCGGGCGGGTCGTCAGCTCCGCGTCCTCCGTGTCGACGAGGTCGGCCATCTCCTCGGACACCTCGGAGACCGCGGAGTTCGGCGGCGGCTCCTCCTCGCCGGTGTAGCCGGGCTCCAGGCGGATGTCGTCCGCCTCGGTGGGCAGCAGGTCGCCGGGCCGCATGTCGCCGGGGCGCAGGCGCTCGCTCCACGGCACCCACTCCGGGGCGAGAAGCGCGTCGCCGCCGGGCAGCAGAACCGTCTCGTCAAGGGTGACCTTCTTCGCACGGGACGCCCGGGCGACGGTCACCGCCCAGCGCCAGCCCCGGTAGCCGGGCTCCTCGCACTCGAAGAAGTGCGTGACGACCCGGTCCCCCTCGGAGACCACGCCCACGTGGTCTCCGACGACCCCCGGCGCGGCCGCTTCCTCGGCCGCCGCGCGGGCCAGGTCCACCGCCTCGGCGCACAGGCGGTCGGGGGCGGGGGTACGGGCCGTACGCCTTCGCGTCGTCACAGCACTCACAGGTCTCGCTTCTCTCCTACGCCAGTCTCACGGGCGCGCCTGCACATCCATCGATTTCGGCCGTGGCGGGTGCGGGCGGAGCGGACCTGGGGGCCGCGTCGACGTCCGCGCCCGTCGTGCCTGCCTCGGGCGCACCTTCTGCCATCCATTCTGCGGGATCGCCGATAGGCGCGCGGCCGAGCACAACCGCCGGTGGCGCGCTACGCACGCTACCCCCTTCGTCGTCCCCCGCCCACCTGCCCGTCCCGAAGCGTGGGCGCGCGGCCGGGGACGGGCAGGACGTGCGGACCGGGGCCGCCCGCTGGCCCGACAGGGCGGAGTGCGCCCATGCCCTGGGCCGGTCCCGGTTCGCGGCCACCCCCACCGGGGCACTATGACGGGGTGACTTCCGCCCGGTCGCACCAGGATTCCGGCCCGTTCCGCAGGGCGGGCCGGATGGTCGGCCGTGCCCTTCGCTCTCCTTTCAGCCGTGCCCTTCGCTCTCCTTTCACCGGTGCCGCGCGCGGCATCCGGAAGGCGACGCACGCGCACGGCGCCGGGGAGTCCGGGCTCGGCAAGCTGATCGAGCTGCACGCTGTGAACGGCGCGGGCGACGTGATGATCACGGTGGCGCTCGCCTCGACGGTGTTCTTCGCCGTGCCGACGGACGAGGCCCGTGGCCGGGTCGCGCTCTACCTCGCCGTCACGATGGCGCCCTTCACGCTTCTCGCGCCCGTGATCGGTCCGCTGCTGGACCGGCTGCCGCACGGCCGCCGTGCCGCGATGGCGGGGGCGATGCTGGCCCGTGCCGTACTGGCGCTCACGATCGCGGGCGCGGTCGCCACCGGCGGTCTGGAGCTGTATCCGGCCGCGCTGGGCGTCCTGGTCTGCTCGAAGGCGTACGGGGTCGTGCGCAGCGCGGTGGTGCCGAGGCTGCTGCCGCCCCGCATTTCCCTGGTGAAGGCGAACGCCCGGGTCACGCTCGCCGGGCTGCTGGCGACGGGTGTCGCCGCGCCGATCGGGGCCGGGCTGCAGTTCGTCGGTCCGGCCTGGCCGCTGTACGGGGCGTGCGGGGTATTCCTCGGCGGGACGGTCCTCGCCTTCACGCTGCCGCCCAAGGTCGATTCCGCGAAGGGCGAGCGGCGGGCCCGGCTGGTGCCGCCGTACGGCGTGCTGCCCCCGCGGCCCCGGGTGGAGCGGAGCAAGGAACGCTGCTGGGAGCAGAACGGGGCAGGGGACCGGGAAGAGAACGGTGAGAAGAACAACGGGGCGAAGAGCAACGGTGAGAAGGAGAACGGAGAAAAGGACAACGGAGAGAGGGTCCGGGCGAACAGGCGTTCCGGTCGCGGGCGAAGGCTCCGGGGCCGGGAGCGCGAGGGCGAGAGGCGGCCCGGGCTGCGGACCGTGGGACCGTCCGTGCTGAACGGCCTCCAGGCCAACGCCGCCCATCGCGCGCTCTCCGGTCTCCTCATCTTCTTCCTGGCGTTCCTGCTGCGCGATGAGCCGCTCACCGGGCAGAACGCCGCCGTCTCGCTCGGCATCGTCGGGGTGGCGGCCGGGCTGGGCAACGCGCTCGGCACGGCGGTCGGGTCCTGGCTCCGGGCCCGCGGCCCGGAGGTGATCGCCGCCTCGGTGCTGGCCCTGGCCCTGGGGGCCGCCATGCTCGCCGCGTTCTTCTTCGGCACCGTCACGGTCGCCGTGCTGAGTGCGACGGCCGGCTTCACCCAGGCCCTGTCGAAGCTCTCGCTGGACGCGATGATCCAGCGGGACGTGCCCGAGGAGGTGCGGGCGTCCGCGTTCGCCCGGTCCGAGACGGTGCTCCAGATGGCGTGGGTGGTGGGCGGCGGCATCGGCATCGTCCTCCCTCTCAACGGCGTACTGGGCATGTCGGTCGCCGCGGGCGTTCTCGCCCTCGGTGCCGCCACGTCCGTACGGGGTCTGCTGGGCGCCGCCCGGCGCGGCTCGCCGCACCCCCGCGTGGCGTGAACCGGGGCGACCGATAGCCTTCGGCTCATGACCGTTGCGTTCTTCTCCGGTAAGGGCCGTCGAATCGGCGTCGCTCTTGGTGCCGTGTCCGCGGGACTCCTCGTCCTCTCCGCCTGCGACAAGCCGACGCCGCTCGCGACCGTAACGGTCGGCGGCGACTCGGTGAGCTCCGAGGCGACCTGCTACAACGACGGCAAGCCCCTCAAGACGTCCGATATCAAGAGCTGCCTCAACAAGAAGGCGGAGAAGACCGTCGAGGTCGCGATGGACGACAAGGTCCGCTTCGGCGTCGATCCGGAGATCGCCGAGCACGGCTGGACCCTGTTCATCAACGGCCAGCAGGCCGAGCAGGAGCCGTACAAGAAGACCTACCGGTCCATCCCCGGCAGCGCCTTCTTCTCCAGCCAGACCGGCGAGATCACGAACAGCACGCAGGTCAGCATCGTGGAGACGCAGGGCAAGAACCTCACGGGTATCTGGCACTTCCAGCTGAAGAAGACGTCCTGACCCACCCTCTGCCGAACCCTGGCCCCGGAGGGTCCCTACCCGTGCGCGTGCTCGTCGTGACCGCAGTCCCGGCAGAACGGGACGCGGTCACGCGCGCGTTCGAGGACGGAATACGGGTGGCCGTGCGCCGGGTGCCCGGCGCCGAACTCCACCGCGTGCACGTCTCTGGTGGCCCCGGTGGCCCCGGCGTCGACATCGATGTGCTCGCGGGCGGTGCGGGACCGGCCGCGGCGGCCGCCGCCACGGCCTTCGCCCTCGCCTCCGGGCACCTGCTCGGAGGCCCCGCCGCCCTCGTCGCCGGGGACGGCTCCGGGCAGGTCGCGGGCCACGTGCCCGGCCCGGGCGCCGGCCCGGGGTCCGCACCGTGCGAACCCGTCTCCGCGCTGTACGGCCCAGTCTCCGGACCGTACGAACCCGTCTCCGGACCGTACGAACCCGGGTCCGCGCCGCACGGCCCAGTCTCGGGACCGTACGAACCCGTCTCCGCGCCGCACGGCCCAGCCTCCGGACCGTACGAACCCGTCTCCGGACCGTACGACCTCGTGGTCTCGGCCGGGATCGGCGGTGGGTTCGTACCCGCCGCCCCCGTCGGCTCGCTCGTCGTCGCGAGCGGCATCGTCGCCGCGGATCTGGGCGCGGAGACGCCCGAGGGCTTCGTCCCCGTCACGGGCCTCGGCTTCGGCCGCGACCGGCATGTGCCGCCCCGCTCGCTGGTCCGGGACGTGACCGCCGCGACCGGCGCGCTCCCCGGCGAGATCCTCACCGTCTCCACCGTGACCGGCAGCGCGGAGCGCGCCGCCGCCCTGCTCGCCGCGCACCCACGCGCCGCCGCGGAGGCCATGGAGGGCTTCGGCGTCGCGGAGGCCGCCGACCGGGCCGGCGTACCGGTCCTGGAGCTCCGGGCGGTCTCGAACGCCGTCGGCCCGCGCGACCGCGACGCCTGGCGCATCGGGGACGCGCTGGCCGCACTCACCGGGGCGTTCGGGAAGCTCGTCCCCGTACTGGAAGGTTGGACCCACCATGACCGAGACCACGCCTGAGCCGCTCCGTGCTCCTCGTTCCCCGCTGAGCATCGCCTTCTCACCGTGCCCGAACGACACCTTCGTCTTCGACGCCTGGGCGCACGGAAGGGTCCCCGGCGCGCCCGCTCTCGACGTCACCTTCGCCGACATCGACATCACCAACGGCATGGCCGAGCGCGGTGAGGGCGACGTCCTCAAGGTCTCGTACGCGGTGCTGCCGTGGGTGCTCGACGAGTACGCGCTGCTGCCGTGCGGCGGGGCGCTGGGGCGGGGCTGCGGGCCGCTCGTCCTCACGAGGGAGCCGGGCACGGATCTGACGGGGCGGACGGTCGCGGTGCCGAGCGAGCGCTCCACCGCGTACCTGCTGTTCCGGCTCTGGGCGGCGGACGTCGTGCCGGACGGTGTCGGCGAGATCGTCGTCATGCCGTTTCACGAGATCATGCCCGCCGTGCGCGACGGGAAGGTGGACGCCGGTCTCGTCATCCACGAGGCCCGCTTCACGTACCGGAACTACGGGCTGCACAACCTCGCCGACATGGGCCGGCACTGGGAGGAGACCACCGGGCTGCCGATCCCGCTCGGCGCGATCATCGCGAAGCGGTCGCTGGGCGCGGACACGCTGAAGCTGCTCGCCGAGTCGGCGCGTACCTCGGTGCGGATGGCCTGGGACGACCCGGAGGTGTCACGGCCCTACGTGCTGGAGCACGCCCAGGAGATGGACCCGGCCGTGGCGGACCAGCACATCGGACTGTACGTCAACGAGTTCACGGCCGATCTCGGCGAGGACGGCTACGCGGCGGTCCGCGGGCTGCTGACCCGCGCGGCGGCCGAGGGGCTGGTGCCGCCCCTCGGCCCGGACGCGCTGTCGTTCGTCTGACGTACACCGGACGCCCCGGATACGCCGGGCGTCCGGGATACGCCGGGCGTCCGGGGTACCTCGAACGCCCCGGATACGTCGGACGCCCCGGCTATGCCGGACGCTCGGGCCATGCCGGACGCTCGGGCCATGCCGGACGCTCGGGCCATGCCGGACGCTCGGGCTATGCCGGACATCACACGCCGACGGATCACACGTCGAGGAATCAGCCGAGGAATCAGTAGAGGAATCACACGTCGAGTTGGTCGGCGACCGCGCGCAGCAGGCCGGCGATCTTCTTGCCGGCCGCCTTGTCCGGGTAGCGGCCCCGCTCCAGCATCGGCGTGATGTTCTCCAGCAGGGTGGTCAGATCCTGCACGATGGACGCGAGCTCGTCCGGCTTGCGGCGCTGCGCGGCCGCGACGGACGGGGTCGGGTCCAAAACCGTCACCGACAGCGCCTGATCTCCGCGCTGACCTGCGACGACACCGAACTCGACACGTTGCCCGGGCTTGAGCGCGTCGACACCGTCGGGAAGCACGGAGGAGTGCACGAAGACGTCGCCGCCGTCGTCGCGGGAGAGGAAGCCGAAGCCCTTCTCGCTGTTGAACCACTTGACCTTGCCAGTCGGCAAAGCACGCACCCCATCTCAACCCGTATGCCGGAACAAAGCCTCAGCAGGTCAGGCTATCCAGTGGTGGTGCTCCCCTGCTGGCAGCAGCCTCCCCAGCGGAGTACCCCTAGTCAAGCCTGGTCGTCCGGCCCACTGTCCGGAAACGATGCCTGCCCCGCACGCCGCAACCCGCGGGGCGGTCCTGCCGCCGTCGGGAACTACCCTGGCGGGGTGAGTACTACACCTCCTGGCGCGGGTGACCGGCTGGTCCGTATCGGCGCCATCGTCTTCTTCGTCGGCGCGCTGGCCACTCTGGTCACGGTGGCCCCGCTGTTCCTCGGCACCCCTCCGCTGCCGCCCATCGCGTGGTCGCTCTGCATGCTGATGGGCGTCGGCTTCCTGATCGCTGCGGCGGGCGTGGTCCGCTCGGTGCGGGCGGGCTCGCGCGAGCGATAGGGCCGGGGCCTCCGGCCGGCCGTTTCGGGCGCTCCGGCTCCGGCTCCGACTCCGACGCCGGACGAGCTTGGCCTCCCCCCTGAGACCTGACACCACAGACCTCTTCCCTACCGCAAACGCTACGAGCCACCCCGCTCGACCACCCGACCCGCCGCGCACGGCAGCGGCAAGAAACAAGATGGGCGGTTCCAGCCGCTCATCCAGCGACGCTTCTCGCTCACCACGACACCCCCGGCGACCACTCCGCACGCCCACCGCAACACACCTTTGGCTTGAAATGCGTTGCAAGTGCTACGGGCACGTTGATAAAGATGAAGATCCTATTGTCGATACCATGACTGCCGCTGGGCGCAGTTGACGAACGTGTCAGTCGGGGGATTGCGGGGGGGTTGGTGTGACGGGGTGGGACATCAGGCCGGGCGGGGTGGAGTCCGTTCTGTCGTTGGTGGGGCTGGCGGCCGAGGACCTGAGCAAGGGCGTCAAGGGGTACGGCGAGAGTGCGGAGGCCGCTGCGCTGTCCGCGGGGACGATCAGTGGGCCGTACTGCGGTGAGGCGCCCACGGGGCCGGTGGGGGCCGCGGTGGCGAACTTCGTTGCCGACACCCAGCAGCGGATCAGGTTCATGGCGGCACGGACCAGGAAATCGATGGACGGCACGGTCAAGGCCACCACCGAGTACATCGAGGGCGACCTGGCGATGGCCGCCCGGGCCCAGCGCGAGGCGGCGAAGGCTCCCACCCCTGCGGAGATCAGAGCGGTCGGGGAGAAGTCCGGCCACCGGGGCGGGGAGTAGCCGGCGTGATCGAACCGGGGGGAATACCTCAGTACACGGGTGACTTCGGCCAGTTGGAGAAGGCCGCGTCCAGTTTGCGGACGCACGCGATCGGCATCCGGAACGGGGGCAAGGACGTCCACTCCCGTTTCCAGGCGATGGCCGCCTATTACCAGGCCCCCGAGGCCGACAAGCTCTTCTCCTCCACCCGGCCGGTCATGGATACGGCGGAGGAGTTCGCCGGGAACATCGAGGCGCTGGCCGATGCCCTGGACACGTTCGTCTTCGAGGCCAAGCCGCACGCGGAGCGGCTCAAGCAGTTGAAGCTGGACGCGTTCACCTTCGTCGACAGCGTCCGGGGCGATGACGACTGGACCGAGGACCAGGGCAAGACCGACAAGCATCAGGCACTGATGGACGGTGTGGCAGCGGCGCGCGAGGGCTTCCAGGAAGCCGAACGCAACGCCGCCAACAAGATCAACGCGATCAGCCCGGCCATGTGCCGCCCTCGGTGGGTGGAGGACGACGGCACGCACGGCCCCGGCATGTACGGCCAGAGCGCCGACACGCTCAAGGGAATGAAGGACCTGCCGTGGGGCAGCCCCGAGGAGCGCACCTATGAGCGGTGGAGTCTGGAGTGGTGGGGGCACGGGGCCAAGAGCTGGGCGTGGGACGGCATCGTCAAGGACAGCATCGTGGGCGGCCTCGACGGCCTGGCCACCCTGGCCGGCTTCCACGGAGAGCAGGAGCGCGACCAGGCATGGGACGGCCTGAGGCGCACCGTCGTCGGCGGCTACGCCTACGGCATGGACCTGCTGGGGCAGGACGAGCACCTGTCCGACTGGCAGCGTGAGAGCAAGGCGTACGCGAAGGAGTTCGGCAAGCAGTTCATCGCGTACGACATGTGGCAGGAGGACCCCGCCCGAGCCCATGCCGTGACGTCCTTCAACGTGCTCACCCTGGGCGCCGGCCCGCTGGCCGCCGCCTCGAAGCTCGGCAAGGGCGGCACGCTCGCGAAGGCGGCCGGCACCATGGCCAGGGTCGGCGACGCCCTCGACCCCCTCGGCGGCGCCTTCAAGGCCACCAAAGCCCTCTCCGACCTGCCCAAGGTCTCCCAGGTCCTGGCCAACGTCAGCAACCACCTCCACCTACCCACGACCAAGTTCCCCGACGGCGCCCTCGACCTCAGCGACCGCTACCGCGTCGACAAGCACGGCAACCTCATCCCCCTCAACCGCGACGGCACACCCAACACCAACCCGGCACCGCACGAACCCTCCGCAACCGAACGCATACCCGCCGTCCAGGCCGGCGACCGCGAACTAGTCGCAGCGGGACGGCATGCGCCCGAAGCGACCGCCCATGCAGGCGACCTCGGTACGGGCCCCTCCCCCAACCATGGCCCTTCGACCGGTGCAGACCACCGAAACGGGTCGAGCAGTGGTGGACATGGGGGACCGGTCAATGGAAACCACAACGAAGGTGCCAGTGGCGCAGGCCACGGCCCCGGCGGAAGCGGCCACGACACTCCGGAAGGCATCGATCACGGAAGTCCGAATGGCAGGGGCGGCTCAAATGGCGGGGGCGGCTCAGGGGACAGCACGAGCGGCAGTCACCAACCCTCGGATGGGCCGGACCGGTTCAGTGATGGCGATCGTGCATCCACCGGTCCGACCGGCCCGATGCGCTCCGAACAGGAAGCCGGGGTCACAGCCGCGCTCGACCGTGCGAAGATGCCACCGCAGGATCAGCAGCGAGCGCTTGTACAACTACGCAAGGGAGATTACGGGGCAGGCATCGCCGAATTCATCGGCCGAGGAACCTTCGACGGACTTCCTGGATACAGAGAACTACTCAGCCAGTGCAAGCAGAAGGGCATGCTCCCCGCTGTGCACCAGGCCATGGAGTTCGCCTCGGATCTTCAGTCGCGCGGCGTGAAGGACCTGGCTTTCGAATACAAGAACAAAGCAGAAAACCTAGACCTCGATGTCTTGGTCAAGTCGGGTGACGAGATCAGGTACGGATGCCAACTGAAAGACGTGGACTTTGAACACGGCATCGGTTCGGCGGCCCAAAAGATCGCGAAAAAGCAGCTGCTCGGCGAGATCGCAGGACCCAAGGTCGCCATACTGGACATCCACGACACCAAGTTCGCTCTCACAGAGTCGACCATCAAAACTGTGGAGCACTGCGCCAAAAAGACTGGCGCTACCTTCGAGCTTCGCTTTCAAGACGGTTCTATCACGATCCCCGCCAACGGCTCTGTCTACCCGTAAGGAATTTTCATGTCCACCTTGATGCGCGCACCAGAGGAATGCGCCTCCTGGGAATGGGAGCTTGATAATTTCGCACCTCCCGGGCTTGATTCGGCACTGATGACCGCAGCACGAATGTCAGAACTGCTGCGAGCCCACAGCCTGCTGGAGCCCCGCGTTCTTGAATGGATGTGGTTTGTCTACGGCATCGGCGGCATTGGCGTGACCACAAGACTGCCAGTAAGGGGACGACTCAACGAAACGGAACTCGCGCAACGTATTCAACAAAGCCGCCCCTCTGGATTCCCGGATGCCAAAGTCGGCACTATTTCGGTATTCGGCAGGGGTATGTGGCTCGACGCCGAGGGTACAGAGCGCCATGAGCCTGATCTCCTCGTGCTGACAGTTAGCCCGGATGAACTACAACTATCAGCCGAAGTTGCAGTATTCCATGACATTTGGGGATACTTCAACTTCAAGGGAATCCCCCATCCGGACATTCAGAAGCGAAATGCGCCGCGTTTGGCAGCCGCCCTCCGAGACCTCGACACCCTTCTCGGGACTGCCGCAGAACCGGGCGATCCGACATATTTCGGACGCGCTAAAGGGTACGGAATCGAAATGCCTGACGTGATCGACGGGCGAGGCCCTGACCTGACGGACGGGCTTTGACCGCCTCCGACGTAACGCATGACCGCATGACCCAGGACGTCATAGCCCTCACCCCGAGACTTTTCGGCGTAGTGGAAGTAATACGCGAAGGTCCGCTGGAACATATTGCCGCGCTTTGAAGACGCGCAATCACAGCCCCATCCAACGGTTCTATTCCCCCCGTGAGGAATTGCAACGTCGACCTTGCTGCATACATCGCGCCACTGCGGTTCCTGACCTTGGGGACTTGATGAGGCCGCAACATGCGGGCTTAAATCGGCACTAAATAAGCAGCATGAATGATTGGCACCCTGAAATAAATGGCGTGCACTCCGACTGGGCGCCATTCAATAATTCTCACGACAAGTCGCTCCCTTTCGAGGATGCATACGACCCCACCAACAACGGCAAGTGGATCAAGAAGCTCTCTGAATAGATCGTCGAAAAGCACTGCACCGTTATTCTCGATGTCAGTAATGCAAATCAGGCAGTGATCGACTGCTATCAAGTCCGTCGTCGAGAAGAACGGTTGGGAAGGCGATGTCACCTGGCACCCGTAAGGGCTGGGCACCACGCCAATACCCTGACGACCAAGCCGCCGCCGATCGCCTGCGAGCGTGGCTGCAGAGTCCGGACGACAGCGGGCTCGATGCCGTGGGCCTCGACTTCAGCGGCGCGGACCTGACAGGCGGCGACTTCTCCGAATCATGGTTCACCGAGGCCAGGCTGGGTCGGTACGAACCTGACGGGAGGGAGTTCTATCGCGCGGATCTCGAAGGCGCCGACCTTTCTGGAGCAGACCTGACCAATGTCTCGCTGGTACGGGCGAACCTGGATGATGCCACGCTTCGGGGTGCCACTCTCGACGGTGCCAATTTCGTTAAGGCTTCACTTTACGACGTAGACGCCTCGGGGGCGAGCTTCCGTGGCGCTCGGTTGATGGGTGCTTCCCTGCTGGACGTCGACCTCCGCGGCGCAGATCTTACGAACGCAGGGGTGGACGAGAACTCATTCAAGGCGAAGCTCGACGAGAACACCGTTCTCGTCGGATTTTCCGGAACAATTTTCGGTCCGGTCGACATCGTTACCACAGAGGGCGTCACAGAACTGAGCGGTTCGGATCTCGAAGAATGGATTCGTCGTAGAAAATGGAATGCAAGGGTAATCCCTGTCCCACCAAGCACATCCGCATTCCCGTAATACCCCACCAAGCACATCCACATTCCCGTAAGGAATACCATGACGACGTTGATGCGGGCACCACGAGAATGCGGTTCCTGGTACTGGGACCTCGACGAATTCGCCGCACCAGGGCTGGAGTCAGCTCTCTCGGTCGCGGCACGGATGTGTGACGTACTGGCTCGGCTTGAACTCCTGACCCCCGTCGAGCTCAAGTACAGCTGGTACGTGCTGGACGTTGGGACAACCGGCATCACAAGCACCCTTGAACTCACCAAGCCACTGGGGGATCCGAGCCTCCCAGAGCGGGTACGGGGCAGCCGCCCCTCTTCGCACCCCGCCGCCGCTATCGCCAGCATCGGTGTGATCGGCACGGGTACGTGGATCGACGCGGAAGGGCAGCCTCGGACCGAGCCCGAGTTGGTCGACCTGTCCCTCTCTACCGCTCCCACCGGCCTATCGGCCGAACTGTCAGTGCACCATGACATTTGGTGCTGGTACGACTTCGCGGGACGCCCGCACCCCGAGGTCTACCGGAACAACGCTCCACGGCTCGCGGCCGCTCTGGAGGAAATCGGTGCTCTGCTCGGCATGCCTCCCGAGCCCGGCGAACCGACGTACTTCGGAACAGCCACACCTGAAGGACTTGCAACGCCGGACGCGTACGAGGACGGATTGGGGCCCGACCTGACCGGCAGACTCTGACGACCGAGAAGGTGGCTTCCGCCCCGCACCGCGGACGATGGAAGCGTCTGTGGGCCTACCGAGCCGCCGCTTCAGGAGCAGCACCTGACTCAGGACGTCATAGCCCTCACCCCGCAGATACCGGACACCAAGACACTGCCGGTCGGGCTCCACGCCGGTGGCCCCGATCTGCGGGTGAACCGGGTGGGACACCGCAGTACACGGGTGACTTCGGTCAGTTGGAGAAGGCGGCGTCCGGTTTGCGGACGCACGCGATCGGCATCCGGAACGGGGGCAAGGACGTCCACTCCCGTTTCCAGGCGATGGCCGCCTTTTACCAGGCCCCGGAGGCCGACAAGCTGTTCTCCTCCACCCGGCCGGTCATGGATACGGCGGAGGAGTTCGCCGGGGACATCGAGGCGCTGGCCGATGCCCTGGATACGTTCGTCTTCGAGGCCAGGCCGCACGCGGAGCGGCTCAAGCAGTTGAAGCTGGACGCGTTCACCTTCGTCGACAGCGTCCGGGGCGATGACGACTGGACCGAGGACCAGGGCAAGTCCGACGCGCACCAGGCGCTGATGGACGGTGTGGCAGCCGCACGTGAGGGCTTCCAGGAAGCCGAACGCAACGCCGCCAACAAGATCAACGCGATCAGCCCGGCCATGTGCCGCCCTCGGTGGGTGGAGGACGACGGCACGCACGGCCCCGGCATGTACGGCCAGACCGCCGACACGCTCAAGGGAATGAAGGACCTGCCCTGGGGAAGCCCCGAGGAGCGCACCTACGAGCGGTGGAGTCTGGAGTGGTGGGGGCACGGGGCCAAGAGCTGGGCGTGGGACGGCATCGCCAAGGACAGCATCTGGGGCGGCATCGACGACCTGGCCACCTTGGCCGGCTTCCACGGAGAGCAGGAGCGCGACCAGGCATGGGACGGCCTGAGATCTACAACGGGACCTTCGGATGACATACAACCTCTTCACCACCGATCGCTTGCAGCCGCCCCAAATCTCCGATGCCCTGGCGTCGTGCCTGCGTGTTGAGCCGAACGCCGTCGATGTCGCCGACTTCGACGGCGATCAGGAAAACCGCAACTGGGATGCTCTTGCCCTGTGCGACTACTCGCATGTCCTTGGTGACGTCTCGCTGACTATGAACATCTTCGTCCAAGAAGCTGTCTCCCAGCAGCCGGCCGAGCCGGATTTCGCTTCACGCTTCGCTGCTGCAGCGCAGACCGTGGTCCTGTATCCCGCCGAAGAGCAGCTTCCCAGCGCATATTGGCTGGTGACTCCGACCGGATTGGTGACCCGTGCTCGCCTCTTGGCGTCGGACGACGAGCGACCCGAGTACTCCATCGACGCCGTTGAGGCTGCCGTCCCTCAGCTTCCCGGTGTTCGTGTAATGCAGCTTCCGGAGATCGTCCGGGAACAGCATGTCCCCACGCCAATCACCTCGGAATTCATCCACGCCACGGAGCTCCTCCGAAAGGCACAGGAAAGCCCCACCGGTCCTGCACTTACCGATGAACCCGGATCCCATCTGTACCACTCTCGGGCTTATCTTGCAGAATGGGAGAGAATGGTGCGGCATATGGAATCTGGCTGGCACCCCACCGGCAACTATCCGTTCGAGTTGTACTGCGAAGCTCTACTGGCGCGAGACCGGATCGGGCAACTGCCGGAACAACTCCCTGGACCCGTAGCCGATCTCCTGCGCACGTTTGTCGGGCAACTCGACGAGGCGTTCAAGAAGTACACCGCGTCAGACGACACCTGAGCTGCTGAGGCAGGAGTCTCGGGACCTCTCACTAATCTCAGCGAACGCGATTGGTGGTGGCACCGCAAGCCTCTTATCCTGCCGTGGGAAAAGAACCGAATCCGAAGTGAGTGACGCAGCACATGACACAGGACGTGATCGCTCTCACCCCTCAGATGCCGGACACCAAGACGCTGCTGGCCGGGCTGCACGCCGGTGGCCCGGATCTGCGGGTGAACCGGGCGGGTGGTGGGTCCGTCGTTCAGTTGTGCACGGCTGCCGGGCAGGCACTGGTGTCGGTCGAGGCGCCCCGGTATCTCCAAGTCCCGGGCGAAGTAGGCCGGTTGCTCGGCACGGGCGTGGATGCGGAGTCACCCGTCTGGTGGACCGAGGCGCGGGCGACCACGGCGGTGGAGGAGGCCGGACGGCTGGCCGGATCCGTTGCCGGGCGCCTGGCGGCCGTGCTCGGGGGCACCGTCTGGCCGCGCGAGGCCGCTCATACCGATGTCGTGGCCGACCTCGCCGACGCCGTGACAGAGGCGGCTCCCATGGGAGTGGACATACTCACCGACAGGGCCGCTGTCGTCATCCAGGGCCGTCCCGTGATCGCTGCCACGACCTGGCTGACCGACGTGGTGAGCAACACGGCTCGCACCGGGCGTGAACTGCACCTCGTCACCCCGCCGGGCACCCGGCTCACGTTCCCCGCCCGC
This sequence comes from Streptomyces sp. NPDC047982, assembly GCF_043204165.1. NCBI lineage: Bacteria > Bacillati > Actinomycetota > Actinomycetes > Kitasatosporales > Streptomycetaceae > Streptomyces > Streptomyces sp. NPDC047982. Next base: position 43,175 of record NZ_JBIDBS010000019.1, on the reverse strand, counting down.
ACGCTGCTGGACGGGCTGCCCTCCCGCTGGGTCGTGCGGAACCTCGAGTGCGGCTACTACGACGGACTCTCCGGAGCCGTACTGCACTGGCACGACGGGCACTTCACCCCCGTCCCCGGCGACAACCCCCGGATCGCGGATGCTTTCCGGCCCCGCCCCGGCGCAGAGGGGGAACGGCAGTTGCTGCTCTCCATCCGTACGATCCATCCGGCCGACGAACGGCTCGTCCTGGGCGGCGCCCTGGAACAGGCCTGGCGCACGCTCACCGGCACCCCGCCCGCCGGATGGGCCACCGCCGAACCCGTCAACGTCCCTTGGTCCACACGACAGTTGACCGACCTGGCCCGCACCCGCGCCCAACAGTCCCTGCCCACCTGGACCGTCGCCGTCGGCGACCCCGACCGCCCCGCGCTCGCCACCACACGCACTGCCCGAACCCGCGCCGGCGTCGAAGAGCACATCACCCTGGCCCTCGGCCACGGTGCGGAGCACAGCACTCCGATGGGTGCCCTGACCGAGCTGGCCGAGTCCCTGGCAACCAGGCACAACCTCGCCACGATGATCAGCCAACTACGCACGGCCCGCGCGGATCTGACCACCCCGGCCCACCACGAACCGCCCCCGGTACCTCTCACCTTCACCCTCGGCCCCGACGCCGTCGCCGACCTCGACGGGGACCACACAGCCTTCGCGCCCGTCCGGCTCGGCCCTGCCAATCGGCCCGCCCTGCACTACACGCTCGGCGACGGCACCGACCCCGACGCCTGGCAGCGTCTGCGGCAGATCGACAACCAAATCAGCCGCGTCCGGCAGTAGGCGTCGGTGGGGACGTCAGCTCTGGGTGCGATTCTCCTTGAGGTTTTGCACGAAGGCGGCCCAGGCAGCGGGTGTGGTGCGGAGTATCGCTCCGGTGGGGTCGCTGCTCTCGGTGAGACTGACCGTGCTGTTGTTCGCGGCGACGTACAGGCAGGATTCGCCCTGTCCGCAGTACGAGGACCTCTGCCATGAGTTCTGGTGCATGTCCAGTCCCTTCACTGGTCGTCGATCAGGCTGTAAATGAAGTCGCGGGACTTATCCGGCGTCAGCGCCACGGCCTCCATGCGTGCCAACAAGAGACGGTAAGCCTCCAGTTCCGCTTCGGCATCCACGAGAACAGGGCCGTGCGACTGGTCCAGTGAGACCGTGTCGAGGCGAGGCGCCGTGGCGTGTACGTACAGGATGGTCTGCCCTGATCCTGGATAGGCGCCGATGGCGAACGGGATCACCTGAACCGTGATGTGTTCCCGCTCGCTCTGCTCAAGCAAATGTCGAAGCTGGTTCCTGGCGATGGCGGGGCCGCCAACGGGCACGCGGAGGGCGGCTTCATGAATGACTGCCCGGTACGTCGGCGGGCTTGGTCGGTCAAGGAGGGCCTGGCGCTGAAGTCGGTGACTCACGCGGTGCTCGATGTCTGAGCGGGAGAACTCCGGAACCACCTGCCGGAAGATCTCGCGGGCATGGTCCGTGGTCTGGAGGAGACCCGGGACATGGCACGTGTTGGCGGACCGCAGCCCAGTCGCATGGTGCTCCAGCTCCGCGATGTCCAGCAACGGGGAGGGCAGGACCTCGCGGAACGTCTCCCACCAGCCCGATGAACGTTCCCCGGCGAGAGCGATCAAGCCTGCGATATAGGCGCTGTCCGAACAGCGATAGTTGCGAGCCATTGCGCGCAGCCGCTCCGCGCTCACACCGAAACGGCTCGCCTCGATGTTGCTGAGCTGCGCCTGGCTGATGCCGAGCAGACGGGCGCCCTCAGTGGCCGTGAGCCCAGCGCGTTCCCGCAATCGACGCAACTCGACCCCAAGGCGCAGGCGTCGCGCACTCGGGGCGCTTCTGAGCGCCATATGTCAACCCTCCTTAATCAGAAACGCGTTGGCAACATCACTCACAGGAGTACATATCTCAATCGATTGCAGATCTCGCAAATATTTTATGCCTCGTGCCGCTAGCTTGGACTCAGGCCACCCGCCCGGAAGTACCCCGCTCGACGGAGCGGCCTCGTCACCGGGCAACCCAAGCGCATACCTCAACTTCCCTCCGTGATCGGAGACTTCCATGGTCAGTGCCACGGTATCCCCGCCCTGGGCGTACGCCCTCCAACTCCCGCGCGATCCCCGCGCCCCCGGCGTGGCCCGCTCCACCCTCCGTACCATCCTGCGCGTGCACGGCATGCGTGAACTCACGGAGGTCGCGGAGCTGTTGGCGAGCGAACTGGTCACCAACGCGTACGTGCATTCCTCGGGCGAGTACTCCCTGCGCCTGCGCGACGCCGGGCGCAGCCGTGTCCGGCTGAGCGTCTGGGACACCAACCCGGACATCCCCGCACCCTTCCGATGGAGCGCCGAGGCCCCGGCGGAACTCGCCGAGCGCGGGCGGGGGCTGTATCTCGTCACCCTCTACGCGGAAAGCTGGGGCGCGTACCCCATGACGACCGGACTGCCGGGGCAGGGCGGGAAACTGCTCTGGGTGGAGTGCACGGCGAAGACGGACGACGCTCCGCCGTACGGCGCTCGGTGAACGGACGACGCTTCGTCGTGCGGCGCTCAGTGACCCGTACCGCGCCCTCGTCCCGCACCCGCCGGAGGGCCTACGCGTCCCGGACCGCCGTCGCGTATCCGTCCAGCCAGGACGGGAACTCCGTCAAGGACGACAGGACGACATCCGCCCCCGCCGGTCCCTCCCCCCGCCGGCACGGTGCTCAGGTTCTCCAGCACAGCGCTCATGTTCTCCGGTACGGCCGTCGGGTTCGCCGGTCCGGCCGTCGGGCCGGGAAATGGCGATGCTTAGACTTAGCCAAGCCTAACTTTGCTTCACCGCTCTGCCCGCCGTCCGATGGGGTCCGATGTCAGCCGCCGCACCACGCCGCTCCAGACGCGCACTCGCGACGGCGGCGGCCGTCGCGGCGCTGCTGGTGGCGGTTCTTCTCAGCCTCGCCGTGGGAGCCCGTTCCATACCCCCGTCCGAGGTGATCGACGCCCTGCTGCACGGCGGGGACTCCAACGCCGCCGAAGTCGTCCGGAACATGCGAGTGCCACGCACGCTGATCGGGTTGATGGTCGGCGCGGCACTGGCCCTCGCGGGAACGGTGCTCCAGGGCATCACGCGCAACCCCATCGCCGACCCCGGCATCCTCGGCATCAGCCAAGGCGCTTCGGTCGGCGTGGTGCTGGCCATCGCGTACGGCGGAATCCACTCCCTCACGGGGTACGTGTGGTTCGGGTTCGCGGGGGCCGCGATCGCCTCCGTCGCCGTGTACGCCATCGCTTCGAGCGGACGCGGGGGCGCCACCCCCGTGAAACTCGCCCTGGGCGGCGCCGCGATCAACGCGCTGCTCGTGTCGGTGACGACGGCGGTGCTGACGACCAAGGCGTCCGCGCTGGACGAGTTCCGCTTCTGGCAGGCCGGCTCGATCGCCGGACGCGAGGCCGAGGTGGCCCAGCAGATCTGGCCGTTCATGCTGGTCGGGACCGTACTCGTGCTGTCCGTCGCCCGCGGGCTCGATGCGCTGGCGCTCGGCGAGGACGTGGCGAAGGGCCTCGGGCAGAAGGTCGCGACGGTACGGATCGTCGGCGGCATCGGGGCCACGGTGCTGACCGGTGCCGGCGTCGCGGCGGCCGGGCCGATCGCGTTCATCGGGCTCGCCGTCCCGCACATCGCCCGCGCGATCGTCGGCAGCGACCACCGCTGGGTGCTGCCGATGGCGGCGCTGGTCGGACCCGTCATGCTGCTCGTCTCCGATGTCATCGGGCGCATCGTCTTCCCGCCGAGCGAGGTCCCGGCAGGGGTGATGACGGCGCTGATCGGCGTTCCGTTCCTGGTCACGCTGGTACGCCGGAAGGCGGTGCCCGCATGAGCGACACCGCTGTCCGGGTGCGGCCCGCCGGGTACTCCGTCGTACGGATCGGGGCCCGGGGCCGATTCCTGCTGCACCGGCGCGCGGCGGTCGTCGCCGCCGTCCTCGTCGTCCTGCTGGCCGCCGTATGTGTCGCGTACCTCTGCGCCGGTGAGAGCTTCGTCGCGCCCGCCGAGGTCGTGAAGGTCGTCCTGGGGCAGCCGTCCCCCGACGAACTGGTCGTCGGCACGCTGCGGCTGCCGCGCATGGTCGTGGGGCTGCTGGTCGGTGCGGCGTTCGGGACAGCCGGTGCGCTGATCCAGACCGTCGCCCGCAATCCGCTGGCCAGCCCCGACATCATCGGCATCAGCCAGGGGGCGAGCGCGCTCACGGTCGGCGCGATGACCTTCGGCATCACCTCGTACACCGTGCTGCCGTATCTGTCCGTCATCGGCGGGCTGGCCGCGGCCGCCCTCGTGTACGTCTTCGCCTGGCGCGGCGGTCTGCACGCCACCCGCTTCGTCCTCATCGGCATCGGTTTCGCGATCGCGCTGCGGTCGGTCACCACGCTGTTCATGACGAAGGGCGACTATCTGGTCGCCCAGCAGGCGCAGATCTGGATGTCCGGCTCGCTCAACGGCCGCGGCTGGTCCGAGGCCGCGCCGATCGGCTGGGCGCTGCTGATCCTGCTGCCCGCCGTGCTGTGGGCGGCGCGGGCGCAGCGCACCGTCTCACTGGACGACGACACCGCGACCGCTCTCGGGGTACGGCTCGGCCGGGTACGGCTGGGGCTCGTCGCCCTCGGCGTGACCCTGGCATCCGTGGCGACCGGGACCGCCGGGCCGGTCGACTTCGTGGCGCTGCTCGCCCCGCAGATCGCCCGCCGGATGACCCGTACCGCGCAGATCCCGCTGTTCTGCTCGGCGCTGCTGGGCGCGGTGATCGTGGTGCTCGCGGATCTGCTGGCGCGCAGGCTCTTCTCGCCCACCGAGCTGCCGGTGGGCGTTCTGACGGCGGCGGTCGGCGCCCCGTATCTGATCTGGCTGATCATCCGCGGTCACGGCGGCGGCCGTGGCCGTAGTGGAGGGACCGCATGAGTTCGACCCGTACGTCCGACACCACGGCGACCGCGACCAGCCGGCTCACCGCGCGGGAGCTGACTCTCGCGTACGAGGACCGCACCGTCGTGCAGGAGCTGGATCTCTCCGTTCCCGACGGCCGGGTCACCGTCATCGTCGGCCCGAACGCCTGCGGCAAGTCGACCACCCTGCGCGCGCTCGGCCGACTGCTGCGGCCGAGCGGCGGGTCGGTGCTCCTCGACGGCACCGAGCTGTCGAAGATCCCCACCCGGCGGATCGCCCAGTCGATCGGGCTGCTGCCGCAGACCCCGGTGGCCCCCGAGGCGATCACCGTCTCCGATCTCGTCGCCCGTGGCCGACAGCCCCACCAGCACTGGTGGCAGCAGTGGTCGGAGGAGGACGAGCGGGCGGTGACGGACGCCATGGAGCGTACGGACGTCACCGCGCTGGGCGACCGGTCGGTGGACGAGCTGTCGGGCGGTCAGCGCCAGCGGGTCTGGATCGCGATGGCGCTGGCCCAGGAGACCGATCTGCTGCTGCTCGACGAGCCCACCACGTACCTCGACATCGCGCACCAGGTCGAGGTCCTGGACCTGGTGCGGCGCCTCACCGCGTCCGCGGCGGACGGCACCCGGGGCCGGACCGTCGTCACCGTGCTCCACGACCTGAACCAGGCCGCCCGGTACGCGGACCACCTGGTCGCGATGAAGGCGGGGCGGATCGTCGCCGAGGGCCACCCGAAGGACGTCGTCACCGCGGACCTCGTGCGCGAGGTCTTCGGGCTGGACGCGGTGATCGTCCCGTGTCCGGTGACCGGTTCGCCGCTCGTGGTGCCGGGGGCGCCCTGGCAGTCGGCTGCCACGCCGTGAACGCGCGGACCACGCCCCTGCGGGCCCGTGCCGTACGCGCCGTGTCCGTACGCGCGGCCCGCTGCCGCGTCGCGCCCGCACCCCCATGCCCGAACCGGCGAAAAGCCCCGCCCTCGCTGAAAGGCCGTCCATGACCACCCTCACCCGGCGCCGCGGTCTCTCCCTGGGCGCGCTCGCCCTCGCCGGCGCGCTCGCGCTCTCCGCCTGCGGCTCCTCGGGCTCCGACAGCTCCTCCGATGCCGGTATCGGTGCCGGTACCGACGCCGCCCCTGCCAGGACCCACACCGTCAAGACGGCCATGGGCGATGTCGAGGTACCCGTGAACCCTCAGCGCGTCGTGGTGCTGGACACCGGTGAGCTGGACTCCGCGCTCAGCCTCGGTGTACGGCCGGTCGGCGCGACGCACTCCGCGACGGAGGAAGGCTTCCCCGCCTACCTGCCCGCCGAGGAGACGAAGGGCATCAAGGCGGTCGGCGAGATCGCCAACCCCGACCTGGAGACCGTCGCCTCGCTGAAGCCGGACCTGATCCTGACCAGCAAGGTCCGCGACGGCGACCGTTACGAACAGCTCAAGGCGATCGCCCCCACCGTGATGACGGAGTCCACCGGAACCGCCTGGAAGGAGAACTTCCAGCTGCACGCGGACGCGCTCGGCAAGCAGGCCGAGGCGAAGAAGGTCGTCGCCGCGTACGACACCCATGTCGCGGAAGTGACCGAGGCGCTCGGCGGCAAGGAGAAGGCGGCGGCCACCGAGGTCAACTTCGTCCGGTTCGTCGAGGGCTCCGACATCCGCATCTACGGCAAGCAGAACTACATCGGCTCGATCCTCGCCGACCTCGGCCTCGGCCGCCCCGCGATCACCGACAAGGCCAAGGACGGCTTCTCGTACGACGTGTCCCCCGAGAAGATCGACCTCGCGGACGCGGACGTCATCTTCACGTCGACGTATGGCAGCCCGGAGAAGGCGGGCACGACGAAGACGATGAACAGCGGTCTGTGGAAGGGGCTGAAGGCGTCGAAGGACGGAAAGGTCTTCGAGGTCGACGACCGCCTGTGGATCGCGGGTATCGGCTACACGGCCGCGGACCAGATCCTCGACGAGCTGCGGACGGACCTGACGAAGTGACGGTGCGGCGGGGCGCTTCACGTATCGCGCCGGTCTCTCCGACGCCCCGGCCCGCCCCGGCCCACGACGTACCGCCGGGCAGCATGACCCAAGCCCCGCCGCACTCCTGACCGGGGGCGCGACGGGGCTTTCGTCGTGTGGCGAAATCGGCACGGCGCGGCGGCGCGGAGGGAGCGACTGAGCGTCGAGAACGCGTTGCCGAGCCTCCGAAGCAGCCGAGGCGGGTTGTGAGACCGGCCGCGCACGAGCGTCTTCGTTCCGCTCGCGCGGGGCCCAGCCGGCCCTCGCCGTCCCCCCGCACGGCAGGGCCGGCATCCAAGCTCCGCCTCCCCGCAAGGCGGACGATCAGAAGCCCCTTCGGCAACGTGCGACGCCCCCTGGGATACGTCGTCACCCAGAAGACATTGACGGATCGATCCCGGTTGTTCGACACCTGCGGGCTCCCACGCTTCCCTACGTCACCCGCCTGGCCTGAACCTTGGCGGGCGGGCTGGATCACTCGCCGTACATGACGGATAGTGACCAGATGGGCACATGGGACAAGTCTGCAGAGATGCTCGTCCATCAAGACGAGCCCTACAACGCCGAAGCGCCGCCTGGCGCCCTCGAATCCCGGATCACCCCCGTGGACACCTTCTACGCTCGCAACCACGCGCCGATCCCGCGCATCGACTCTGCGAGCTGGCGACTGCGAGTGGATGGTCTGGTCGATCGTCCGCTGGAGTTGTCGATGGACGATCTGCGCCGCCTCCCCGAGCGGACGGTGGTGGCGACACTGCAGTGTGCGGGCAACCGCCGCGCCGATCTCGTCGAGATCCGCGACATCCCCGGTCAGGTCCCGTGGGGACCCGGAGCCATCTCCACCGCGAAATGGAGCGGGGCGAGCCTGGCGGATGTGCTCGCCGAGGCAGGGGTGCGGCCGGAAGCCGCCCACATCGCCTTCATCGGCGCCGACGTTTCGCAGCGGGCCACCCCGCCCCAGCCCTTCGGCGGCTCGCTGCCGTTGGCCAAGGCATCCTCCAGCGAGGTGCTCCTCGCCTGGGCCATGAACGATCAGGCGCTGCCCGCCGCGCACGGCGCCCCGCTGCGCGTGATCGTTCCGGGCTGGATCGGCGCCCGCAGCGTCAAATGGCTCCAGCGCATCAGCGCACAGTCCGAACCCACCGACAACTACTACCAGACCGAATACAGCATCTTGCCGCCCGAAGCCGACCCCACGGCGGCTGGACCCGGCGTCGGTATCACCCTCGGTCCGGTCGGCATCCACTGCGCCATCCTGCGGCCGGGCAGGAACGCCCACCTGGCCTCCGGGCCGACCGAGGTCAGCGGGTTCGCCTTCGCCGGGGACGACCGAACCGTGGCACGCGTGGACGTCTCCACCGACCGCGGCCGCACCTGGACCCGCGCGGATCTCGACCCGCCGGAGCACCTCTGGACGTGGCAGCACTGGCGCACCACGCTCACCCTGCCTCCCGGCGAGGCCGTACTCGTCGCACGCGCCTGGGACTCCACCGCGGCCGTGCAGGCCGAATCCCCGGCGACCGTCTGGAACCCCAGGGGATACGCCAACAACGCCGCGGCTCACCTGCGCGTCACGTGCCATCCCTGACGGGGTGCTGACCGGACGCCGACCGGACGCCGACCGGACGTCAGCCGGACGTCAGCCGGATGCCGAACGGATGCCGACCGGGCGCTGGGGTGGATCTTCCGCCCTCACCCGGCCCGTCGCCGCGCCCGCCACACCAGGAACGCCGCCGAGGCGACCGCGGCCGTCCGGACCAGCACCGGCCACATCCCGCTCATCGCGTCCGACAGGCCGTCCTGCGCGATCGGCTCGCCCCAGCGGCCCTCCATGCGGCCCCAGAGCCAGACGATCCCGCCCGCCACCACCACGCCCGGCAGCCCCATCGCCGCCCATTTCGCCTCGGCGCGGGACAGCGTGCGCGAGCTGTACGCGAGCAACCAGCCGCCCGCCAGGGCCAGCCAGGAGCCCAGCACCGCGCCCGCGACCAGCAGCGCGGCGGCGACCAGCAGCAAGGGGTGGGAGAACCCGCCCCGCCGCGCTCCGCCCTCCTCCGCCTCGCGCGGGGCGCGGCGCAGCAGCCCGCGGATCGGTCGGCGCCGCCGCGCCGACTCGTCGGAGCCGGCCCCCTCGGCGTGCGGTTCGTCCCCGGCCGCCCCATCGGCGTCCTCGTCCGCCTCCCCGCCCGGCGCCGTGCGGGGAGGCGGAACGATGTCCCCGGCCGACGGCTGCCGCACCATGGCCGGGATCTCGATGCCGCCGGTGAACCCCGGCACGTCGACCCCGGCGCCGAACGGTCCCGGCTCGATCAGCCACCAGTCGGCTTCGCCGCCGGACGGTCCCAGTTCGTCCGTGCCGGCCATGTGCGGCGGCGAGGGAACCCGTCCGGCCATCGGCGGCGGGGCATCGTGGCCCGGCGGGCCCGCCGGGCCCTCCAGGACTTCCGGGACTTCCGGGACTTCCGGTTCCTCCGGACCGCCGTCGCGCTCCCGGCCCTCCCGGCCCTCCCGGCCGTCCGGTCTTTGCCGGTCGCCCGGACCCTGCGGGTCGTGCGGGCTCTCCGGCCCCCCGGCGGGCCCGTGTGCACCCGCCCCCGCGTCCGTACCCGCCCTCGTGCCCCCGGCCGCCCGTGACGCGCCCCAGCCGAAAGCGTCCTTCCTCAGCAGCCCCCTGCGTGTCTCACGCGGACTGGGGACGCCGCGGGCAGGCCGCTCGGGCGGCGGCTTCACCGGTCCGTCACCCGATGCGGCGGCCTGGGCGACCAGTTCGTCCGGCGTGCCGAGCCTGCCGATGATGCGGCGGACGGCCGCCGGTGTGTCGGCCGACTGCTCCCGGCGCTGCCTGTCGATCTCGCCCCGGAGCGTCGACACGAGCCTCATCCGCGTGCCCGAGGGCAGTTGTTGCTGCTGGGCCAGGTCACCGACCCGGCTCAGATAGTCGTAGACAAGCTGGTCGCTCTCGATCCCCACGCGCTGGTTCCCCTCCTGCCGCCGCCCCGCACCGCCGACGGTAGCGCCCGGGCCCGTCCGGAGCGACCACCACGGAACGCGGCACGGCGACACGGACGACGACTGTGACGACGACTGTGGGGAAACACCGGACGAGGACCCCTCGGAATGCGGCCGGCAAAACCCCGCCAGAACGCAGAACAACGCACAACGCAGAACACGGACACGGACACGGACGACAATCGATGACGACCGCCGCGGAGCACCGGATGGGGGCTGCCCGCCGCGGACTACGACTACGGTGGGACGGATGGGGACGACCACACCACCGCGGACGCTCGCCGAAGCCCTCCGTGCCCGGGACGACGAGTCGCTGGCGGCGCTGCTGCGCGCCCGCCCCGATCTCCTCACCCCCGTGCCCAACGACATCACCCAGCTCGCGACGAGGGCCGGTACCCGCGCCTCTGTCGTACGGGCGCTGGAGCACCTCGACCGGTTCGCCCTCCAGACCGCCGAGGCGCTCGCCGTGGCCCCCGACCCCGCGCCGTACGAAACGCTGCTCGGCCTGCTCACCGGCGACGTCCGGGACACGGATGACACACCGCGGCACGACGGCGAGCGGCACGGCGGCGGCCGGCCGCGCGGCGATGCCGGACGGCACGGTGACGGGCCGCCTCACGACGGTGACGGACGGCGCGGCGACGGACGGCGCGGTGACGGACGGTGCGGTGACAGACGGCCGCACGACGGCAACGCACCGTCGCACGATGCCACGGCCACCACCGCCGCCGAGGCGCTCACCGACGCGATCGCGGCCGCCCTGCCCGCTGCCCTGGGCACCCTGCGCGAGCAGGCCCTCGTGTGGGGCGGGGACGACCGGCTGCGACTGGTCCGCACCGCGCGCGAGCTGCTCGCCCCGTCCCCGCGGCACCCCTCCCCGACCGGCCTTGGCCCGACCGTCGCGGAGGCCACCGCCGGTATGTCGCCGGGCCGCCTCCAGGAGATCCTGTCCGCCGCCGGGCTGACCGCCACCCATGACCCGGTCTCCGCCGTGGCGGCCCTGACCGGGCTCTTCACCGACCGGGCCGCCATGGCCGGACTGCTGGACACCGCCCCGGCCGAGGCCCTGTCCATCCTGGACCGGCTGGTGTGGGGGCCGCCGTACGGGGAGGTCACCCCGGATCCCGCCCCTCCCGTGCGGTGGCTGCGCGACCGCGGACTGCTGCTGCCCGTGTCGGCCCGCACCGTGGTGCTGCCGCGCGAGGCCGCCCTGCATCTGCGGGCCGGGCGCGCCCACCGCGTACCGGAGCCGCGGCCGCCCGTCGTCGAGGCCGTCGCGCACCGCGATCCCCAGGCTGTGGACAGTGCCGCGGCCGGCCAGGCGTTCCTGGCGGTGTCGACCGTCGAGGAACTGCTGAAGGGCTGGGACGGCGGCGGCCCCGCGACGCTGCGGGCCGGAGGGATCGGCGTGCGCGACCTGAAACGCACCGCCGCCACCCTCGACCTCCCCGAACCGGTCGCCGCGTTCTGGATCGAACTCGCCTACGCGGCCGGGCTGGTGGCCTCCGACGGGGAGGCCGATGAGCGGTACGCTCCTACGCCCGCGTACGACGACTGGGCCGAGCTCCCCGCACAGGAACGATGGGCTCGCCTCGCCACCGCCTGGCTCGCCGCCACCCGGACCCCGGGCCTGGTCGGAGGCCAGGACGCCAAGGGCCGGCCCCTGTCCGCGCTCGGCCCCGGCCTCGATCGCTCGGCCGCGCCCGAGGTACGCCAACGGGTACTCGCCCTCCTCGCCGCCCTGGAACCGGGCACCGCCCCGGACCCGGGGACCGTCCTCGCCCGGCTCCGATGGGAACGCCCGCTGCGCGGGGGCTCCGCGTCCTCGTCGGCCGCCCCTTCCCCCGCCCCTTCCCCCGCCCCTTCCGGTTCCGGATCGGGATCGGGATCGGGATCGGGATCGGGATCGGGATCGGACGGAGACACGGGGGACCTGCGGTCCCGGATCGCGCTGTGGACGCTGAACGAGTCCGAACTCCTCGGCATCACCGGCCGCGGCGCGCTCGCCGCGCACAGCCGGGCCCTGCTCGGCTCCGGACCCGCCGAGGCCGCCGCGCTGCTCGCGCCGCTGCTCCCCGAGCCCCTGGACCACGTCCTGCTCCAGGCCGACCTGACGGCCGTCGCGCCCGGCCCGCTGGAACGCCCGCTGGCCGACATGCTCTCCGTGCTGGCGGAGATCGAGTCGAAGGGCGGCGCCACCGTCTACCGGTTCACCCCCGGGTCCGTACGCCGCGCCCTGGACGCCGGGCGGTCGGCGGCCGACCTGCACGCGTTCCTCGCCGCGCACAGCCGCACGCCGGTGCCGCAGCCGCTCAGCTACCTCATCGACGACGTGGCCCGCCGCCACGGCCATCTGCGGATCGGCGCCGCCTCCTCGTACGTGCGTTGCGACGACGAGAGCGTGCTGAACGAGATCCTCGCCGACAAGCGCGCGTCCGCCCTGCGCCTGCGCCGCCTCGCCCCGACGGTCCTGGCCGCGCCGGTCGACCCCGCGTCCCTGCTCGAAGGGCTGCGCGACATGGGATACGCGCCGGCCGCCGAATCGGCCGAGGGCGACGTCCTGATCACCCGCGCGGGCGCCCACCGCACCCCGCCACGCACGCCCCCCGCCCCCGTGCCCGAGGGACCCCCGGTCCCCGACACCACCCTGCTCGGCGCCGCGATCCGGGCGGTCCGCGCCGGGGACGCCGCCTCGATGGCGCCCCGCAAGAAACCGGACCAGGACGCCGACGCCGACGCCCCGCCCGGAGCCCTGCCCCGCACATCCGCCGCCGAGACCCTCGCCACCGTCCAGGCCGCCGCGCTGACCGGCTCGGCGCTATGGATCGGCTACGTCAACGCCGACGGCGCGGCCAGCCAGCACGTCATCGCCCCGGTGAAGGTCGAGGGCGGATACGTCACGGCCTACGACCACACGGCGGACGGCGTCCGCACGTACCCGCTGCACCGCATCACGGGCGTGGCGGAACTGGCCGACGACGCGACGCCGTGAGGACCGCGACGCCGTGAGTGCTTCGGGCCGGCCGGTCAGGCGGGGTCCATGTCCCGAAAGCGCGTGAAGGTCTCCGAGCCGGTGGCGCCCTTGTTCCACTTGACGGTCAAGGTGTCGCCGTTCTGGCTGAGATTGCCGACCCGGTCCTTGTCCTCGACCCGGGCCCCGTCCTGCCGGCACAACAGCGCGACCTCCAGGAAGTCGCCGCTCTCGTCCTTCTGCCAGCGCCCCTTGCATTCGAACCCGTCGCCGTCGCTGAGGATCGCGTTGACCCGGGCGGGCTCGTCGACGTACGCGTCACCGAGCGCCAGCATGACGGAGTCGGGGCCCTTCCACACGGCTTGGAGGCCGGTCCCGGTGGGCTCGGGGACGTACGGGTTCCGGTCGGGGGTCTGCGACCCCTCGGACGGCGGCCGTACGGTCGGAAGCTGCTCGTTGCCCGGGCTCGGGCCGGACGGCGAGGCGCTCGGGCCCTCCTGGCTCTCCTGGCTCTCCTGGCTCTCCTTGGCCACGGTCGGCGCGTCGTCGCCCCGGCCGACCGCGAACCACACCCCGCCGGCCACCACGGCGACAGCCACCACGGCGGCCGCCCCAATGAGTCCGGTACGCCGCTTGCCCGTGCCGGGCGTCTGCCCCGGCGGTATGGGCCCCGGTGCCTGTCCGGGTATCTGTCCAGGGCGCGGCACCTGTCCGGGGCCCGGCACCTGTCCGGGGCCGCCGGGAAGGGGGCCGTGCGGCGGCGGGTAACCGCCATACGGCGAAGGCTGCGGCCCGCCGGACCGGCCGTATCCCGGCTGGGCGTGTCCCGGTTCGGCGTATCCCGGCTGGGCGTACCCCGGCTGGGCGTAAGGGTTCCCGGCCACGGGCACGCCGGGCGGCGGCGCCTGCGGCCGGCCGTGAGCGGGCTGCGGCGGCGCTGCCGGTGGGACCGGCGGTGAGACCGACGGAGGGACGCCCGGAGGGATGGGCGGAGGCGGCAGGTGCCCGAACGGCTGCTGCGGCTGCTGCTCACCAGATTGCTGCTGACCAGGTTGTTGCTGCTGCTCACCAGGTTGCTGCTGACCAGGATGTTGCTGCTGCTCACCAGGTTGCTGGGACACGTGGCTCCTCCCCCGAGGCCGACTGCTTGTCGGCGCGTCGCTTCTTTGTATCAGCCGACCGGTGCCGATTCCCGGCTCTGAGGGACAACGGGCTCCAGCCACCTGCGCCCCGGCCGCACGGTGCCCACGTGCGGCACGTGTGGTGCACGACCCACGCACCGGGCCCGCGCATGCGGCAGACTGGACGTTTGGCCGTTCCCGGCCGCTCCCCGCAGCAGAAAGGGCCGACGCGCGTGACCGGACCCCTCATCGTGCAAAGCGACAAGACACTGCTCCTCGAGGTCGACCACGACCTGGCCGATGCCTGCCGTCGCGCCATCGCGCCTTTCGCCGAGCTGGAGCGGGCGCCCGAGCACATCCACACCTACCGGCTGACGCCGCTCGGGCTGTGGAACGCGCGCGCCGCCGGGCACGACGCCGAGCAGGTCGTCGACGCGCTCGTGCAGTACTCGCGCTACCCCGTTCCGCACGCGCTGCTCGTCGACATCGCCGAGACGATGGCCAGGTACGGCCGCCTCACGCTCTCCAAAGACCCGGTGCACGGTCTCGTGCTGACCTCCACGGACCGGCCCGTGCTGGAGGAGGTGCTGCGGTCGAAGAAGATCCAGCCGCTGGTCGGCGCGCGGATCGCCCCGGACACGGTGGCCGTGCACCCGTCGGAGCGCGGGCAGATCAAGCAGACGCTGCTGAAGCTGGGCTGGCCCGCCGAGGACCTGGCCGGTTACGTGGACGGCGAGGCGCACCCCATCGAGCTGGACCAGGACGGCTGGGCGCTGCGGCCTTACCAGCAACAGGCCGTCGAGGGGTTCTGGCATGGCGGCTCCGGTGTCGTGGTGCTGCCCTGCGGCGCGGGGAAGACGCTGGTCGGGGCCGGTGCGATGGCACGGGCCAAGGCGACCACGCTGATCCTGGTGACGAACACCGTCTCTGCCCGGCAGTGGAAGCACGAGCTGGTGAAGCGGACCTCGCTGACCGAGGACGAGATCGGCGAGTACAGCGGTGCGCGCAAGGAGATCCGACCGGTCACCATCGCCACGTACCAGGTGCTGACGACCCGCCGCAAGGGCGTCTACCCGCACCTGGAGCTGTTCGACTCCCGCGACTGGGGTCTGGTGGTCTACGACGAGGTGCACCTGCTGCCCGCGCCCGTCTTCAAGTTCACCGCCGACCTCCAGGCCCGGCGGCGGCTGGGGCTCACCGCGACGCTCGTGCGCGAGGACGGCCGCGAGTCGGACGTGTTCTCGCTGATCGGGCCCAAGCGGTTCGACGCGCCGTGGAAGGAGATCGAGGCGCAGGGTTACATCGCGCCCGCCGACTGCGTCGAGGTACGGGTCGATCTGACGGACTCGGAACGACTGGCGTACGCGACCGCGGAGACCGAGGAGAAGTACCGGTTCTGCGCGACGACCGCGACGAAGCGCAAGGTGACCGAGGCGCTGGTGCGCAAGCACAAGGGCCAGCAAACCCTGGTCATCGGGCAGTACATCGACCAGCTCGACGAGTTGGGCGAGTACCTGGACGCGCCGGTGATCAAGGGCGAGACGACCAACGCCCAGCGGGAGAAGCTGTTCGACGCGTTCCGTGAGGGCGAGATCGGCGTCCTCGTCGTGTCGAAGGTCGCCAACTTCTCGATCGACCTCCCGGAGGCGACCGTCGCCATCCAGGTGTCGGGGACGTTCGGCTCGCGCCAGGAGGAGGCGCAGCGGCTCGGCCGGGTGCTGCGTCCGAAGGCGGACGGGCACGAGGCCCGGTTCTACTCGGTGGTGGCCCGCGACACGATCGACCAGGACTTCGCGGCGCACCGCCAGCGCTTTCTGGCCGAACAGGGGTACGCGTACCGGATCGTCGACGCAGACGAGTTGCTGAGCGGCGGCTGATCCTCGTTCCGGGAAGGCGACCGGGTGGCTCGGAGCGCCGCTCAGCGCCTGCGGGTGCGGACGCCCGCCTCCTCGGCGTACTCGCCCATGAGGATCACGCCGAACGCGGCGCGGGCGTAGACCTTGACGGCGCGCAGGGTGTCGCCGAAGCGGTGCGGGTGACCGGTGGACGCCGTCGCGTCGTGCGCGGGGCCGGTGCTGCGGGGGTTCAGGGTGACGGTGCTCATGTGTTCCATGCTCCTGCGCCCGATCCCCGCGGGCATCGGCCCGCGGGCGGAACCGGGAGACGGAACGCGTAGCCCTGGGGTCGTACGCGGTCGTCTCCGCGAAGGACCCGTCCGCGTCCATCCCCTACGGGACGCGGCCCGGCACCCCGGAACCGACTTCGCGTCTCCGACTCCGCGTTCAGCGGGCTCCCCGGGCGCGAAAACCGTTCGCCCCCGGCGGAAACGGCCGATACAATCGCCGGTCTGCCCGCCTCCCACACCGTGGTACCGGCTCGCGCCGGCAGCCGGGGGAGCGCCGCCGACCGGACGGAAACCGGCCGACATCCGTACGCGCGCACCACCGCGTACATACCCCGTGATCGATCCCCGAGCGGACCGCATCGCCCCGAGTGCAGCCGTACCCGAGCCGTGTCGTGCCGTGTCGTGCGGGTGCAGGGGGCAAGGCGCGGTCCGCCGTCCTGCGTTGAAAAGCCGGAGGCAACACCGTGCCCGCGCACGAACACGAAAGCGTCACCACCGATCCGCTGGTCCGGGAGCGCGCCCATCTCGCCGCGTCCCGTTCCGCGTTGCGCGCCATGCGCGAGGACGTCCAGGCCCTCGACATCACCGATGTCACCGCCAACTGGGTCAATGCGGCGGTCCTCCAGTCCCAGATCGACGAACGCATCAAGTCCCTCGCCGATCTCGCCCACACCCCGCTCTTCTTCGGGCGCCTGGACTACCTGCACGCGGTGGGCGCCGAGCGGGCCGAGAGGGCGGAGGGAGAGCGGTTCTACATCGGGCGCCGCCACGTCCACGACGCCGACGGCGACCCGATGGTCGTCGACTGGCGCGCGCCCGTCTCGCAGGCGTTCTACCAGGCATCGCGGAAGAACCCGCAGGACGTGGGCCGACGCCGCCGCTTCGGGTACACCGGCGGTGAACTGACCGCGTACGAGGACGAGGACCTCACCGATCCGGCGGGGCCCGAGCGGACCAGCAGGCTTCTCCAGGCGGAGATCGAACGGCCTCGTGTCGGCCCCATGCGGGACATCGTCGCGACGATCCAGCCCGAGCAGGACGAGATCGTCCGCAGCGGCCTGGGCGGGACGGTGTGCGTCCAGGGAGGTCCGGGGACCGGCAAGACGGCTGTCGGCCTGCACCGGGTCGCGTACCTGCTCTACGCGCACCGCGAGCGGCTGGCCCGGACCGGGACGCTGGTCATCGGGCCGAACCGGTCGTTCCTCCACTACATCGAGCAGGTGCTCCCGGCCCTGGGCGAGCTGGAGGTGAAGCAGGCGACGGTCGACGACCTGGTGACGGTGGGCACACCGGGCACGGCAGGCGCGTCGGGCATCGAGGTGCGCGGTACGGACGCGGCGGAGGCCGCCGTCGTCAAGGGCGACGTCAGGATGGCCGAGGTGCTGCGGCGGGCCGTCCGTTCACACGTGACGATGCCGACGGAGCCGGTCGTGGTGGTACGCGGCTCGCGCCGCTGGCGGGTGCCCGCGTACGAACTGGAGGAGATCGTCACCGAACTGCTGGCCCGTGACATGCGCTACGGGGCCGCCCACGAGGCGCTCCCCCAGCGCATCGCGCACGCCGTCCTGGTCCGGATGGAGGAGGCGGGCGAGGCGCCCGACGACCGGGTGCAGAACGCCGTGGCCCGCAATCCGGCGGTGAAGGCGGCCGTGAAGGCGATCTGGCCGGCCGTCGACCCGGCCAAGCTGGTGCTGCGGCTGCTGTCGGACGCGGAATTCCTGGCCGCGCACGCGGACGGGCTGCTCACCGAGGACGAGCGGAAGGCGGTCCTGTGGACGAAGCCCGCCCGCAGCGTGCGGTCGGCGAAGTGGTCGGCGGCGGACGCGGTGCTGATCGACGAGGCGCGTGATCTGGTGACACGTACGCACTCGCTGGGCCATGTGGTGCTCGACGAGGCGCAGGACCTGTCCCCGATGCAGTACCGAGCGGTGGGCCGCCGCTGTTCGACGGGGTCGGCGACGGTCCTCGGCGACCTGGCGCAGGGCACGACGCCGTGGTCGACGGAGAGTTGGACGCAGGCGCTGCGCCATCTGGGCAAGCCGGACGCGGAGGTGGAGGAGCTGACGGCGGGTTTCCGTGTGCCGCGCGAAGTGATCGCGTACGCGTCGCGGCTGCTGCCGGTGATCTCGCCCGGACTCGCGGCGGTCGAGTCGGTGCGGGAGTCGCCGGGTTCGCTGGAGGTGCGGGCGGTGGCCGGTCCGGCGGAGCTGGACGCGGCGGTGCTGGCGGCGTGCGAGGAGTCCCTGAGCCGGGAGGGCTCGATCGGGCTGATCGCGGCCGACGCGCGCGTTCCGGCGCTGGCCGAGGCGCTGACGGCCGCGGGCCATGCGTATCTCTCGCCCGGTGAGGAGACATCGGCCGAGAGTCGGCTGACCCTCGTTCCGGCGTCGCTGGCCAAGGGCTTGGAGTACGACTACGTCGTGCTGGACGAGCCCGCTGCGGTGGTGGACGGCGAGCCGGACACGCGCACGGGGCTACGGCGGCTGTACGTGGCGCTGACCCGAGCGGTATCGGGCCTGACGGTCGTGCACGCGGCGGCGCTGCCGGACGAGCTGGCGTAACGGCCGGGCTCCGGACCGGGTACGGAACGGGCTCCCTTCCCGGAGCGCGCACGGGAGAGGGTCGGTGCTGGAGCGGATACGAACGGGGCCGGGACGGGGCCGGGGACGGGGGCACAACGACGTACGGATGACGACGTACGGATAACACCGCACGGATGACGCCGCACGGATACGCAATGGGGGCCGGTGCCGGACGGGACGGGCCGGTGCCGGACGGGACGGGCGGGGCGGCCCGTGGCCCGTACCCCGTCGGGGCACCCGCCCGTCGGGGCACCCGCCCGGCGGGTGCTGCCCATCCCGTCACGCGTCGAGGACCGTCCGCCACTCCCGTACCGCCGCCGCGTCCACCGGGCCCGACCAGCCCTGCGGGCGGGCCGCGCCGCCGATGTGCACCGCGTCGATGCCCGCCGCCAGCAGCTCCGGCAGATGGTCCAGGCGGAGTCCGCCGCCCACCAGGATCCGCGGCGCGTACCCCGGTTCGTCGTTGCGCGCCGCCTCGGCGACCAGGGTCGGGATGCCGTCGTCGACGCCCCTCGGGGAGCCCGCCGTGAGGTAGGTGTCCAGACCGGGCAGGTCCGCCAGTTGCTTGCGCAGCGCGTCCCGGTCGGCGGCGCGGTCGATCGCCCGGTGGAACGTCCAGGGACAGCCCTCCAGTTCGGCGACGAGCCGCTCGACGGCCACCAGGTCCGGGCCGCCCTCGGCGTCGAGGAAGCCCAGGACGAACTCCTCGGCGCCCGCCTCCCGCAGTTCACGTGCGCCGGCCACGAGCACGTCGAGGTCACCGGCGGCGAAGCCGCCCGTCGGCCTGATCATCACCCGCAGCGGGATGTCCACCGCCGCCCGGATCTCCGCGTAGGTCGCACGGGACGGGGTCAGGCCGTCCGCCGCCATGTCGGTGACCAGCTCAAGCCGGTCCGCACCACCCGCCTGGGCGGCGACCGCGTCTTCCGCGTCGAGAGCGATCACCTCCAGGACTGCACGGTCGCTCATCGGATCCCCATCCTCCAGGAAGCAGCAGCAGCACATGGGCCAACAGGTCTAGTCCATTGACCAGCCTACGGGGAGATCACCCGTGGACGCAGCCCGAATGCGAGCCGAGGACCCGCGAGCTCGGGCGCCTCGCCGCCCGGACGCAGACACTCCGGGCGACTTGGATATTTCCCCCTTGCGTTTCATAGGGGTGGGGGGTATACCTGAAGGAGTAGGCATACCCCATGGGGGTATGGAGGTCTCCGCCAGGGAGGACATCGTGTCCGCGCATACCGCCACCACCGGCACCGGTTCCGGCACGGTCGCCGGCGCCACCGCAGAGGTCGAGCTCGCGATCGGCGGGATGACCTGCGCCTCCTGCGCGGCCCGCATCGAGAAGAAGCTCAACCGGATGGACGGCGTCGAGGCCACCGTCAACTACGCCACCGAGAAGGCCAAGGTCAGCTACCGGGGCGAGGACGTCTCCGTGCAGGACCTGATCGCCACCGTCGAGAAGACCGGTTACACGGCGCACGAGCCAGCTCCCCCGGCGCGCGTGGAGGAGGACTCCTTCGCCGCGGATGCGGTCGAGGACGGCGAGTTGCGGCCCCTGCGGCAGCGGCTGGTCACCGCCGTCGCGCTCGCCGTTCCGGTGATCGCCCTGTCGATGGTTCCGGCGTTCCAGTTCGACTACTGGCAGTGGCTGGCCCTGACGCTGGCGGCTCCCGTCGTCACCTATGCCGCCTGGCCGTTCCACCGGGCCGCCTGGACCAACGCCCGGCACGGGGCGGCGACGATGGACACGCTGATCTCGGTCGGCACCTCGGCCGCGTTCCTGTGGTCGGTGTGGGCGCTGTTCTTCGGTACGGCCGGGATGACCGGCATGACGCACCCCTTCGAGCTGACGATCGGCCGCAGCGACGGCGCCGGGAACATCTACCTGGAGGCCGCCGCCGGAGTCACCGCCTTCATCCTCGCCGGGCGCTACTTCGAGGCCCGCTCCAAGCGGAAGGCGGGCGCAGCCCTCAAAGCGCTCCTCGAGCTGGGCGCCAAGGAGGTCACCGTGCTGCGCGGCGGCCGTGAGGTGACCGTACCGACGGCCGAACTCCGGGTCGGGGACCGGTTCCTGGTCCGCCCCGGCGAGAAGATCGCCACGGACGGTGTCGTCGTGGAGGGCGCGTCGGCCGTGGACGCCTCGATGCTGACCGGTGAATCCGTCCCGGTGGAGGTCGGTGTCGGCGACTCGGTCACGGGGGCCACGCTCAACGCGGGCGGACGTCTCGTCGTCGAGGCGACCCGGATCGGTGCCGACACGCAGCTCGCCCGGATGGCGAAGCTCGTCGAGGACGCGCAGAACGGCAAGGCGGCAGCGCAGCGCCTCGCGGACCGGATCTCGGCGGTCTTCGTCCCGGTCGTCATCGCACTCGCCCTGGCCACACTGCTCGTGTGGCTGTTCGTCACGAACGACGTGACGGCCGCGTTCACGGCCGCCGTCGCCGTGCTGATCATCGCCTGCCCGTGCGCCCTGGGCCTGGCCACCCCGACCGCCCTCATGGTCGGCACCGGACGCGGCGCCCAGCTCGGCATTCTGATCAAGGGACCCGAGGTCCTGGAGACCACCCGCCGTGTCGACACCGTCGTCCTGGACAAGACCGGCACCGTCACCACCGGCCGCATGACCCTCCTCGACGTCCACACCGCCCCCGGCACCGACGAGACCGACGTCCTGCGCCTCGCCGGCGCCCTGGAACACTCCTCCGAACACCCCATCGCCCAGGCCGTCGCCACCGGCGCCGCCGAACGCACCGCAAACCCCCTCCCCACCCCCGAGGACTTCACCAACATCCCCGGACTCGGCGTCCAGGGCGTCGTCGACGGCCACGCCGTCCTCGTCGGCCGCGAACAACTGCTCGCTGAGTGGGAGATCCACCTGCCGAGGGAGCTGGCGCGGCAGAAGGCCGCGGCGGAGGCGGCGGGCCGGACTGCCATCGCGGTCGCCTGGGACGGCGAGGCGCGTGCGGTCCTGGAGGTGGCGGACGCGGTGAAGGACACCAGCGCGGAGGCCATCGAGCGGCTGCGGGCCCTCGGCCTGACCCCGATCCTGCTGACGGGCGACAACCGGGCGGTGGCCGAGGCGGTCGCGGCCGAGGTCGGGATCGACACGGTGTACGCGGAGGTCATGCCCGAGGACAAGGTCGACGTCGTCAAGGAACTCCAGTCCCAAGGGCGCTCGGTCGCCATGGTCGGCGACGGCGTGAACGACGCGGCGGCGCTGGCACAGGCCGATCTGGGCCTGGCGATGGGGACCGGCACGGACGCCGCGATCGAGGCCGGTGACCTGACCCTGGTACGCGGCGACCTGCGGGCCGCGGCGGACGCCATCCGGCTCGCCCGCCGGACGCTCGGCACCATCCGTACGAACCTGTTCTGGGCCTTCGCCTACAACGTGGCCGCCCTGCCGCTCGCCGCGGCCGGGCTGCTCAACCCGATGATCGCGGGCGCGGCAATGGCGTTCTCGTCGGTCTTCGTGGTCGGCAACTCGCTGCGGCTGCGGAGGTTCAGGGCCGCGTCGTGAGCCCTTCCCGCCCCCCGTCCCGACGCGGGGCCCGCCCGGCCGCTTCCCTGCCCGGCGGGCCCCGTCGTACGTGGTGGGGCCGGGACCCGGTCGGACGCGGGCCCCGTCGTCCGTGGTGGGGCCGGGACCCGGTCGGACGGCGCGCGCCGGGTGCGGCCTGCGAGCCTCCCGGCCAGGGGCGGACGCCGCCCCCGCAACCGCGGGTGCCCCTCCCGGCAGTGGCCGGCCCGTAGGGTCGTGCCATGACCGAGAGTTCACGCGGACACAGCGCCCACGAGAGACGCGAAGGGGACGACACCGCCGCCCGGCTCCGCGACCGCTGGCGGGAGACACTCGTCGCCGCCCGGCGCGGGGCGCCCGGGCCCGATCCTGGACCGTACGCCGACAATCTGCTGGCACGTTGGGCCGAGCCGCAGCGGCGGTACCACACGACCGCGCACCTGATCGCGGTACTCGACCACGTCGACACGCTCGCCGAGTACGCGGCCGACGCGGACGCCGTGCGCCTGGCCGCCTGGTTCCACGACGCGGTGTACCGGCCCGACCGGTCCGAGAACGAGGAACGCAGCGCCGCCCTCGCCGAACGCGCCCTGCCAGAGGCAGGCGTTCCGGACGACGTCACCGCCGAGGTGGCCCGGCTCGTCCGGCTCACCGTCGCCCACGATCCGGCGGACGGCGACGCCGACGGCGAGGTGCTGTGCGACGCCGATCTCGCGATCCTGGCGGCGCCGCCGAAGGAGTACGCCGTCTACGCCGCGCAGGTGCGCGAGGAGTACGGCTTCGTCCCCGACGACGCGTTCCGGGAAGGACGGGCGACCGTACTGCGTCAACTCCTCAGCTTGCCCTGCCTGTTCCGCACACCGTACGGGGCGGAGCACTGGGAGCCCCGCGCGCGGCAGAACCTGCTGACCGAACTGGGACTGCTCGACCGCTGAAGGCCGACGCCGAGGACCGGGCGCCGGACGACAGGCAGGAGCGCCGGACGACAGTCGCGGGCACAGAACGACAGGCGCGGGCACAGAACGACGAGCAGCAGCACCGGACGACAGGCGCGGGCACGGACGACGAGCAGGGCCGGACGACGAGCAGGGCCGGATGACGGCGGCGGGTCCGACGATGACGAGCGGGGACACGGCCGACGCACCGGACATGGCGGGTGTGTGACACCTGCCCAAAAGCGCCGTCGACGGGAATGGTGCGATGGCGGGGGCGGTTGTCAGCAGTCATGCCCGACTCCGCCGCTCGTCCTTCCCGTATGCCCCTGGCCGTCTACATCCTCGGTCTCTCCGTCTTCGCGCTGGGCACCAGCGAGTTCATGCTCTCCGGTCTGCTGCCGCCGATCGCCGACGACATGAACGTGTCCATTCCTCGTGCCGGACTCCTCATATCCGCCTTCGCGATCGGCATGGTGATCGGCGCCCCGCTGCTCGCCGTGGCCACGCTGCGGCTGCCCCGCCGCACCACACTCATCTCGCTCATCTCCGTCTTCGGCCTCGGACAGGTCGCGGGCGCGCTGGCACCGACGTACGAGGTGCTGTTCGCGTCGCGCATCGTGAGCGCCTTCGCCTGCGCCGGGTTCTGGGCGGTGGGTGCGGCGGTCGCCATCGCAATGGTGCCGATGAACGCCCGGGCCCGCGCGATGGCCGTGATGATCGGCGGCCTGTCGATCGCCAACGTGCTGGGCGTACCCCTGGGGGCCCTTCTTGGTGAGAACCTCGGCTGGCGCTCGGCGTTCTGGGCCGTGGGCGCGGCGTCCGCCGTGGCGCTGGTCGGGGTGGTGACGCTGATCCCGCGCATCCCGCTGCCGGAGCGCAAGCCGCCGCTCAAGCAGGAGATGGCCATCTACCGGGACCGTCAGGTGTGGCTGTCGATCGTGATCACGGCACTCGCCGCGGGCGGTGTGTTCTGCGCGTTCAGCTACCTGGCCCCGCTGCTCACGGACGTGGCCGGGCTGGACTCCGGGTGGGTGCCGACCGCGCTCGCGCTGTTCGGGATCGGCGCGCTGGTCGGTACGGCGATCGGCGGCCGGGTCGCGGACGCGCATCTCTTCGGGGTGCTGATGAGCGGCATCGCGGCCTCGACGGTGTTCCTGGTCGCGCTGGCGCTGTTCGCCTCGTCCCAGGTGGCTGCGATCGGGCTCTCGTTCCTGCTGGGAGTGTCCTCGTTCTACACGGCCCCGGCGCTCAACGCCCGGATGTTCAACGTCGCGGGCGCCGCACCGACGCTGGCCGGTGCGACGACGACCGCCGCGTTCAACCTGGGCAACATGGGCGGCCCCTGGCTGGGCGGTGCCGTGATCGACGCCGATCTCGGATTCACGGCGACCGCGTGGGCGGGTGCGGCCATGACCGTGCTGGCACTGGTGGCCGTGGTGTTCTCGCTGAGGCTCCACGGGCGTGGGGGCAGGTCCCTGCGGGTGGCCGGCTCGCCCGCGGCTTCGGCATCGGTTTCGAATTCGGAGGTGGGCCTGGAGGTGGGCCTGGAGACGGGAACCGCCGAGGTCCGGCCGTCAACCGGAGCCTGACTCCCTGATCTGCACCGTGCGCCTGCCCGGACAGGAGGGGAGGCGCACGGGCCGGACAGTGGGTTTCTTGGGGTCTCGGGTGTCCCGGAGGCCCCGGCCGTCCGGGTGCCCTGGGCGCCGCTGCCGCACCGAGCCCCCGGATGCCCCCGAGCGTCCCGGGCATCACCACCGCGCCAAACGTCCCGGGTGCCCCGGCCGTCCCGACCGTCCCGGGGCGGGGGTGATCCGGCGGACCCATTCCGCCGGCGCGGAGCCCCGTCCCCTCAGCGCGGGCCCGTCCCCTCAGCGCGGACGTGGGACGGGGCCCGGGGACGGGGCCGGGCGTCCCTTCGGACGTCGCAGCCCGGCGTCCGTGAGGCGGCGGACGAGTTCCTTCGAGCCCACCTCCTTCGCCCCGGCGCGCACCGCGTCCTCGTAGCGCGACTCAGGAACGTCGTAGTGGTCCCGGTCGAACGCGCGGACCGGGCAGCCGATGGACGCCGCGAAGGCGTGCAGTTCCTCGAAGGACACGTCGCTGACCAGGTGCGACCAGAGCCGCCCGTGCCCCGGCCACTGCGGCGGGTCGATGTAGACCGTCACCGGCGCGGTATCCCGCCCAGCGAACCGACCGGCGCCACGGCGACGGCCGCCTTGGTGCACACCCAGTGCGGGTCCGGTCCCAGTTCCGGTTCGACGTCCAGGGCGTGCGGGTCACCCGCGTCGCAGACCGGGCACAGCGGCCAGCGCCCGTATCGTTCGAGCAGCGCGTCCTGAACGTCCTGCGCGACCAGACCGACGACGAACGCGACGCCTTCCGGCCACTGCTCGACCCACCAGCGTCGATGCGTCACCGCGTCCTCGACCAGCGAGACGATCCCGGCCTCGGCGACGTCGCCCGCAGCGAGATCGGCCATCACCAGCGCGCGGGCCGTGTGCAACGCCTGCTCCAAGGGATTCATCTCCATACGCCCATTGTCACCCGGCCCCCGAACGGGCTTCTCCCGTCGGCACCGGGCGCGGAGCCGGAAACCGACGTCCGGGCACGGGACCGGAAACCGACGTCCGGGCACGGGAGCCGGAAGGGGGGTTGACGGGCCCTCGGATTGAAAATATCTTTCAAATGTGACCAACGACCTGAAGGAAAGTTTCAGCGCCGATTCCCCGCCCGCCCCGGCGGCCCTCGCGGCCAAGGTGCGTACGCTCGCGCCGTCCATGACCCGCTCCATGCAGCGCGTCGCCGAGGCCGTCGCGGGTGATCCCGCCGGTTGCGCCGCCCTGACGGTCACCGGTCTCGCCGAGCTCACCGGCACCAGCGAGGCGACGGTGGTCCGCACGGCCCGCCTCCTCGGCTACCCCGGCTACCGCGATCTGCGCCTCGCCCTCGCCGGCCTCGCGGCGCACCAGCAGTCGGGCCGGGCCCCGTCCGTCACCGCCGACATAGCGGTCGACGACCCCATCGCCGACGTGGTCGCGAAGCTGGCCTACGACGAGCAGCAGACCCTCGCCGACACGGCCGCCGGGCTCGACACGGTCCAGCTCGGTGCCGCCGTGGCCGCCGCCTCCGCCGCGCGCCGCGTCGACATCTACGGCGTGGGCGCCTCCTCCCTCGTTGGCCAGGACCTGGCGCAGAAGCTGGCCCGTATCGGCCTGATCGCGCACGCGCACACGGACCCGCATCTCGCGGTGACCAACGCCGTACAGCTGCGTTCCGGCGATGTGGCCATAGCGATCACGCACTCCGGCTCCACCGTCGACGTCATCGAGCCGCTGCGGGTCGCCTTCGACCACGGCGCGACGACGATCGCGATCACCGGCCGCCCCGACGGCCCGGTGACGCAGTACGCCGATCACGTACTGACCACGTCCACCGCCCGGGAGACCGAGCTGAGACCCGCCGCGATGTCGAGCCGTACGAGCCAACTCCTCGTCGTCGACTGCCTGTTCGTGGGGGTCGCGCAGCGCACCTACGAAACGGCCGCCCCCGCCCTCGCCGCCTCCTACGAGGCACTGGCCCACCGCCACACACCGCGCCCGCGCTGACGGCGTCACCGACACCTCACGGCACATCCGTACCGCGACCACCCGCACCGCGGTTACCCGCCCCGCCTGACCCGGCCCCCAGGCCCCGCACACCGCGAAGCCCTACGAGACCAAGGCCCCGCGCGGACGCGAAGCCGTGTGAGACCAAGGCCCGACACCACGAAGCCGCACGAGACCGAGAAAGAGAAAGCAGAGCCTTCCTCCATGACCCCCACGACCGACGCCGACCGTACGGGCGCCGAAGCCCCCACCTCCGCCGGGTACGGAGATCTCCGCGCCCAGCTCGACACGCTCACCACCGAGGCGTTCCGCCCGGAGCTGGCCGAGATCGACCGGTTGGGCACGCTCGAAATCGCCCGGATCATGAACGGCGAGGACCAGTCGGTTCCGGCCGCCGTCGGTGCCCGGCTGCCCGAGATCGCCGCCGCGATCGACGGAACGGCGGAGCACATGGCCCGGGGCGGCCGGCTGATCTACGCGGGCGCGGGCACCGCGGGCCGGCTCGGCGTGCTGGACGCGAGCGAGTGCCCGCCCACCTTCAACACCGACCCGTCCCAGGTCGTCGGCCTGATCGCGGGCGGCCCGTCCGCCATGGTCAAGGCCGTCGAGGGCGCCGAGGACAGCAAAGAGCTGGCAGCAGCCGATCTGGAAGCCCTGGGGCTCACCGCCGACGACACGGTGGTCGGCATCTCCGCCTCCGGCCGTACGCCGTACGCGATCGGCGCCGTCGAGCACGCGCGCCGCAAGGGGGCGCTGACCATCGGGCTGTCCTGCAACGCGGACTCGGCGCTGGCCGCCGCCGCCGAGCACGGCATCGAGGTCGTCGTCGGCCCCGAACTGATCACCGGCTCCACCCGGCTCAAGGCGGGTACGGCGCAGAAGCTCGTCCTCAACATGATCTCGACGATCACGATGATCCGGCTCGGCAAGACGTACGGGAACCTGATGGTCGACGTCCGCGCCTCCAACGACAAGCTGCGTGCCCGCTCCCGGCGGATCGTCTCCCTCGCCACCGGCGCGTCCGACGCCGAGATCGAGGCCGCGCTCGCCGCAACCGACGGCGAGGTGAAGAACGCCATCCTCGTCATCCTCGGCCGGCTCGACGGGCCCACGGCCGAGAGCCTGCTGGCCGCGTCCGGCGGCCACCTCCGGGCCGCCCTCGACGCCGCCCCGCACACCACCAGCACCACCAGCACCACCAGCACCACCAGCACCACCTGAACCATCAGCACCACCCCCGCACAGCAAGGCACCCTGCACCATGGCACCAGAAGACAAGAACCGCGCCACCGCCGCCGCGATCCTTCCGCTCGTCGGTGGCGCCACGAACGTCGATTCCGTCGCCCACTGCATGACCCGGCTCCGGCTGGGTCTGCACGACCGCTCGCTCGTCGATGACAAGGCCCTGAAGGCGATACCCGCCGTCATGGGCGTCGTCGAGGACGACACGTACCAGATCGTCCTCGGCCCGGGCACCGTCGCCCGGGTCACGCCAGAATTCGAACGGCTGGTGGAGGCGGGCAGGGAAACCGCGGCGCCCGCGTCCGCCCCCGCCTCGGCGCCCGCGTCCGCCCCCGCCTCCGCTTCGGCGTCGGCGTCGGCGTCCGCGGAGGAACTGGCCGCTCAGGGCGCGGCGATGAAGGCGGCGCGCAAGACGAAGAACGCGACCCCGTTCAAGCTCTTCCTGCGCCGGATCGCGAACATCTTCGTCCCGCTGATCCCGGCACTCATCGGCTGCGGCATCATCGCGGGTCTCAACGGCCTGCTGCTGAACCTGGGCTGGCTGACCTCGGTCACGCCCGCGCTCGCCGCGATGGCGTCCGGGTTCATGGCGCTGATCGCCGTGTTCGTGGGCTTCAACACGGCGAAGGAGTTCGGTGGTACGCCGATCCTGGGCGGCGCGGTCGCGGCGATCATCGTCTTCCCGGGCGTCGCGAACATCGAGGCGTTCGGCCAGAAGCTCTCGCCCGGTCAGGGCGGCGTGCTGGGCGCGCTCGGGGCGGCGGTGCTCGCGGTGTACGTGGAGAAGTGGTGCCGTCGCTGGGTGCCCGAGGCACTGGACGTCCTGGTCACCCCGACACTCACGGTCCTGATCTCCGGCCTGGTCACGATCTTCGGCCTGATGTTCGTGGCCGGTGAGATCTCCACCGCGATCGGTTCGTTCGCCGACTGGCTGCTCGCCAACGGCGGTGCGGGCGCGGGCTTCGTGCTCGGCGGTCTGTTCCTGCCCCTGGTGATGCTGGGCCTGCACCAGGCGCTCATACCGATCCACACCACCCTGATCGAGCAGCAGGGCTACACGGTCCTGCTCCCGATCCTCGCGATGGCGGGCGCCGGCCAGGTCGGGGCTGCCGTGGCGGTCTACTTCCGACTGCCCCGCAACGGCTCGGTCCGCCGCACCATCAAGTCCGCCCTCCCAGCCGGTCTGCTGGGTGTCGGCGAGCCGCTGATCTACGGTGTCAGCCTCCCGCTGGGCCGCCCGTTCATCACCGCGTGCGTGGGCGGCGCGTTCGGCGGAGGCTTCATCGGCCTGTTCAACCAGCTCGGCGACAAGGTCGGCTCCACGGCCATCGGCCCGTCCGGCTGGGCCCTGTTCCCGCTCCTCGACGGCAACCACGGTCTGGGCAGCACCGTCGCGATCTACGGCGGCGGGCTCGTGGTCGGCTACCTGGCCGGGTTCCTCGCGACGTACTTCTTCGGCTTCAGCAAGGACCTGCTGGCCGAATTCAACGTCTCGCAGGAACCAGCGGGCGCCACGGCCTCCGGCGCCCCCGGCACCACCACGGGCGCCCCCGGCACGACAACGGGCGCTCTGGGCACGACGACGGCCCCGGGCCCGGAGCAGGCCAAGGAGCCCGCGGGCCTGTGACCAGGTGAAGGTGCCCACACCCGTGTGGCAGGCGCACCGACTTCCGCCGTCACGACTCGTCGCGGTCAACAAGATGACGGCCCTTGCCGGAACGGCCCCTCGCGGCCCAGCGAGGACGGGAAGCGCAACTCGTCGTGAGAGGAGTGTCGGTTCTGCGGTCCAGACGACGAGCTGTTGTTCGGGGTAACCGGCGCAGGTGAGGCGTTCCCAGCCGAGGGCCGGCTCACCGGCTACAGGGGGCGCAGCACCTTGCTGAGCCTCAGCAGTCCCGGAGCGGCGCGTTCGGCTTCGTCACCCGAACGTCCGAGGCGGCCCGGTGACACACCCCCGCAAGGCCCAGGTCGGTTCCCTTCACGGTGTCGGCCTGGGCCATCTGCGCGCCCCGCGTTCAGCGCGGGAGCCGCCCCTCCCGGTTGATCTCCGTCACCCGCGCCCGCAGCGCCAGCCCCGGAGGGGCCGCCCGTACGAGGTGCGGCGGACAGTCCCACTCCGCCCCGCCGCCCGGCGCCCGCAGTTGTACGTACGGCCCGACGCTCCCCATCACGCGCCCCACCCGTCCGTCCCGCGCATCCACCGCGAACGTCCCGGGCTCAGGCACCCCCGAGGCCCCTGCCGCCTCTGGCGAACCCTGCGCACCATGCGCCGCCTGCGCACTCCGCGCCCACTGGGCACCGGACTCGACATCCTCACCAGTCATGTCCGGCTCACCGGTTCATGTCCGGCCCTCCCCTGCCCCTCCAGCACCGCGCTCAGCCGCAGCGCCGTGTCGAGGTTGCATCGGCCTAGCTCCACCAGCGGCACGGAATCACTCCCGGCACACGACACCGGATCGACCCGCAGCGATGGCAGCGTGATCCCCACCCCCGAAAAACCCTCTTTCAACCGTGCCACCACTTCCTCCGCCGCCCGCACTTTCCCCGCCGCCGCTTCGCGCCGTTCCATCGTCGTCATGATCCATACCTTTCCACTCTACGTAATGACAATGCATACCCAGAGTGTCCAACGCGCGGCAGGCCCGGAAGAGGCGCAGAACCAACAACCGCACGTGTGTCACAGGGAGTTGTCAGGCGGCCGAGGCCCCCGGTGCTCGCGCTCCCGGCGCCGTCAGGCTCGGCCCGAAGGCGGGGCCCTCGAAGCCGGGGAGCCGGTCGTCGTGGACGTGGAAGTACGCCTCGATGTCGGAGTGGGCATCGACCTCGCCCAGGGTCCAGGACCCGTGGAGCAGGACGCCTTCGAGGCGGTCGTCGGCCTGGGAGATCCGCCGCAGCCGGGCGATGCGGTCGTCCGGGGCGGGCGTGCGGAACGAGCGGACACCGGTACCGGCCTGGTCGAGGGTGTGTTCGTTCCGGCCGGGCCCGGCGGCGCCCACGGTGTACTTCTTCCACTCGCCGCCGAGGGCTTCCACCTCGGACAGGAAGGAGCTCTGGCCGAAGGTGAAGCCGATCGCGAGATGGCCCCGGCCCATCGTGTCGCGCAGGAACGCCCCCATTCCCCGGTTGCGCCCTTCCCGTCACCGCTCCCCGTCACCGCGCCCCTGGCGCCCGCTCCTGCTCCTGCTCCTGCTCCGGCTCCGGCGCCGGCTCCTGCTCCGGCTCCGGCTCCGGCGCCGACCACAGGTGCCCGAGCGCGCCGAGCACGAGCCGACAGACGTCCTCCGGTTCCGCCCCGGCCAGGGGCTCGCGCGCCACGACCGTCCGCATCAGGCCGATTCCGAGCAGCCACGCCATGGCCAGTTCCGCGCGCAGGGCGCCGTCCGACGTGCCGGAGAGCCCGGCCAGCGCCTTCTGGTACTCCTCGCCCAGCTCCCGCAAGGTTCCGGCCGACTCGTCGCCCTGCCCGATGGACCGGAGGTAGACCTCCAAGGTGCGGTCCCCCGTACCATCCGCGCTGCGGGTCAGCATCGAGCGCAGGGCGGTCTCGAAGAGTTCCTCGGGCGGGGTCGCACGCAACTGCTCCAGTCCGCCTTGGGCCAGGACCTCGGTGAGCAGCCCCTGCTTGGACCCGAAGTACCGGAACAGCAGCGCCTGGTTGACCCCGGCCCGTGCCGCGATGCTCCGTACCGTCGTCGCCTCGTAGCCCTGCTCGGCGAACAGGTCGTGGGCCGCGTCCAGCAGACGACGGCGCGTGGCGGCGGCGTCCCGCCGGCGCTCCTGGGACGGCAGGGCGGGGGCGGACTCCATGTCGGCCTTCCTCTCGGGCCTCTCGGACCTCTCGGAGCGGCCCGTAAGAATAACGGCCGTAATGGGTCGTTGACCTTCCGTACGGCCACTCCTACTTTTGTAAGCAGCCGCTTACATCCTGGAGAGCCGCTACCCACCGGAGGTCGTAGTGACCACTGCCGATGCCACTCCCCTCGCCTATCCCTTCAACACCGCCGCAGGGCTGGAACTCGCGGAGGAGTACGAGCGCGTACGCGACCAGCCCGGCCTCTTACGCGTCCAGATGCCCTACGGCGAACCGGCCTGGCTCGTCACCCGGTACGCGGACGCCCGGCTGGTCCTCGGTGACCAGCGCTTCAGCCGGGCGGCGTCCGTCTCGCGCGACGAGCCCCGGCAGTCCGAGGGGCAGCGCGACAGCGGAATCCTCAGCATGGACCCGCCCGACCACACCCGGCTGCGCTCCCTGGTCGCCAAGGCGTTCACAGTGCGCCAGGTGGAAAAACTCCGGCCGCGAGTACGGCAGTTGACATCCGACCTGCTCGACGAGATGGAGGCGGCCGGTCAACCCGCCGACTTGGTCGACCTGTTCGCGCTCCCGCTACCGGTCGCGGTCATCTGCCGGATGCTGGGCGTACCCACCGAGGACCGTCCGAAGTTCCGCGTGTGGAGCGACGCCGCTCTGTCGACAAGTTCGCTCACCGCCGAGGAGTTCGACCGCAACCGCGAGGAACTGCGCGCCTATATGGCCGAGTTGATTGCGCAGCACCGCGAGGCGCCGCGCGACGACCTGATGACGGCCCTGATCGAGGCCCGCGACGGCCAAGACCGACTCTCGGAACTCGAACTCGTCGATCTGTGCGTGGGCATCCTCGTGGCCGGGCATGAGACCACGGCGTCCCAGATCCCCAACTTCGTACTCACCCTGCTGGATCACCCGGACCAGCTGGCCCGACTCAGGGCCGAACCCGGACTCATCCCGAACGCGGTCGAGGAGCTGCTGCGCTTCGTGCCGCTGGGGAGCGGATCCGGTCAGGCCCGTTACGCCACCGAGGACGTCGAGGTCGGCGGAACACTCGTCCGGGCCGGGAGCCCGGTCCTGGTCGCCATCGGCGCGGCCAACCGGGACGCGTTGCGGTTCTCCGCCCCGGGCGTGCTGGACATCGCCCGCGAGAGCAACCAGCACCTGGGATTCGGCCACGGCGTGCACCACTGCCTCGGCGCCCCGCTCGCCCGGCTGGAACTCCAGGAGGCGCTGAGCGCCCTGATCGCCCGCTTCCCGGGACTGCGGCTGGCGGACGACGTGACATGGAAGTCCGAGATGCTGGTGCGCGGCCCGCGCGTCATGCCGATCGGGTGGTGACCGGCATGGCCGATGTCACCAGGTGGAACGTACGCGTCGATCCGGAACTCTGCCAGGGGTCGGGCATGTGCGCCGGAACGGTCCCCGAGGTGTTCGCACTGGACGGACAGCGCGACGGACGGGAACACGCCCGGGTCAAGGCCGACGGGACAGAGCCGGACGAGCGGGTCCTGGACGCCGCCGACATCTGTCCCGCGCTGGCGATCACCGTGCACGACGGCACATCCGTCATCGGCCCGCGCCGCGACTGAGCCTCCCGGCCACGGCACCGGGGCCGTGGCGCGGCTGAACGCCGCCCGGCACGCCGAGCCCGGTCGATTTTGTCGTACATCTCCAGCGCCGCCGCCCGTTCCGGCAGCGTCTGCCACCCGCCGTCGGGAAGCGGACGACACGCCGCTCGGTCGGCGGCCTCCGCACTTCACCGGCCGCCCCCACCAGAAGCCGTCCAGGTCCGCGGCGGCCCGGGCCGGGGCCGGGCCCGGGCCGCGTAGGCCCGCGCGTACTCGACGGCGAGCAGCCCCCCGAGGGAGTGGCCCACCACCACGGCCTCCGGCACACCGTTCGCGTTCAACGTGTCGTCTCTGTGCCACACCACGGCGGGGGGTCGCCGAGTGCGGAATGTCGGGAGAACGGCCCTGCCCCGGAAGGTCGACGGCGAGGAGGCGATGCCCGGCTCGGAGCAGCGTGGCCGAGGCGTCCCCCTTACGTGATAGGTGAGTTCCGTCCCGTCGGTGGCGGTGAACGTGGGCATGACGTCGTCCTCGCCACCCGCGATGTCCGAAAGCGGCTCCCACCTGGGAGTGGTTTGATCCACTTCCGCCACCCGACCGCTACTCTTCGTGTTCACCATGGCGCCTGTTGTGACGAACCGGCCCAAAGGGGAACGACCTGTGTCCGAACCGACCCGCGAGCAGATCGCCTCGGCACTGCGGAGCAAGCCTCCCATCGCCCTGACTCCCGGTCTCCGTCTGGAGGCCGAGCCGCACGGCGCCCTTCCGCTGCCGCCCAGCACCGTGTGGGACCTGCCCCGCGGCACCGCCTGGGTGTATTTCGGCGAGGGGCACCGGGATCTCGTACGGCCCGTGATCCTGGCCGACGGATTCAACACCGGGCCGAGCAGCCTGGATTTCTCCTGGGAGGTCTTGGAGTTCGGCGACTACGCGCTCATCAGCGAACTGCGCCGCCGAGGACACGACGTCGTCCTGCTCGGATTCCACGAGCGCAGTGCGTCGATTCTGGACAATTCCCGGACCGCGCAGGCCGCGGTCATGCGTGCGATCGCGGAGCGACGGGGCGACACGCCACTGGCCGTCGGCGGGTTCAGCATGGGCGGCCTGGTCACCCGGCACGCGCTGGCCAAGCTGGAGTACCAGCGCGTGGACCACCAGACCGCGTTGTACTTCTCGTACGACAGCCCGCATCGCGGGGCCTGGGTCCCGATCGCGCTCCAGGCGTTCGCGCACTACATCAGGGTGCTCGACAGCCGGTTCTCCGACCAGATCAACAGCCCGGCCGCCCGCCAACTGCTGTGGCGGCACATCGGGGAATGGAACGGGACACCGGCGCGGAGCGACGAACGCGCCGCGTTCCTCGCCGAGATGGGGAGCATCGGCGAATGGCCGCGCAGGCCGCGGCTGATCGGGGTCGCCAACGGCGCGGCCGACGGCACCGGCACCGATGTCCGGGCCGGCGAACTGGCCCTGGAGGGCAAGGGCCTGTCGGTCGTCGGCACCGAGCTCTACACCCAGGCGCCGGGCGACGCCGAACTCGTCGCGAAGCCGAGGGTGGTGACGCTGAAGGGCGACGAGGTGCGCACGTTTGGGCTCCCGTCCATCGACGGCGCCCCCGGCGGTTCGTTGGAGGGCTTCGGCATCCTCGCCGACGGTTTCAACGCCCTGAATCCGATCCTCGGCTTCAAGACCGACGTCCGTATCCGCTCGCACTGCTTCGTACCGTCCGTCAGCGCGGTCGACATCCGCGACCTGGACACGGACGAGGATCTGTACGCGGACATCTCCGCGCTCCCGCCCGAGGACAGCGGGCTCGACGAATTCAAGCTCGCCTCCCGGAACGAGGGCCACACCCTCGTGACGGAGGAACTCTGCACCTGGCTCCTCGACCGGCTTCCGTGACGCCGGTTGCTTCGACGTGACGTCGGTACCTCCATAGCGGCGACAGCGGCATTGGCGACGACGGAGACGACAGGGACGATGCCCCCGGACGCGTGGCCCCCTGACACGTGGCCGGACGCGTGCTCTCCTGACACGTGGCCGCCGGTGGTGGTGCGGCGCTGATGCGTCGCCGATACGGCGCAGGCCCCCGGGACCAGAAGGTCCCGGGGGCCTGCGCGACAGCGAAGCTGTGCCGGACTACCGATCCCGTGGGATCAGAAGTCCATGTCACCGCCCGGCATGCCGCCCGGAGCGGCCGCGGCGGCCTTCTCCGGCTTGTCGGCGATGACGGCCTCGGTGGTGAGGAACAGCGCGGCGATGGACGCGGCGTTCTGCAGCGCGGAGCGCGTGACCTTCGCCGGGTCGAGGATGCCCTCGGCGATCATGTCGACGTACTCGCCGGTCGCGGCGTTCAGACCGTGGCCGACGGCCAGGTTGCGCACCTTCTCCACGACGACGCCGCCCTCGAGACCACCGTTGACGGCGATCTGCTTCAGCGGGGCCTCCAGGGCCAGCTTGACGGCGTTGGCGCCGGTCGCCTCGTCACCCGAGAGCTCCAGCTTCTCGAAGACGGCCGATGCCTGGAGCAGCGCCACGCCACCACCGGCGACGATGCCCTCCTCGACGGCGGCCTTGGCGTTGCGCACCGCGTCCTCGATGCGGTGCTTGCGCTCCTTCAGCTCGACCTCGGTCGCGGCACCGGCCTTGATGACGGCCACGCCGCCGGCCAGCTTCGCCAGGCGCTCCTGGAGCTTCTCACGGTCGTAGTCCGAGTCGGAGTTCTCGATCTCCGCACGGATCTGGTTGACGCGGCCCTGGACCTGGTCACTGTCACCGGCGCCGTCGACGATCGTCGTCTCGTCCTTGGTGATGACGACCTTACGGGCGCGGCCGAGCAGGTCGAGACCGGCGTTCTCCAGCTTGAGGCCGACCTCCTCGGAGATGACCTGGCCACCGGTGAGGATGGCGATGTCGCCGAGCATGGCCTTGCGGCGGTCACCGAAGCCCGGGGCCTTGACGGCGACGGACTTGAAGGTGCCGCGGATCTTGTTGACGACCAGGGTCGACAGGGCCTCGCCCTCGACGTCCTCGGCGATGATCAGCAGCGGCTTGCCGGACTGCATGACCTTCTCCAGCAGCGGAAGGAGGTCCTTCACGTTGCTGACCTTGGAGTTGACGATGAGGATGTACGGGTCGTCGAGGGACGCCTCCATACGCTCCATGTCGGTGGCGAAGTACGCCGAGATGTAGCCCTTGTCGAAGCGCATACCCTCGGTGAGCTCCAGCTCCAGACCGAAGGTCTGGGACTCCTCGACGGTGATGACGCCTTCCTTGCCGACCTTGTCCATGGCCTCGGCGATGAGCTCACCGATCTGGGTGTCGGCGGCGGAGATGGAGGCCGTGGAAGCGATCTGCTCCTTGGTCTCCACGTCCTTGGCCTGCTCCAGGAGAGCGGCGGAGACGGCCTCGACGGCCTTCTCGATACCCCGCTTGAGGGCCATCGGGTTGGCACCCGCGGCGACGTTGCGCAGACCCTCGCGGACGAGAGCCTGGGCGAGAACGGTGGCGGTGGTCGTACCGTCGCCGGCGACGTCGTCCGTCTTCTTGGCGACCTCCTTGACCAGCTCCGCACCGATCTTCTCGTACGGGTCCTCCAGCTCGATCTCCTTGGCGATGGACACACCATCGTTGGTGATCGTGGGGGCGCCCCACTTCTTCTCAAGGACGACGTTGCGACCCTTGGGGCCAAGGGTGACCTTGACGGCGTCAGCGAGCTGGTTCATGCCGCGCTCGAGACCGCGCCGGGCCTCCTCGTCGAACGCGATGATCTTGGCCATGTGAAGTGGTCCTCCCGGACAGGGGTGGATTTTCTCCGGACCGAGTGGCGCCCGCGACGGACGGCCTGCATCCCGGTGGTTCCTTGCCCCACCGGAGCTGCGGACCTCACCGGCCCGGCCCAAGTTCTGTCACTCTCACCCGGAGAGTGCTAACGCCAATGATTAGCACTCGACCCCCGAGAGTGCAAGCGTCCCCCTCGGGATGTGGACAACCCCGGACGCCGGATCCAGGCGGAGGGCGGACGCCCCGGAACCCGTACGGGCGCGCGGTCCCGGCCGGTCTCCCGCCGCGCCGACCGCCCAGGAACGTTTCTGGATGGTCGGGCTCCCGGAAGGTTCCGGGAACGCGCGAAGGGCCCGCCCCTGGGTGATCCCCCGGGTACGGGCCCTCCGTACGTGAGTGGTGTCGTCGGTGGCCGACCGCGCCGAACTCAGCCGACGGCGAGCTTGACCATGTCCGCCTGCGGCCCCTTCTGGCCCTGCGAGATCTCGAACTCAACTCGCTGACCCTCTTCGAGGGTGCGGTAGCCGTCCATCTGGATCGCGCTGTAGTGGACGAAAACATCCGCACCACCGTCGACCGCGATGAAGCCGTACCCCTTCTCCGCGTTGAACCACTTGACGGTGCCCTGAGCCATGCCTAACTCCCCTATTACTGGCCCTTGCGCAGGACCGCACTTCGCGGACCCGGGTCAGAACTCACCCTCCGACAGGAGAGGGTGTGTGCGCCGGAACGCGTCGACCGCGGCTGAATGTATCTGCCCAACTGCCCTCTGCAACAGGTCAGTCGGACGAGAAATCTGGGCAGCACCGATCGCCCGGAACTGAAGAATTCACAAGATCCCGGGGCAAGTCGGGCCGGGCAAAGGTGACTTATGACGCAGGAAGATCGCACACTTTGGCCACTTCTTATCGTGACCGGGCGCATTCTCATGGGCGGGCGGCACGTGAAGCTGGGGGGACTTCCCCCACTCTACCGCGCTCAACCCTGCAGAATTGCCCCCTCCGCTTTCTCTCGGAGAGGGCAATTCGGATAACCCGTGAAGCCGTTGACCAACCGGCGGCCGACCGTTGACCGGCCTGCGACCAGCCGCGGCGCGTGGAGCCGTCGGGCCGTCGGGCCGTCAGCAGCCGCCCGCGACGGCGGGGATGATCGAGATACCGACGCCGTCCGGGGTCGCCGTCTCCAGGCCGTCCTCGAACCGCACGTCGTCGTCGTTCACGTAGACGTTCACGAAGCGGCGCAGCTTGCCCTGGTCGTCCAGGACGCGGGCGGCGATGCCCGGGTGGTTCGCCTCCAGGGACTCGATGACCTGGGAGAGGGTCTCGCCCTCGGCCGGGACCTCGGACCGACCGCCGGTGTAGGTGCGGAGGATGGTGGGGATGCGGACCTTGACGCTCATGGTGGGTATGCCTTCCTTCGGTCGCGGTGGGGATCAGGCGGTGGCGAGGCCGGCGGCGCGGAACGCGTCCAGGCTCGGGCGGATCGTCGCGGTCGCCTGCGAGGTGGTGGCCACCGCGTCCAGGGTCTTGAGGCCGTCACCGGTGTTGAGGACGACGGTGGCCAGCGACGGATCGAGCACCCCGTTCTCGATCAGCTTCTTCGTCACGCCGACGGTCACCCCGCCCGCCGTCTCGGCGAAGATGCCCTCGGTGCGGGCCAGCAGCTTGATGGCGTCGACGACCTGCTCGTCGTCGACGTCCTCGACCGCGCCGCCGGTGCGCCGGGCGATGTCCAGGACGTACGGGCCGTCGGCCGGGTTGCCGATCGCCAGGGACTTGGCGATGGTGTCCGGCTTCTGGGGCCGCACGACGTCGAGACCGGCCTTGAACGCGGTGGAGACCGGGGAGCAGCCCTGGGCCTGGGCGCCGAAGATCTTGTACGGCCGGTCCTCGACCAGACCCAGCTTGATCAGCTCCTGGAGCCCCTTGTCGATCTTCGTGAGCTGCGAGCCGGACGCGATCGGGATGACGATCTGGTCGGGCAGTCGCCAGCCGAGCTGCTCGCAGATCTCGTACGCCAGGGTCTTGGAGCCCTCGCCGTAGTACGGGCGCAGGTTGACGTTGACGAAGCCCCAGCCCTCCCCGAGCGGGTCGCCGATGAGCTCCGAGCAGAAGCGGTTGACGTCGTCGTAGGTGCCCTCGATGCCGACCAGCTCACCCCCGTACACCGCGGCCATGACGACCTTTCCCTGCTCCAGGTCGTGCGGGATGAACACGCAGGAGCGCAAGCCCGCGCGGGCGGCGGCGGCGCCCACGGCGCCGGCGAGGTTGCCGGTGGAGGAGCAGGAGAGGGTGGTGAATCCAAAGGCTCGGGCGGCTTCGACGGCGATGGCGACGACCCGGTCCTTGAAGGAGTGGGTCGGGTTGCCGGAGTCGTCCTTGACGTACAGGCCGCCGGTGACGCCCAGCTCGCGGGCGAGGTTGTCGGCCTTGACCAGCTTGGTGAAGCCGGGGTTGAGATTGGGCTTGTCCGCGACATCGGCGGGGACCGGCAGCAGCGGCGCGTAACGCCAGATGCTGTTCGGTCCGGCCTCGATACGCTTCCTCAGCTCCTCCGGGGAGCCGGCCGGCAGGTCGTACGCCACTTCGAGCGGCCCGAAACAGGACGCGCAGGCGAAGAGCGGTCCGAGCGCGAAACGCTCGCCGCACTCGCG
This sequence comes from Streptomyces sp. NPDC047982, assembly GCF_043204165.1. NCBI lineage: Bacteria > Bacillati > Actinomycetota > Actinomycetes > Kitasatosporales > Streptomycetaceae > Streptomyces > Streptomyces sp. NPDC047982. The sequence continues at coordinate 3,281 of NZ_JBIDBS010000019.1, read as the reverse complement.
GCAGGAGAGCGCCGCCGCGGGACCGAGATCGAGGTCGGCGGGCACGGTGCCGACGGAAGAATCGGCGTCGGAGGAATCGGCGGCGGAAGAGGTGGTGTTCGCTGGAGCGGTCGCAGCGGTCTGCACAGCCATGATGGCGGAGGCCCTTTCTCCTCATCTTCCTTGCGACGCGTTTCGTCGCAAGCCGGAATTGGCACCTTCCCCACCGTGACCTCGCGGTCGGCAGGAGGGTTGCCGGGACGTCAACGGGCCGTTCCCTCAGTCCCTCTGGATGAGCGCTGTGGCACTGGAGCGGTGCTCCAGGCATTTGTCGGCGGACCGACCCCGGCATGCGACGGTCGTCCGCGTTGTTCAAGACTGTAACCGAAGCACCGGACGGTTGAGATGGTCGTCCGAACCGCGAGATGGATCACATACAGGGAGTATCGACCGTGCTGGAAGAGGTCGAACGCTGGCTGACCAGGCGTTCCTGGTCGGCCGCCGACCGTCCGCTGGACAGCCTCCTGGCCGCCAAGGCGAAGGACCCGCGGCGCGGGAGCGTGAGCGTCGTCCTGCCGGCGCTGAACGAGGAGGCGACGGTCGGCGGGATCGTCACGACGATCCGGCGCGAGCTCATGGAGAAGAGCCGGCTGGTCGACGAACTCGTGGTGATCGACTCCGGCTCCACGGACGCCACCGCGAAGGTGGCCGGGGAAGCCGGTGCCCGGGTGGTGCACCGGGACGACATACTCCCCCGGATACCCGCCGTGCCCGGCAAGGGCGAGGTGCTGTGGCGCTCGCTCCTGGTGACGCGCGGTGACATCGTCTGCTTCGTCGACGCCGATCTGAGGGAATTCTCGGCGGACTTCGTCTCCGGCATCGTCGGCCCGCTGCTGACCGACCCGGAGGTGTGCTTCGTCAAGGCGATGTACGACCGGCCGTTCGGCGACGGCCCCACCGGGCCCGCCCTCGGCGGCGCGTCGGGCCAGGGGGGACGGGTCACGGAACTGGTGGCCCGGCCGCTGCTCAATCTGCACTGGCCGCGACTGGCCGGTTTCGTCCAGCCGCTGGGCGGCGAGTACGCGGCACGCCGCTCCCTGCTGGAACAGCTGCCCTTCCCCGTCGGGTACGGGGTGGAGCTGGGCCTGCTCGTCGACGCACTGCACACGGTGGGACTGGACGCGCTCGCGCAGGTCGACGTGGGCGTGCGCCGACACCGCCACCAGGACGGCCAGGCGCTCGGCCGGATGGCGGCTGCGATCTACCGGACCGCCCAACTCCGCTTGTCCCGCGGGCATTTGGTGCGCCCCTCGCTGACCCAGTTCGAGCGCGGAAAGAACGGTTTCGTACCGCGCACCCATGCGGTGGACACCGAGGAGCGTCCGCCGATGCGCGAGATCGAGGAGTATGTCTCGCGCCGCGCCGCTTGACGGTCCCGCCCCGTACGGCGGTCCCGGCACCGCGTGACGGGCCCGCCCCGCTTGACGGGCCCGCCCCGTACGGCACCACGGGTGAACCACGAGGAGCCACGGGAAAGCACAGGCAGCCCCCGGACACGACACCACCCGGATGCCACCTGAATGCCTCCGAACGTCGGCCGGCTTCGCACGTTTGAGTGGTTCGTGATCGGGCTAGATTCCGCAACATGGTCTCCGAGCACGAAGCCCACCCCGCCGAAGCCCGGTCCACCGGAACCGGTACCGCCGGAGTCGGTGGCGCCGAAGCCGGTGTTCTCGTCGCGTCGAACCGCGGCCCGGTGTCGTACACCCTGGGGACGGACGGAACGCTCGACGCGAAGCGCGGCGGAGGCGGGCTCGTCTCCGGGCTGAGCGCCGTCGAGGACAAGCTGTGGGTGTGCGCGGCGCTCGGCGACGGGGACCGTGAGGCGGTCCGGCGCGGAGTCGGTGAGCCGGGCGTGCGGATGCTCGACATCGACCCGGTCGTCCACACGGACGCGTACAACGGCGTCGCGAACTCGGTGCTCTGGTTCGTCCACCACATGCTGTACCAGACCCCTCTGGAACCGGTCTTCGACGCGGAGTTCCGGCGGCAGTGGGCGGCGTTCGAGACGTACAACCGGGCCTTCGCCGAGGCCCTCGCCGAGGAGGCGGGCCGCGGCGCGGCGGTTCTGGTGCAGGACTACCACCTGGCGCTGGTGCCCGGAATGCTCCGCGAACTCCGCCCCGACCTGCGGATCGGCCACTTCTCGCACACCCCGTGGGCTCCCGTCGACTACTTCCGGCTGCTTCCCGATGACATCGCGGAACAACTCCTGCGCGGCATCCTGGGCGCCGACCGGGCGTGCTTCCTCACCCGGCGCTGGGCCGACGCGTTCACCGCCTGCTGCACGAAGTTCCTCGGCGGTACGGGGCGGACCGGGATCGGGGTGCACGGGCTCGGTGCGGACGCCGACTTCCTGCGCCGCCGCGCGCACGAGGCGGACGTGGACGAGCGGATGGCCGCGCTGCGCGAGCAGATCGGCCCCGGACGGAGGACGATCGTGCGGGTGGACCGGACGGAACTGTCCAAGAACATCGTGCGCGGCCTGCTCGCCTATCGCGCGCTCCTCGAGGAACGGCCCGAATGGCGCGAGCGCGTCGTCCACGTCGCCTTCGCCTACCCGTCGCGGCAGGACCTGGCCGTCTACCGCGACTACACCGCCGAGGTCCGGCAGGTCGCCGACGCGATCAACGAGGCGTACGGCACGCCGGGCTGGACGCCGGTCGTGCTCCACGTCAAGGACGACTTCGCACGCTCGCTCGCCGCGTACCGGCTGGCCGACGTCGCGCTCGTCAACCCGATCCGCGACGGCATGAACCTGGTCGCCAAGGAGGTCCCGGTCGTCTCCGACCACGGCTGCGCGCTGGTGCTGTCGCGGGAGGCGGGGGCGTACGAGGAGCTGGGCGGCGACGCAGTCGTCGTGAACCCGTACGACGTGTCCGCCACGGCGCGCGCCCTGCACGAGGCGCTGACGATGGCGGACGGTGAACGCGCCGAGCGCACGCGACGGCTGGCCGCGGCGGCGGTCGCGCTGCCGCCGCAGCAGTGGTTCCTGGACCAGCTGGCCGCGCTGCGCGGCTGACGCACCCGGCGGCGAGCAACGTACGCCCAGTACGAGGACGGCCCTCCGCCTTGCGATGCACCGCACCAGGCGCCGCGGGCCCCGCCCTTCGGGCCGACGACGCTACTTTCGACACACGCCCTAGGTGTACTGCCCTGTGAGGTTGGGGACGCGGCTGGCGGGTGGTTTGCCTTTCAGCGCGGTGTGTCCGCGGTGGTGATTGTAGGTGTGCAGCCAGTCG
>NZ_JBIDBS010000018.1:0-177908 GCF_043204165.1 Streptomyces sp. NPDC047982 | reverse complement strand
GTACTGCAGGGGGGACCCTGTGGGAGAGTAGGTCGCCGCCGAACAGTTTTTGTGGGGAAGCCCCGCACCCTTGTGGTGCGGGGCTTTCTCGCGTTGCGGGGCATACCTGTTCACAGGAGATGTCTGCGTCACCCCTGTGCACCTGCCTGAGACTGCTGCGGGTAAGGTCGTGGGGCATCATTCGTACGTTCTTCACAGGAGGCCCCCGGGTGGAGGTCCAGGAGACTCGGGTTCAGACGGACCGAGTACTCACCATCCCCAACATCCTCAGCATGGCACGCCTGGTCGGAGTTCCGCTCTTCCTGTGGCTGATCCTCCGCCCCGTGTTCGGCGGCCCTCAGAGTGACGGCTGGGCTCTCCTCGTCCTGATGCTGAGTGGGATCAGCGACTACCTCGACGGGAAGCTCGCCCGGCGCTGGAACCAGATCAGCAGCCTCGGCCGAATTCTGGACCCCGCTGCGGACCGCCTGTACATTCTGTCGACACTCGTCGGCCTGACCTGGCGGGAGATCTTGCCGCTCTGGCTCACCGCGGTGCTGCTGGCCCGTGAGCTGATGCTCCTCGTGATGGTGGGGATCCTCCGCCGCCACGGCTACCCGCCGCCCCAGGTGAACTTCCTCGGCAAGGCCGCCACGTTCAACCTGATGTACGCGTTCCCCTTGTTGCTGCTCAGCGACGGAAGTGGTTGGCTTGCATCGCTGGCCGCGGTTTTCGGATGGGCGTTCGCAGGTTGGGGTACAACGCTCTACTGGTGGGCAGGCATCCTCTACGTCGTTCAGGTCCGCCGACTCGTCAAGGCGGACGCAACAGCCGATTGAGCTCGTTGAAGCGGCGCCGCGCAATGTGGCCGGCCCCCCGCTGATGACCCGAACAGTGCCCCGACGGGCGAAGTCGGCCAGACCGTCGTCTCTTCAAGGAGGACGATTCCGACATGAAGGCCGTCGTGATGGCTGGGGGCGAAGGCACGCGCCTTCGCCCCATGACCTCGAGCATGCCCAAGCCGCTCCTCCCGGTCGCCAATCGGCCGATCATGGAGCATGTGCTGCGGCTGCTGAAGCGCCACGGGCTCAATGAAACCGTCGTCACGGTCCAATTCCTCGCCTCACTGGTCAAGAACTACTTCGGTGACGGCGAAGAGCTCGGGATGGAGCTCAGTTACGCCAACGAGGAAAAACCGCTCGGCACTGCCGGAAGCGTGAAGAACGCCGAGGAAGCGTTGAAGGACGATACCTTCCTCGTCATATCCGGTGACGCGCTCACCGACTTCGATCTCACCGATCTCATCGCCTTCCACAAGGAAAAGGGCGGCCTGGTGACGGTATGCCTGACCAGGGTCCCGAACCCTCTGGAATTCGGGATCACGATCGTGGACGAGGCCGGCCAGGTCGAGCGCTTCCTGGAAAAGCCCACCTGGGGTCAGGTCTTTTCGGACACCGTCAACACCGGCATTTATGTCATGGAGCCCGAGGTCTTCGACTATGTCGAGGCCGATGTCTCCGTCGACTGGTCCGGTGACGTCTTCCCTCAGCTCATGAAGGAGGGCAAGCCCATCTACGGCTATGTCGCCGAGGGCTACTGGGAGGACGTCGGCACCCATGAGAGCTATGTGAAGGCCCAGGCCGACGTCCTGGAACGCAAGGTGGACGTCGAGATCGACGGATTCGAGATCTCCCCCGGCGTCTGGGTGGCCGAAGGTGCCGAGGTGCACCCCGACGCGGTGCTCCGGGGCCCTCTCTACATCGGGGACTACGCGAAGATCGAAGCCGGAGCGGAGATTCGGGAGCACACGGTCATCGGGTCCAACGTCGTCGTCAAGAGCGGGGCCTTCCTGCACAAGGCCGTGGTCCACGACAACGTCTACATCGGCCAGCACAGCAATCTGCGCGGATGCGTGATCGGGAAGAACACCGACGTCATGCGGGCCGCCCGGATCGAAGACGGGGCCGTCATCGGGGACGAGTGCCTGATCGGTGAGGAATCGATCATTCAGGGCAATGTCCGGGTCTACCCCTTCAAGACCATCGAGGCCGGGGCCTTTGTCAACACGTCGGTGATCTGGGAGTCGCGCGGTCAGGCCCATCTCTTCGGAGCCCGAGGCGTTTCGGGGATCCTGAACGTCGAAATCACGCCGGAGCTGGCGGTCCGGCTCGCCGGGGCCTACGCCACCACTCTCAAAAAGGGCTCGACGGTCACCACGGCGCGCGATCACTCCCGCGGCGCCCGGGCGCTGAAGCGAGCGGTGATTTCGGCCCTCCAGGCCAGTGCCATCGATGTACGGGACCTGGAGAACGTACCCATGCCCGTCGCCCGTCAGCAGACCGCTCGGGGGAGTGCCGGTGGAATCATGATCCGTACGTCCCCCGGCGTGCCCGACTCGGTCGACATCATGTTCTTCGACGAGCGGGGCGCTGACTTGTCCCAGGCGCGGCAACGGAAGCTGGACCGGGTCTACGCCCGTCAGGAATACCGCCGCGCTTTTCCCGGAGAGATCGGGGACCTGCACTTCCCGTCCAGCGTTTTCGACTCGTACACCGGATCCCTGTTGCGGAACGTGGACACCACGGGGATCGCGGACGCCGGGCTGAAGGTCGTCGTCGACGCTTCCAACGGCAGTGCCGGGCTCGTTCTGCCCAGCCTGCTGGGGAGGCTCGGTGTGGACGCGCTGACCATCAACCCGGGCCTCGACGAATCCCGGCCCACCGAGTCCGCCGAGACCAGACGCGCCGGGCTGGTGCGTCTGGGAGAGATCGTCTCCTCGGCCGGGGCCGCGTTCGGTGTGCGGTTCGACCCCGTCGGCGAACGGCTCTCCCTCGTCGACGAGAAGGGCAGGATCGTCGAGGACGACCGGGCGCTCCTGGTGATGCTCGACCTCGTGGCGGCCGAGAGGCGCAGCGGACGGGTGGCGCTGCCGGTGACCACCACACGGGTCGCCGAACAGGTCGCCGCGTACCACGGGACACAGGTCGAATGGACGACGACATCGCCCGACGACCTGACGCGCGTGGGACGTGAGGAGGGCTCCATCTTCGGGGGAGACGGCTGCGGCGGCTTCATCGTTCCCGAGTTCAGCAGTGTCTTCGACGGTTCCGCGGCCTTTGTGAGACTGCTCGGGCTCGTCGCCAGGACCCAGCTCACCCTCAGCCAGATCGACGCCCGCATCCCGCGTGCCCACGTCCTGCGCCGCGATCTGGCCACGCCCTGGGCGGTCAAGGGCATGGTCATGCGGCGGGTCGTCGAGGCCGCCGGAGACCGCAGCGTCGACACGACGGACGGCGTGCGGGTCGTCGAGGCCGACGGGCGCTGGGTGATGGTGCTGCCCGACCCGGCCGAGGCCGTCACCCACCTGTGGGCCGAGGGGCCCGACGACGCGTCCGCGCGTGCCCTGCTGGACGAGTGGGCGGCGGTCGTGGAGAGCGCAGGTCACTGAGGGGCCCACCGGTGTGCCCAGGGCCTACCCGGGTACACCGGTGGGCCCATTCGGCGGTAGCGGCGGAGCCGTGCGACGATGTGCGGCATGCCGCAGCAGACCCCCGATCGGAGTACCCCCGCGCGTCCCGACGCATCCATGTCGCTGCTGACCAACGTGATGGACCACAGCCTGGACGACGGATACGCCGAGGCATCGGCGCGTCGCAGGGCCGACGGCACCGCGGGCATGCCCCGCAGGCTCAGGTCGAAGCTCGGCCTCGCCGCCTGCCTGGTGCTCGCCGCCCTCGTCGTCACGCTCGGTGCCGCGCAGGCGCGCGTCTCGGCGCCGGTCCTCGCCAAGGAGCGCGAGGAGCTCATCGACCGCATCGACGGCGAGACGGCGGCTGCCGACACCCTGGAGTCCCAGGTCGACAAGCTCCGGGACGACGTGGGCAGGCGCCAGCGCAAGGCGCTGGAGAAGCACGGCGGGGACCAGGGCGAGTTGGTGGCACTGCTCGCCGGGGCCACATCCGTGCAGGGGCCCGGAGTGAAGCTCGTGGTCGACGACGCGACGGACACCGACGCGGGAGGCGGCGGCCCCCGGGCGAGCAGCAGCTTCTCCGACACCGGGCGCGTCCGCGACCGGGACCTCCAACGGGTCGTCAACGGCCTCTGGCAGTCCGGGGCCGAGGCGATCGCGATCAACGGACAGCGCCTGACGGCCCTGTCGGCGATCCGCGCCGCCGGTGACGCCATACTGGTCGACAACAGACCGCTCGTGCCGCCGTACACGGTTCTGGCGGTGGGGGACGGGAAGCCGCTCGGTGCCGCGTTCCGGGACAGCGACGACGGCCAGTATCTGCAGGCGCTCAAGGACACCTTCGACATCCGGACCAGCATGTCCGTCCAGGAGAAGGTCACCCTCCCGGTCGCCCCGAGCCTGATCGTACGAACAGCACAGCCTTACCGGGCCGCAGATACCGGCAGTGGTGCGGCAGACACAGAGAAGGGCAGATCGTGATCGCCGTACTGGGCCTCGTCTTGGGAGTCGTGGTCGGACTGTTGGTCCGGCCCGAAGTGCCGGCGGTGGTCGAGCCCTACCTTCCGATCGCCGTCGTCGCCGCTCTCGACGCCGTTTTCGGGGGGCTGCGGGCCATGCTGGACGGCATCTTCGTCGACAAGGTGTTCGTCGTGTCGTTCCTGTCGAACGTCGTGGTGGCCGCGCTGATCGTGTTCCTGGGCGACAAGCTGGGCGTCGGTGCCCAGCTCTCCACCGGCGTGGTGGTCGTGCTGGGGATCCGGATCTTCTCGAACGCCGCGGCCATCCGTCGGCACGTCTTCCGGGCGTGACGATGAGCGACGCAGAACTTCCCGAAAACGGCGAACCGGCCGTCGAGCGGCCGGACGACACCCCCACGGAGCTCACGGGGCGCCAGCGGCTCATCGCCGGACTGTGGCCGCCGCGGGTGACGCGCGCCCAACTCGTCGTCGCGCTCCTGCTGTTCGTCCTCGGCCTCGGGCTGGCCATCCAGGTGCGCTCCACGAGCGACAACAGCGCGCTGCGTGGTGCCCGTCAGGAGGACCTCGTACGCATCCTCGACGAGCTGGACGACCGTACGCAGCGTCTGGAGGATGAGAAGCAGCGTCTCGTGGCCCAGCGCACGGAGCTGGAGAACAGCTCCGACCAGGCCGAGGAGGCGCGCAGACAGACGGTCGAGAAGGAACGGCAACTCGGCGTCCTCGCGGGCACCGTGGCGGCGCACGGGCCCGGGATCACGCTCACCGTCAACGACCCCGGCGACGGGGTGAAGGCGGACATGCTGCTGGACGCGCTCCAGGAACTGCGTGCGGCGGGCGCCGAGGCGATCGAGGTCAACGGGGTCAGAGTGGTGGCCAACACCTACTTCTCCGGTGAGGGCGGCAACGTCAGGGTCGACGGCCGTAAGATCACCGCACCGTATGTGTTCAAGGTGATCGGGAAGCCTCAGGACCTGGAGCCCGCGCTCAACATCCCCGGCGGTGTGGTGCAGACACTGGAGAAGGAGCAGGCCACGGTGCATGTGGAACGGGTCGACGACATCGTCGTGGACGTCTTGCGACCGGCGCAGCGGCCTGACTACGCTCGGTCGTCATCCCCGTGAGGCCGCGGTACGGAAGGGTTGAGGAACACGGGCGGGAGGTTGCGGGGGGTCGCCGCATCGTAAGGGTGGTGCGTGATGGAAACTGTCGAGTGGACACGGACGTTGTGAAGTTGTCCGGGTCGGCAGGTGTGTTCGTTCAGGGTTCGTCCTGCCCCACGGGCGGGTCTATTTCGGTCAAGGGGAATCGCCCGTGAAGTTGTTTGGGAAGTTGTTCGGCAAGAGCGCTCGCGACGAGGCTGCCCGTCATCGCGCACCGCGCCACGGTCAGGCGGATGAGGCGGGCTCGCAGCGCCCGCTCTTCCGCGATGAAACGTCCGGCCCGGGCAGTGGCGCCTCCGGCGCGTCGTCCGTTGACCCCTCCGGTGCCGGCCGCATAGGTTTCGCAGAACCGTCGACCTCGGGTACAGGTGGAGGGTCCGGTCAGGGGCAGGAGGGTTCGGCCATGCCGGTCTGCACGAGGTGCGGTCATCGCAATGCCGAGGACAGTCGTTTCTGCTCCCACTGCGGTGCGCCGCTGAGGGGCGGAATCCCCGAGCGTGCCTCGGAGACGACATCGACCATCTCCATCTCAGGTCTGGAGGCGTACGACTCGGAGACCACCGGGCAGACTGCCCTGCCCTCCCTCTCGCCCGAGGCACAGGCCGCCGTCGACGCCCTCCCGCTCGGCTCGGCGCTCCTGGTGGTGCGGCGCGGTCCGAATTCGGGGAGCCGCTTCCTGCTGGACGGTGAGCTGACCACGGCCGGCCGCCACCCGCAGAGCGACATCTTCCTCGACGACGTGACCGTGTCGCGTCGGCACGTGGAGTTCCGCCGGAGCCCCGACGGCAGCTTTACGGTCGGTGACGTGGGCAGCCTCAACGGCACCTACGTCAACCGTGAGCGCATCGACTCCGTCGCCCTGTCGAACGGTGACGAAGTGCAGATCGGCAAGTACCGGCTGGTCTTCTACGCGAGCCAGCGGGGCGTCTGACCCGTCAGGGAAGGTCCATGCTGAGAACACCGACGGGCGGTGCCGGTCACGGCACCGCCACGGCCGAAGACCGCCCGATGAGCATCGGCGCGGTGCTCCTGCAGCTGCGGGACGAGTTTCCCGAGGTCACGATCTCCAAGATCCGCTTCCTGGAGGCCGAGGGACTGGTCGAACCGCAGCGGACTCCCTCCGGGTACCGCAAGTTCCGCGCGGCCGATGTGGAGCGACTGGCGCAGGTGCTCCGCATGCAGCGGGACCACTACCTCCCGCTGAAGGTCATCCGCGAGCATCTGGACGCGCTCGCCCGCGGCGGGCAGCCCGCGCTGCCTTCCGGCAGCCTGAAGGATCCGGGCGACGGAGAGCCGGACGCGCAGCCCTGGCGGGCGACGGCCGCCAGGATCGGCCGTGCGGAGCTGCTCGCGGCCGCCGAGGTCACCGAGAGCGACCTGGACGAGTGGGAGTCGTACGGTCTGGTCACGCCCACCCCCGAGGGTGGCTACGACGCCGAGATGGTGACCGTCGCCAAGCTTGTGGCGGAGCTGGGACGGTTCGGTCTGGAACCGCGTCACCTGCGTGCCATGCGGGCGGCGGCCGACCGTGAGGCCGGGCTCGTCGAGCAGGTCGTCGCACCCCTGCGCCGTCACCGGAATCCGCAGACCAGAGCCCATGCGGAGGCCACGGCGAGAGAGCTCGCGGAACTGTCCGTACGACTCCATTCCGCCCTGGTGCAGACCGCCCTGCGGGTCCGCCTCCACTGACCACGTCGTCGCCCCGACTACCCAAACCTGCCGAGCACGTCCTAGGGTTGCTGTGTGAACGAGCTCGACGTTGTGGGTGTCCGGGTGGAGATGCCCTCCAATCAACCGATCGTGCTCCTGCGTGAAGTGGGAGGCGACCGGTTCCTCCCCATCTGGATCGGTCCTGGTGAGGCGACCGCGATTGCGTTCGCCCAGCAAGGCATGGCTCCGGCCAGGCCCCTGACACACGACCTCTTCAAGGATGTGCTCCAGGCAGTCGGACAGGAGCTGAAGGAGGTCCGCATCACGGATCTGCGGGAGGGGGTCTTCTACGCGGAGCTGGTCTTCGCCAGCGGGGTCGAGGTGAGCGCACGCCCCTCCGACGCCATAGCCCTCGCACTGCGGACCGGAACGCCGATCTACGGCAGCGACGGCGTGCTGGACGACGCGGGCATCGCCATTCCGGACGAGCAGGAGGACGAGGTGGAGAAGTTCCGCGAGTTCCTCGACCAGATCTCACCGGAGGACTTCGGCACCAGCAGCCAGTAGCCGTCAGTCCGTAACCGTCCGCGGGGCTGCCGACAGCGCATCCGACAAGCCCTTCCCGCTCGCACGGTACGGAAACCACCCTCAGGGTGATTATCACTCGGCGTGCCGAGTGTGGCGATCGTTGACGCACCCCGAGTGACTGCCTACCTTCGAGGTGGCAGGTCAAGGACGGAGGTCGGCGTGAGAAGCAGCGGCGACGGTACGGCAGTCGGTGGGCCGTATCCGCAGCAGGGGAGTACGACCGGCCACACCATCGGGCAATCGGTGAAACCGGCTGCGGTGGCAGGGGGCGGAGTGACATCGGCCGACGACATCGGCTATCGGGGACCGACGGCCTGCGCAGCCGCAGGGATCACTTACCGGCAGCTCGACTACTGGGCGCGCACGGGCCTGGTCGAGCCGAGCGTGCGCCCTGCCTACGGCTCGGGCACGCAGCGGCTCTACAGCTTCCGCGACGTCGTCCTGCTGAAGATCGTGAAGCGCTTCCTGGACACGGGCGTAGCCCTGCAGAACATCCGCACGACGGTGCAGCACCTCCGAGCCCGGGGGTTCCAGGACCTGGAGCGGATGACGTTGATGAGTGACGGGGCCACGGTCTACGAGTGTTCCTCGCCCGACGAGGTCGTCGACCTGCTCCAGGGCGGCCAGGGCGTCTTCGGGATCGCCGTGGGTGTGGTGTGGCACGACGTCGACGCCGCCCTGTCGCAGCTGCACGGCGAGCGGGTGGACACCGGCGAGACGCTGATCGGGAACAATCCCACGGACGAACTGGCACGGCGGCGCAACCGCGCCGGATGACCGCGCCGGGGGACCGGGACACGGCGATTGTCAGTGCCATGGGGCAGCATCGGAAGATGTGAGAGCCGCGCCCACCATCCTGCATCTCGACATGGATGCCTTCTACGCCTCCGCGGAGCAGGCGGCGAAGCCCAGCCTGCGTGGCAAACCGGTCGTGGTGGGTGGCCTGGGGCCGCGCGGGGTCGTCGCGACCGCGTCGTACGAGGCCCGGCGCTTCGGGGTGCACTCGGCGATGCCCATGGCGCAGGCGCGGCGCCTGGCGCCCAACGCGGCCTATCTGGTGCCCCGCTTCCATCTGTACCGAGCGGTCAGTGACCAGGTGATGGAGCTCCTGAGACGGCTCTCCCCGCTGGTGGAACCGCTCAGCCTGGACGAGGCGTTCGTCGACCTGGAAGCCGGCGGGGTGGCCGACGACACGGCCTGCGCGCTGGCGATCGGGAAGGAGCTGCGCGCGGTCATCGAGGCCGTCACCGGGCTCACCGGCTCGGTCGGACTCGCGGGGTCCAAGATGCTGGCCAAGATCGCGTCGGAGGAGGCGAAACCGAACGGTCTGCGGCTCATCGAACCGGGGACGGAGCGGGCCCTGCTCGCGCCCAAGCCCGTGCGGATCCTCCCCGGCGTCGGTCCCGCGACGGCCGACCATCTGCGCCGGGCCGGGATGACGACGGTCGACGACCTGGCCGAGGCGGGCGAGGCGGAGCTCGTACGGCTGCTCGGCAAGGCGCATGGCGAGTCGTTGTACCGCATGGCCCTCGGGCACGACGACCGGCCCGTGGTCGCCGAACGCGACGCGAAGTCGGTGTCGGTCGAGGACACCTTCGACACGGACCTGCACGATCGGGTACGGGTCAGGACGGAGGTGGAGCGGCTGGCCGACCGGTGCGTCCGGCGGCTGCGGGGAGCGGGACGGTCCGGGCGCACGGTGGTGCTGAAGGTGCGGCGCTACGACTTCTCCACGCTCACGAGGTCCGAGACGCTGCGCGGGCCCACGGACGACCCCGCGGTGGTCCGGGAGGCCGCCGCGAGGCTCCTGGAGGCCGTCGACACCACCGGGGGCGTGCGACTCCTGGGGGTGGGGGTCACGGGCCTCGCCGACTACACCCAGGAGGACCTGTTCGCCCAAGCCGCCGGTGAGCGGGCCGCCGCCGAGGACACGGCCGGTACGGACGCGGAAGAGGGGTACGAGCCGGACGGTGCGGTGGCCGGTGCGCCCGAGGAGACGCCGGAGACCGCCGAACGGCTCGCGGCCAGGGGCTGGCCCGCCGGCCACGACGTCCACCACGACACCTACGGCCATGGCTGGGTGCAGGGCAGCGGGCTCGGCCGGGTGACGGTCCGGTTCGAGGAACCGGGGTCGGCGCCCGGGCGGGTGCGGACGTTCCGGACCGACGACCCGGAGCTGCGGCCGGCCGAGCCGATGCCACTCGTGCGCGATCCGGCGGACTACTCCTCCTGGCCCGCCAGCTTCCCGAAGTCACTGTCCGCGGAGGTCTCCCCGGCCGAGGAGTCGAGGCCGTAGTGCCGGTAGAGCTGAAGCTCCTGGTCCGGTGAGAGGTGGCGGCCGACACCGAAGTCGGGCGCTTCCTTGATCAGTGCGCGGTCGAAGGGGACGCGGAGTGTGTCCTCCACGAATTCGCTGGGTTCCAGCGGGACGAACGCGTCCCGGCTGAAGAGTCCGGTGCGTACGGCCGCCCACTCGGGCACGCCGGTCGCGTCGTCGAGGTACACCTCGTCCACGGTTCCGATCTTGGTGCCCTTGCGGTCGAACGCCTTGCGGCCGATCAGGCTGCGCGGATCGATGTCGGTCTGCACGATCCCTCCCACTGGTCGCGGCTACTCCACAAGCACTGGCTACTCCACAAGCACTACGGAAAGGCACAATCGAGGGGTTGGCCACTCGAGAACTCCGTCACGAACCCCGCTGGTAGGCTGGTGACGGCCGCTGACCCCGTGCGGGAGAGCCTCCGGAACCGATCCGGAGGCGCCGAAGGAGCAAATCCTCCCCGGAATCTCTCAGGCCCCCGTACCGCACGGACGAGGTCACTCTGGAAAGCAGGGCGGGTCCCGTGCGGCCGAGTGCCGGTTCGGTTCCCTTCCTCACCGACGGTGAAAGCCGGTGTGCCCCAGGCACGCCGGTGAAGCTCTCAGGTCGCGATGACAGAGGGGGAGGCCGTTCGGGCACCCGCGCCGCGGTGCCCCTCGCAGGTCGTGACAGACCAGGAGGCCTCCACCATGACCCCCCGTCGCAGTCCGCTCTCCCAGCTGGAGCAGGGCATTCCGTTCGAACAGCGCCACATCGGTCCCGATGCCGAGGCACAGTCGAAGATGCTCGCCCAGGTCGGTTACGGATCGCTGGACGAGCTGACCGCGGCCGCGGTGCCCGACGTCATCAAGAGCGCCGAGGCGCTCGGCCTGCCGGACGCTCGCACCGAGGCCGAGGTCCTTGCCGAGCTGCGCGCCCTGGCCGACCGCAACCAGGTGCTGGCCCCGATGATCGGGCTCGGCTACTACGGCACCTTCACGCCGCCGGTGATCCTCCGCAACGTCATGGAGAACCCCGCCTGGTACACGGCCTACACGCCGTACCAGCCGGAGATCTCGCAGGGTCGGCTGGAGGCGCTGCTCAACTTCCAGACCATGGTCGCCGACCTCACCGGGCTGCCCACCTCCGGCGCATCCCTGCTCGACGAGGGCACCGCGGCCGCCGAGGCGATGGCGCTCTCGCGGCGGGTCGGCAAGGTCAAGGACGGCGTCTTCCTGGTCGACGCCGACGCCCTGCCGCAGACGATCGCCGTCATCGAAACCCGCGCCGAACCGACCGGTGTGGAGGTCGTCGTCGCCGACCTCACCGACGGCATCCCCGCCGAAGTCGCCGAGCGGGGCGTCTTCGGCGTCCTCCTGCAGTACCCGGGCGCGTCCGGCACGGTACGCGACCCCCGGCGCGTCATCGAGCAGGCCCACGGACTCGGCGCGGTCGTCACCGTCGCCGCCGACCTGCTGGCCCTCACGCTGCTCACCTCGCCGGGCGAGCTGGGCGCCGACATCGCCGTCGGCACCACGCAGCGCTTCGGCGTCCCCATGGGCTTCGGGGGACCGCACGCCGGCTACATGGCCGTACGCGAGAAGTTCGCCCGCAGCCTGCCGGGACGCCTCGTCGGCGTCTCCGTCGACGCGGACGGCAACAAGGCGTACCGGCTGGCCCTCCAGACCCGCGAGCAGCACATCCGCCGCGAGAAGGCCACCAGCAACATCTGCACCGCACAGGTGCTGCTCGCCGTGATGGCCGGGATGTACGCCGTCTACCACGGCCCCGACGGCCTGCGGCTGATCGCCCGGCGCACCCACCGCTACGCGACGGTCCTCGCCGCAGGGCTGCGCGCCTCCGGTGCCGACGTCGTGACCGACAGCTACTTCGACACCCTCACCGTGCGCGTCCCGGGCAGGGCCGCCGACGTCGTGGCCGGTGCCCGCGAGCGCGGGGTCAACCTGCGGCTCGTCGACGCGGACCTGGTGTCCGTCGCCTGCGACGAGACCACCACGCGTGCGCAGATCGCCGCCGTCTGGGCCGCCTTCGGCGCCGAGGGCGACATCGACGCGCTGGACGCCGAGGCCGCCGACGCGCTGCCCGAGGACCTGCTGCGAACCGGCGAGTTCCTCACGCACCCGGTCTTCCACCAGCACCGTTCCGAGACAGCCATGCTGCGCTACCTGCGCGGGCTCGCCGACCGGGACTACGCCCTGGACCGCGGCATGATCCCGCTCGGCTCCTGCACCATGAAGCTGAACGCGACGACCGAGATGGAGCCGATCACCTGGCCCGAGTTCGGTGCGCTGCACCCCTTCGCCCCGGTCGACCAGGCGCAGGGCTTCCTCACCCTCATCCGTGAGCTGGAGGAGCGCCTCGCCGAGGTCACCGGCTACGACACGGTGTCGATCCAGCCGAACGCCGGCTCGCAGGGAGAGTTCGCGGGCCTGCTGGCCGTGCGCGCCTACCACCGGGCCAACGGTGACGACCAGCGGACCGTCTGTCTCATTCCGTCCTCCGCGCACGGCACCAACGCCGCCAGCGCGGTGATGGCCGGCATGAAGGTCGTCGTGGTGAAGACCGCCGACGACGGCGAGGTCGACGTCGAGGACCTGCGCGCCAAGATCGAGAAGCACCGCGACGAGCTCGCCGTGCTCATGATCACCTACCCGTCGACGCACGGTGTGTTCGAGGAGCACGTCGCGGACATCTGCGCAGAGGTGCACGACGCCGGTGGTCAGGTCTACGTGGACGGCGCCAACCTCAACGCCCTGGTCGGCCTCGCGAAGCCGGGCCGGTTCGGCGGCGACGTCTCGCACCTGAACCTGCACAAGACCTTCTGCATCCCGCACGGCGGCGGCGGCCCCGGCGTGGGCCCGGTCGGTGTGCGCGCACACCTCGCGCCGTACCTGCCCAACCACCCGCTGCAGCCCGCCGCGGGCCCCGCGACCGGGGTCGGACCGATCTCGGCCGCTCCGTGGGGTTCGGCCGGCATCCTGCCCATCTCCTGGACGTACGTCCGCCTGATGGGCGGGGAGGGCCTCAAGCGCGCGACACAGGTCGCCGTGCTCGCCGCCAACTACATCGCCAAGCGGCTCGAACCGCACTTCCCGATCCTCTACAGCGGCCCGGCGGGCCTGGTCGCCCACGAGTGCATCGTGGACCTCCGGCCCCTCTCCAAGGCCACCGGCGTCAGCGTCGACGACGTCGCCAAGCGGCTGATCGACTACGGCTTCCACGCGCCGACCATGTCGTTCCCGGTCGCCGGGACGCTGATGATCGAGCCGACCGAGAGCGAGAACCTCGCGGAACTCGACCGCTTCTGCGACACGATGATCGCCATTCGCGGCGAGATCGAGAAGGTGGCCTCGGGGGAGTGGAGCGCGGACGACAACCCGCTGCGCAACGCACCGCACACCGCCGCGATGCTGGGCGGGGAGTGGGAGCACGGCTACAGCCGTGAGCAGGCCGTCTTCCCGGCCGGTGTCTCCGCCGCCGGCAAGTACTGGCCGCCGGTGCGCAGGATCGACGGCGCCTTCGGCGACCGCAACCTCGTCTGCTCCTGCCCGCCACTGGACGAGTACGACAACTGACACACGTGCGTCCGGGCATGACGCGGACGCGGGTCGGGGCCGGTGCGGAGAGATCTCCGGGCCGGCCCCCGTCGTATCGGCCGCGGTCAGGCGGCCCGCAGCACCCGGTCGGTCGCCGACGGCCGATGGGGGGCGATGATCTGCCCGTCCGGGAGCAGCTCACCGGTGTCCTCGAAGAGCAGGACACCGTTGCACAGCAGGCTCCATCCCTGTTCCGGGTGGTGCGCCACGAGGCGGGCGGCTTCCCGGTCGGGTGAGTCGGCGGTGGGGCAGGGTGGCTGATGCTGGCACATGGGTGGGTTCTTTCGTTGCGTCGTGGTGAATGTCCCGCGGCTCGTCGAGGTGTTCATGGCCGCTCCCCCGTATCGACAGGTCTGGTCCCAGTGTTGCCCCACGGGCGCCATTCCGCAGGGATTTCGCGGCAGTACGTCCGTCTCCTCCGATGACGCGTCACCCGGCCGGACGGTTCAGCGCAATTGCACTGTCCTTTCGGGTGGTTCGGGGTGGTCGGACCGGGCTAGTGCCCCTCGCGGCAAGGTTTGCCCGGTCGCGCCGTCCGGCACTTCCCCGAGCTCTCAGCTTCCTCCGACCAGGGGAGCCCCCATTGCTCGCGGCGTCGGCCACGAGCCCACGTAGCCCTTCCCCGAGCTCTCGGCGCCGTTCGAGCAGGGGAGACGCCATCCGAGGGCTTCCGGCCGCCTTGCGATCGGGCGCACCGGACGACGCTCCTTCCGGGCAAATCTTGCCGGTCCGGTCCGGACGGGCGGGAGTGTGCCCCCACCCGACGCGCCCGCGCATCCGAGGGCCGGTGCTTCCCGCATTCCTCCGCGTGCGCGACCTGCCGTCCGTGCGAGGTCCCGGGGGCTCGGAGTCTGTGCCGACGAAGCCCTTGTGCCCCGTCGCGGGGGACGTGGCGACGGGGCACAAGGGCTTCGTGGTGACGGCGGGTTCGTCGTCAGGCGGGCGATCCGAGCAGCGGGCCGGGACCCGGGGTGATCCGCCTGGTCATCAGTCGCAGGAGGTCGGCGACCCGGTGGGCGCGGTGTGCCGCGATGCCCGGCGGTGCGGGTGCCAGCGGCACCAGGAGGTCCGCGGGGGCGAGCGAGCCGCCGGAGGCGTCGGCCTCGGCGTCGGCGTGCAGCCACAGCGCCAGCATGTAGAGCGCCGGGACGGACAGCAGCCGCGGCTGGTAGGGGGGTGTCACTGTCTCGGCCTGGCGCAGGGCGAGTTCGGTCGCGGGGATGTACGGGCCCTCGAAGAAGTGGGAGAAGGCCCAGCCGTCCGGCGTGAGCACGGTGTCCGCCGCGGCGACGGCCCGTTCCGCGTCCCGGATCAGGAACCGCCATCCGGCGAGCCGGGTGGCGGGGGCGCGCCCGCCCGGTCCGATCCGGTCCAGCACATGGACGGGCAGCGGGAGTTCGGGGCTCAGCGGTCCCTGGGCGGACCGGAGAGCGGGCGTGCGGGCCTCACGGACTGCGGTGGGTGAACCGAGTGCCGCAAGAACGCTGCGCAGAGCGGGCGCGGGGGCCGGGGGTACATGCAGCGGCATGGTGGGTCGCCTCTCACTTCGGAGACACGTTGATGCGTGGGCGGGTGCAGACGTCGCTGTCGGCGTACGGGGCCAGAGGGGCCGGTGACCGGACCGGTGCGTCAACTCTCTGCCTCGTCAGCAAAGTTTATACGACAGGTGTTCACACAGCGTTTCCCCTAGCGGTCCCGGGTATTGCAGACAAGGCGGCATCAAGACTTTATTATGCGGTATTTCTGTTGATTTGCCGTCAACGGCACAGTCGCAGCCAGCAGTTTTTCTTAGAGTGCGGACGGCTGAAACGCACCGTTCTGTCAACGTGATTTCAGAACGCAAACCGCACGCAGCGTCATGCCGAGGGAATGTGCCTCCGGCCATAGGTTTCAGGTTACTGGGTGGCGGTGCTCGCGAGGGCGTTATGGATCACTGGCCTGGGCATTATCGACCGTGACGTGAGTGGCCTGGGCCGCGGGCTGCCCAATTGAGGGAGGGACACTTCGATGGGGGAGAAGGTCGTGGCGGGCACCTTTGACCTGTCCGATCGGCAGAGGTACCGGAGGAAGCTCCACCAGTGCCTGGAGGGCTTGGAGAGACTTCTGGCGGAGCGGAGGTTCGACCGCCCCCGCAATCTCATGGGTATGGAGATCGAGCTGAACCTGGCCGGCGCCGACGGCATGCCGAGGATGATGAATGGAGAGGTGCTCCAGCGCATCGCGAGCCAGGATTTCCAGACCGAACTCGGGCTGTTCAATTTGGAAGTGAACATAGTCCCGCATCCCTTGGCGGGCCGCGTTTTCGATCAGCTGGCCGAGGAGCTCAGGACTGGTCTCGGATATGCTCACCGGAAGGCGGGCGAGGTCGATGCCGGGATCATGATGATCGGAATTCTGCCCACGCTCGGGCGTGCGGATCTCGTGGCGGCGAACCTCTCGGAAGCGGATCGCTACACACTCCTCAACGATCAAATCGTGGCCGCGCGCGGAGAGGATTTCTCCCTCGATATCCAGGGCGTGGAGCATCTGGTCTCCACATCGTCCTCGATCACCCCGGAGGCGGCCTGCACCTCGGTCCAGTTGCATCTGCAGGTGACGCCGGCGCGCTTCGCCGCCGTGTGGAACGCGGCCCAGGTCGTCGCCGGTGTGCAGATCGCCGTCGGCGCCAACTCCCCCTTCCTGTTCGGCAAGGAGTTGTGGCGCGAGTCCCGGCCGCCGCTCTTCCAGCAGGCCACGGACACCAGGTCGCCCGAACTCCGGAACCAGGGGGTGCGGCCCCGGACCTGGTTCGGCGAACGGTGGGTGGGGTCGGCGTACGAACTCTTCCGGGAGAACCTGCGCTACTACCCCCCGCTGCTGCCGATCTGCGACGAGGAGGACCCGCTGGCGGTGCTCGACGCGGGCGGGGTGCCGGAGCTCCAGGAGCTCGTGCTGCACAACGGCACGGTCTACCGCTGGAACCGGCCCGTGTACGGGGTGGCCGACGGTGTGCCCCATCTGCGGGTGGAGAACCGGGTCCTGCCCGCGGGCCCCACGGTCACCGACGTGATCGCCAACGCCGCGCTGTACTACGGGCTCGTACGGGCCCTGGCCGAGGAATCCCGCCCGATATGGACCCGGATGCCGTTCGCGGCGGCGGAGGAGAACTTCGACACCGCTTGCCGCCACGGCATCGACGCCGAGCTGATCTGGCCCCGTCCCGGCAGGCCGGGCGGGCTGACCCGGATTCCGGCCGTCAAGCTCGTCCGGGACGAACTGCTGCCGCTGGCCGCCGCGGGCCTCGACGCCTGGAACATCGCGCCCGCCGACCGGAACCACTATCTCGGCGTCATCGAGGGGCGCTGCAGACGACGGGTGAACGGGGCGTCCTGGCAGACGGACACGTACCACCGGGCTCGGGAGGCGGGGTTCGGACGGCATGCGGCTCTGGCCGCTACCACCCGCAGGTACGCCGAACTGATGCGCGGCGGCGAGCCCGTGCACAGCTGGCCCACAGGCGTTCCCACGACGTGACCGGGCCCCTTCCGGGCACCGGTGTCCGCGATCACCGTGCGGGCGCGGGCCCTACTCCTGGGCGGCGTCGTTGCTCTGCCCGGCCATCATGACGGTCCTGGGGGACCACCGCCCCGACGCCGGACGGGTCGCTGCCCTGGTGGCCACCGCCGCCGGTCACCTCCGCCACCTGTTCGAGTTCCTCGTGGTCGGCCTCGGGGCCGACCGCGAGGGCGAGGAGCGGCACCGGGCGCTCGGGGTCGGCGAGTCGTTTCGGTGCGGCGATCAGACCAGTGCGTGAGAGCCGGTGTGACCGGGACGCCGTCGCCCGAACCCCTGGCCCGGCCCAGTCAGAGACCGGAGGCGGGCAGCCGGATCTGGTGGTCCGCAGCGCCGGAACCGGAGGCGAGGCGGCTGGCGACCGCGTACGACTCGCGGGCCACCGCGCACGTGCAGGCAGCGGCCGTCGGACGTCACACCGTCCTCACGCGCCCGATCGGCCACGGCGCGCACGGCGGGGCGATGTCCGGTGACGCCATCAGGGAGAGACGTACGGCGCAATCCCCTGCAGGAGTCCGACGACAGCAGCCCGCGGCCCCGCCCGCACCACGACCGCCGTGCCCGCGTCCAGGACGGGCACCGTCGCGATCGCGACGGTGGGCCGTCGGCGACGCGGCGGGGCCTCCCCGCGTCCGCCGACCGCGGAGTCGTCGGGCAAGCTGTGACGTCCCATGTCGGTGGTGCCCCTCCTCGAGGATGAAAAAGGGAAGAGGAGGACCACACCAGCGCCGACGATGGCCGTCCCCCGACCGTCGCGCGTCACTCTCGTACGCGCATTCGAGACCCTGGCGGGACGGGGAGGGGCAGGGGGCATGAACGCACAACTCGAGGCAGGTGTACAGGTGGAGGCGGGGCACATGGCCAGTTCTATTCCGCGAGCGGCGCTGCCACGGCGGAACGCGCAGACCGAGACGGTGCTGGTGCTGGCTCTCTCACTGGGCGCCAGCGGGGTGTCCGCCCTGATCAGCTTTGTCGGATCACTGACGAAGCCGGGGGGCTTGAAGGAGCAGGCGGCGACGCTCAACGGCTCGTACGCGCCGGGACGCCCCTGGCTGGATCTGGCCTGGCAGCTCTTCGGTATCGCCACGGCCCTGGTGCCCGTCGCGCTCGTCGCCCACCTGCTGGTCAGGGAGGGCGCCGGGCTGCGTGCCATCGGCTTCGACCGTACGCGGCCCTGGCAGGACCTGGGACGCGGTACGGCGGTCGCGGCGGGCATCGGAAGCGCCGGGCTCGCCTTCTATCTGGTCGTGCGCGCCGCCGGATTCAATCTCACCGTCGTTCCGGAGTCGTTGCCCGACGTGTGGTGGAAGTTCCCGGTCCTCATCCTGTCGGCACTTCAGAACGCCGTGCTGGAGGAAGTGATCGTCGTCGGCTATCTGCTGCGCAGACTCGACCGGTTGGGGTGGTCGCCGACGGCGGCGCTGATGGCGAGTTCGGTGCTGCGCGGCTCCTACCACCTGTACCAGGGGATCGGCGGGTTCATCGGCAATGTGGTGATGGGCGTGGTCTTCGTCCTTCTGTACCGGCGCTGGGGGCGGGTCGGTCCGCTGGTGGCGGCGCACGCGCTGCTCGACATCGGGGCGTTCGTGGGGTATGCGCTGCTGGCGGGCAAGGTGGGGTGGCTGCCTACGGCGTGAGCAGCTCGCCGTCGACGACGGTCACGGCGTTGCCGGTCAGCAGGGTGCGGTCGCCGCGCAGCGCGGTGCGGACCAGGCCGGCGCGGGCGGAAGCCTGCAGTCCGGTCAGCTCGTCACGGCCGAACCGGGCCGACCAGAAGGGGGCCAGCGCCGTGTGGGCGCTGCCGGTGACCGGGTCCTCGGCGATTCCGACGTTGGGGAAGAAACCGCGGGAGACGAAGTCGTAGCCGCGTGAGGGGTCCTCGGCGGCGGCCGTGGCGATGACGCCACGCCGGGAGACCCGGGCCAGCGCCACGAGGTCCGGGGTCAGTGCCCGCACCGTCGCCTCGTCGGTGAGCTCGACGAGCAGGTCGCCGACGGACGCGCCGGTGTCGTGGACGCAGAGCGGTTCCACGCCGAGCGCGGCGGCCAGCCCTGAGGGGGGCGTCGTGGGGGCGAGCGGGGCGGTGGGGAAGTCGAGCGTGATGGAGCCGTCCGGGTGGGCGGTCGTGGTGAGCATGCCGCATCGGGCGGCGAAGCGCACGGTTCCGCTCGCCGTTCCGGTGGTGTGCAGGACGTGGGCGGTGGCGAGGGTGGCGTGCCCGCACATGTCGACCTCGGTGGCCGGGGTGAACCAGCGCAGTTCCCAGTCGGCCGGTCCGCCCGGTGTCGCGGGGCGGGCGAACGCGGTCTCGGAGAGGTTCATCTCCATGGCGATCCGCTGGAACCAGCCGGTGTCGGGCGCGGCGTCGGCGTCCAGCAGCACGACTGCGGCGGGATTGCCGGTGAAGGGGCGGTCGGTGAACGCGTCGACGATTCGGATCCTCATGCCGTGAACGTACGCGAGACGGTAAGCCGTCGGCCAAGGCCAATCCGCGCCTGATGGACCGAAAGGTCTGGCCGAAGCGAGGGATCGATCCGGCCGCCCGTGGGAACGGGCCGTGAGGGCCTCGGGGGTGTCGCGAGGCCCCCTTTCGAGCGGCGTCCATGTGCGGGGCGCCGCCGTCAGGCGGTGACGAGTCCGCCCAGCCTGCGCAGCGACTCGACGAGCGCGGCGGTCGCCGAGTCCTTGAGCTTGCCCGCCATCAGGGAGACCGCGGCCCCGGTGAACTCCCCGTCGATTCGTACGGTGGTCGCCTCGCCGTCAGGTGTCAGGCAATAGCGCATGGCCAGGCTGACACCCATCGGCCCCTTGCCGCGTGTGGCCAGCAGTCGCGCGGCCTCCAGTTCCGTCACGGTCCAGGTCACCTCGGCCGGGAAGCCCATGAGCTTCATGTTCTCCTCGTACGTGGCCGCGAGTTCGAGCGCGGCCGGGCCGCCCTTCGGGAAGCTCGTGTGGGTGGCGTTCCACTCGCCGAACGCGGTGAAGTCCGTCAGCCGGGCCCAGACCTTCTCGGCCGGTGCCTCGATACGTGCCTCTGCGCTGACCTCGGCCATGCGACCACCCCTTCTCGGCGGGTTACGGTGTTGCGGAACGTAGCCGCAGCGGCGTGAACATTCAATACTGATGAACTGTCAGTTTTGGGTGTCCGTCCCTTCCTCACCCACGCGCCAGATCGACGCGGCGTCGAACCGGTCACAGGCGCGTGGGTGCGGGCCGTCGTCGTGGCAGTGGAACGCGGTCCAGAACAGGTCGGCGTGCAGGGCGTCCGTCGGTGCGTGGATCCGGTACACGTACTCCCGTCCGTCGAGCGCCGGCAGGGCGACCAGCCAGGACACGTGCGCAGACCCCTTCCGGCTGCCGTACGGGTGTTGTTGCCTGTGGGACGTGCCGGAGCGGTTCGCGGCTGTCCGGGCCGTGAGGCAAGGCGGCGTACGTCGTTTCCCCGGTCCGGGTTCCGAAGTGGCGAGATCTCATCCGTAAGGAGGAGGGATCGGTCTGCCGTGCCCACCCTGCGTGGGACCCTCACATGGGCCGCTCCGCCGATGATTTCCCGCCACGGGACTGATGGGGTAAGAGGTGTGCAAAACCGGACGCCGCGGATCCCTCAGCAGCCCGCATCGAACCGTGCTGATCTCGACGCCAGACTCACCGTGGAGCTGGCCGCCGTGGTGACGGGTGCCCGCAGACGCGCACTGCGCGACGGCGACCGGCACATCGACACGGCGCATCTGCTGCATTCCCTCATCGAATCCGACCCCGAGGTGCGAACGGCCTTCGACGGGGGCCCGCAATTGGCCAAGGTGCTCGGCTATCTCGTCCAGCGCAGCATCGGGTACGGGCTGCGCTGGCAGGGCTCGGTGGAGGACTCCGGAGCCGTTCCGGTCGTCACCGTCCGCAGGCCGGGCCGGCGCGACGCCGGTGTGGAGGGCTGGTCGCCCTCGGCCGCCTCGGCGATGGCCGAGGCCCGCGAGCGCGCGCGGCGGCGCGGGGACGAGCGCGCCGGTGGGCTCGACCTCCTGGCGGCTCTGGCCACGGACCACGAATGCCGGGCCGTCGAAGTGCTGGAGCGGGCGGGCGTGGACGCCGATCGGCTGGCCGCCCGCATCGTCCGGGCGACGGATCAGGGGTGACCGCCGCCGGCGCCCGTGCGCGGCGCGTGTCGATGCCGGCGCCCGGCGCATGGCCGGTGACGCCCGGGGACTGACATCCGGTGGGCGAAACGGGCCCGGTACGGGTGTCGGCGCGGCGTCGCGATGTGGGCGGTTCGGGTGGTTCGGCACGGCTCGCCGGGGGCGACCGGTCAGAGGCTGGAGGCGAGCGGCCGACGGAGGCGCCTGTCAGGGGTCACCGGGGTGATGCTCCTGACAGGCGCCTGTCATGATGTGCCGATGTACGCGTCGCGAGGAAGAAGCGGCCTGGGATTCGCCCTGGTCTCGGCATTCGCCTTCGGTGGTTCAGGGGTCGCGGCCAAGCCGCTCATCGAGGCGGGCGTCGATCCGCTCCACGTGGTCTGGCTGCGGGTGGCGGGCGCCGCTCTCGTCATGCTGCCCGTCGCCTGGCGCCACCGTGCACTGGTACGCAGCCGCCCAGTGCTCCTGCTCGGGTTCGGGCTGCTGGCCGTCGCGGGCGTGCAGGCGTGCTACTTCGCAGCGATCTCCCGCATCCCCGTCGGAGTGGCACTGCTGGTGGAGTACCTGGCGCCCGCGCTCGTCCTCGGATGGGTCCGGTTCGTCCAGCGCCGACCGGTCACCCGCCGCGCCGCGCTCGGCGTGGTGCTCGCCGTCGGCGGGCTCGCCTGCGTGGTCGAGGTCTGGTCGGGGCTGAGCTTCGACGCGATCGGGCTGCTGCTCGCGCTCGGCGCGGCGTGCTGCCAGGTCGGCTACTTCGTCCTGTCGGACCAGGGCAGCGCGGACGCGAGGAGGGGCGTCGAGCCGCCGAACCCGGTCGGCGTCATCTCGTACGGGCTGCTGATCGGCGCGCTCGTCCTCACCGTCGTCGCACGCCCCTGGACCATGCAATGGGCAACCCTCGGCGGCAGCGCCGACATGGACGGCACGGACGTGCCGGCCTGGCTGCTGCTCGCCTGGATCGTGCTCGTCGCGACCGTGCTCGCCTACGTCACCGGAGTGGTCTCGGTGCGGCTGCTCTCCCCGGCGGTGGCGGGTGTCGTCGCCTGCCTGGAGGCGGTCATCGCGACCGTACTGGCCTGGGTGATGCTCGGCGAGCACCTGTCGGCCCCGCAACTCGTCGGAGGCGCCGTGGTACTGGCCGGGTCCCTGATCGCCCAGTCCGCCACCCCCTCGACGCCCTCCGGACCGGTCGCGTCCGGTCCGGGCGAGGGGCGGGCCGCGGGTACGGGAACCGGCCCCGCCACCGCCACCGCCGAGGCTCCGTCGTCCGCCGGCCGCACCACCTCGTAGGGTGACGGCCCTGCATGCGACCGTGCTTTCTCCGCCCGCCGCCCGAGGGCTGTCCCGTCACCCCTGGCGTGCGCCCGACGACGGCTGCGCTACCCGCCGCGTTGTCGGAACATCCGCGTACGTCCGGTACGCCCGCTGCCGGGCCTGGCCGTTCCGGGCCGGTTCAGAGCGCGGTGATGTAGTCCGGCACCTCGATGGCGGGATCGAGGTCCTCGGAGGGGATCGGCGTGGTGAAACCGCGGGCGAGTGGCACGACGCCCGCCCAGTGGTGCAGCGCGAGGTCGCGCGGTTCGTCGTTGGGCCCGCCGGCACGGATCTTGGCCGAGACCTCCCGGAGGTCGAGCCGGATCACCGCCGTCGCGGCCAGCTCCTTCGCGTCGGCGCGCCGCGAGTCCGCGGACCGGCCCGGCACGACATGGTCCACGATGGCGTCCAGGGCGACGCGCCGCTCCTCCGGATCGGTCACCGCGCGGGCGATGCCATGCACCATCACGGAACGGTAGTTGATCGAATGGTGGAAGGCGGAGCGGGCCAGCACGAGGCCGTCGACATGCGTCACCGTCAGGCACACGGGAAGGCCGGGGTCGGTTCCGCCCGCCTCCCGCAGCGGCCGGGAACCGGTCGAGCCGTGCACGTAGAGCCGCTCGCCCAGCCGGCCGAAGAGCGTCGGCAGAACGACCGGGGCGCCGTCGCGGACGAATCCGAGATGGCAGAGGTACGCCTCGTCGAGTATCGAATGGACCGTCTTCCGGTCGTACGCCGCGCGCTCACGGGCACGGGCCGGGACCGTGCGCGCGGTCGGCCGGTATTCGCCCCCCGCCGAGGTGGCCGGGGCCGGGGACTGCGTTCCTGCGGTGTCCGCCATTGCCTGCTCCATTGTACTAGTGCATAATCCCGTTTGTGCTAGGAGAGTATCGGATCGAAGGGCGGCGCGCATCGGAAATCGCCGCGAGCGTGGAGCGGGGGGTCGGCTCGGGCGGTCTCGCGCCGGGGCAGGCGCTGCCGCCCATGCGGGAGCTGGCGAAGCTGCTGGGGGTGAATCCCAACACGGTGGCGGCGGCCTACCGCACGCTGCGCGAGCGCGGAGTGATCGAGACGGCCGGGCGCCGGGGCAGCAGGGTGCGCCCGCGCCCCGCGAGCACGCCGCGCGGGTCGCTCCGGGTGGAGGTGCCGCCCGGGGTGCGGGATCTCGGATCGGGAAACCCCGATCCGGCGCTGCTCCCCGCGTTGGACGAGGCGTTCGCGGCGGCGACGCGTGCGTACGCGCTGGAGCCCGGGATGTACGGGCAGTCGCCGTTGGAGCCGGAGTTCGCGGATCTGGCGCGCGCCGCGCTGGAGGCCGACGGCGTGCCGGCCGGGCCTCTCGCCGCCGCTTCCGGATCGCTGGACGCGATCGAACGCGTGCTGATGGCGCGTCTCAGGCCGGGGGACGCGGTGGCGGTCGAGGACCCCGGGTGGGGCAGCGTGCTGGATCTGGTACCGGCGCTGGGACTGCGCCCGGTGCCCGTGGCGCTCGACGACGACGGACCGCTGCCCGACGCCGTCGAGCGCGTGCTGGGCGCCGGTGCCCGGGCGCTCGTGGTCACGGGCCGTGCGCAGAATCCGACCGGCGCCGCCGTAGGCGCGCAGCGGGCGGCCGAACTGCGGGGGGTGCTCGCGCGGCACCGCGATGTGCTGCTGATCGAGGACGATCACGGCCACGGCATCGTCGACCTGCCGCTGCATCCGCTCGCGGGCGCCACGGACCGGTGGGCGTTCGTGCGGTCCGCCGCCAAGGCGTACGGGCCGGACCTGCGGGTCGCACTGCTCACCGGGGACCCGGTCACCGTCGACCGGGTGTCGGGCCGGCAGGGGCTCGGGCCCGGCTGGGTGAGCAGACTGCTGCAACGGGCCGTGGCGCACCTGTGGCGCACGGGCGCCGTCGACCCCGGCGAGGTGGCGCGGGCGTACGGGAGGCGGCGCGACGCGCTGGTGCGGGCGCTGGCCGAGCGGGGGGTGATGGCGCACGGGCGGAGCGGCATGAACGTGTGGGTGCCGGTGGACGACGAGACCGGGGCCGTGGCGCGGCTGCTGCACGCGGGCTGGGTGGTGGCGCCCGGCGCGCGGTTCCGGATGGCCTCGCCGCAGGGGATCCGCCTGACCGTCTCACCGCTCACGGACGCCGACATGGGCCCACTGGCCGACGCCGTGGCGGCCGCGGCGGGTCCGGTGGCCCCCCTGAACTACGGCTGACGCAGCGGCGGTCGGTCACCGCAGACCGGTCGGCCGCGGTTGGCCCCGGTCGGCCCCGGTGGCGGAGCGCGGGCGACGGACCACGGCCGGCGGCCCGTGGCCGGCCGGGGTCCGGTGCCGGGCGGTCGGGTGCGCCGCCCGCTCCGGGTGAGAACGGCACCCGCGAGGACCCCAGGGCGCCGACCAGCGTGTTCCAGCCCAGCCGTTCACCGAGTCGACGACCCCGGCCGCGGCGGCGACGGCCACGCCCGCCAGGGATTACGGGACAACCCCGAGGCTGGGACGCGGCCCGGTGCCGGACGGAGTGCGGCTCGTGCCCGTGCGGCGGCGGATGCGGCGGCGTGTTCGCGCCGTGCGGTGCGCGGAGCGGAACGGCGCCCATCGGGCAGGGCGGCGGTGGGCGCGCCGCGGATGGCCGCTCGGGAGGTGGGCGAGGTATCGGCGTAGGGCCTTCCCGGACACCGGGCCGGAGCTGTTCGGGCGCTCGGGCATGGCCGGGTCGGAGCCGTCAGGAGCGGGAGTGCTCAGGCCGAGGACGGCCCCGCGAGCTTCCGGAAGTCCCAGGAGGCGACGGTCTGCGGGGTGAGCCGCAGCCAGGCGTGCCGACCGTCGTGCGGCATCGCGTCCGTCCCGAAGTACTTCTGGGCGAACAGGCGCTCCGGGACGTCGAGTTCGGGGCAAGGCGCGCCGGTGCGGGGCGTCTCGCCGACGGGGACGACCCGGCCGGAGAGCTCTACGCCGCGCAGTTCCCCGTACTCCACCCCGTCGTCCACGACCACCGCGATCCTCGGGTCGGTGCGCAATTGCGACCAGCGCAGGCTGCGGGTGATCGAGTACAGCCAGAGCGAAGTGCCGTCCCAGGCGAACCACAGTGCGCCGACGTGCGGGCGACCGTCCGCCGACACCGTGGCGACCCGGCAGGTGCGCTGCTCGGCGAGGTAGGCGTCGCGCTCCGTCTCGGTCATCATGATCCGGCGGCCCCGTCGCTGTGTGACGGTCATGGGGACCCTCTCCCTTGTCTGACTGCGTGTCAGAAAGCATGGAGGCTCTTCCTTCGTAGCGCAATGGCGGCTAGCCTCCGCGCCCGGTCCGTCGGCGAGGGAACCGGTTCGCGTGCCGACGGCACCCGTCCCGTCACCGACAGACGCGATCCGTGACCGAAAGGGCCTGCCGTGCCGTCGAGGGAGCAACTCGCCGAAAAAATCGCCGGACAACTCGATCCGGTCACCTGTGCGCTCATGACGGTCGAATGCCAGCAGGGCGTCGTCGGCCCCGGCAGCGCACTGCCCGAACTGGCCGAGGAGGTCAGGTCGTCCGGGACGCTCGACCGCATCGCCCGGCTGGTCACGGCCGCCCATGGGGCCGGGGTCCAGGTGATGCACGCGGTGGCCGAGCGCCGCCCCGACGGGCGGGGCGCCAACACCAACGCCCGCCTGTTCCGGGCCGCCCGCCGATCGCCCGTGCGGCAGCACCCGGGCACCGCGGCGGTCCGGATCGCCGAGCCCGTCGAGGTCGCGGACGAGGACCTCGTCGTGCGCCGCCTGCACGGCCTCTCGCCCATCGCCGGGACGGACGTGGACGCCCTGCTCCGCAACCTCGGCTGCCGGACGCTCGTCGTCACCGGGGTCTCGGCCAATGTGGCCATCCCCAACGCCGTGTTCGACGCGGTGAACCTCGGATACACGGTGGTGGTGCCCGCCGATGCGATCGCGGGGGTGCCGGCCGACTACACACCCGCGGTGATCCGCCACACGCTCGCCCTCGTCGCCACCGTCACGACCACCGACGTCGTGCTCGCCTGCTGGCAGAGCCATGGGCGCACCGGCGCCGGGTCGGGTGCCGGGACGGGAGCGGGCCCGGCGGCCACGGGAGCGGACCCGGCCGCCGCCCGTTTCGCGCCCGCGTCCGCCCCCGGTACGCCTTCCGGTTCCGGGACCGACGCTCCTCGCGGTGTCAGGAACCCAGCGTGATCGAGCCGTTCACGACCCTGATCGGCCGCGTGGGCAGCGGTTGCGAGGCCGGACCCGACGTCGCGGCGCCCGTCGCGACATCGAACGTGCTGCCGTGGCAGGCGCAGTTGATGGCGCCGTCCGACACGCTCGAGAGGCCGCATCCCTGGTGGGTGCATTTCGATGAGAACGCCTTGAACTCGCCGGCCTTGGGCTGCGTCACGACCACGCCCCGGTCGGCGAAGACCTTGCCGCCGCCCTGCGGGATGTCGGCCGTCTTCGCCAGGACGTCCTTGCCGCCGTCCGCCGCGGGGGTGTTCTCCGCGGCCGTGCTCGGACCGGACGCCGCCTCCACCTCCGCCTGTGCCTCCTCCTTGCCGCCGCACGCGGCGAGCAGGGCGGCCACCGAGGCGGCTCCGACCGCTGTGACGACGGTCCGACGCCCGGGACCGACCTCGTGTTCCTGCGACGTGCTCACGCCGGTTCTCCTTCCGCGACAGTCGCGGCCGTCGGTGCTCGCGACTTCGGTCCTGATGACTGGTGTGCGTGCCCGGGCGTGCGGCGGAAGAGCCGCGCTTTCCACGGCCCGGGGACCTTGTCGTCATCGGCACATCCGGGCGTCGGCATGAGCGGGCGTCGCGCACCGGTGGCGTCCGAGGGTGGTGAACCGGCCTGCGGTCCACCGGAATTACTCCGGGTGGCCGAGGAATCGTTGGGTCCGACGGGTGACGCGGAGCGGCCGGTCGGCCGGGTCCGGGCGGCGGCTCGACGTCATGGCAGCCGGGGGCGTGTGCGAGGCTGGGGAGCATGACACTGAGCGGCTTCACCGCCATCGAGCGGGCCATTCGTGACGGCTGGGGCGCGGACACGGCGACGCCGGATCACCGCCCGGACTGGACCCCCGACAACCCCGCCCGTGACCAGTGCGGGGTCACTGCCCTGGTGCTGCACGACCTGCTGGGCGGCGACCTGATACGCGGAGAGGTCCACGTCGACGGCGAGCGGGTGGACTACCACTGGTGGAACCGGTTCGGCATGGGGATCGAAGTCGACCTCACGCGCGAGCAGTTCGGCCCCGCGGAACAGGTCGTCGGCGGAGAGGTGATCGAACGGCCCGCGGAGATCGTGCGACTTTGCGAGGAGTACGAACTTCTCCGCGGCCGGGTCCTCGCCGCGCTGCGCCCGTAGACACCGTCTCGTGCGCCGTCCCTCCGCAGCCTCCCGTGCGCCGACGGTGCGAGATCAGTCGGATGCCGCACCGTCCGCGCGGAAGACCTTCTCTCCCTCGCGCAGTCGGGCGAAGAGGAGCGTCCGGTCCAGCATTTCCTCGTCCTCCTCGTTGCTGAACACCTCGTCCACCAGCAGTTCGCGCAACCGCTCCTGGACGCCGTCGCCGTACCCCTGCTGGAAGTCGTCCAGGTCGAAGTGGGTCTCCGCCTCCACCTCGGCGACAGTGCAGTGCTCGTCTTCGATGACCAGGCGGGCGCGGATGGTCCGGGCCTGGAGCGTGTTGTCGTTGGAGCAGCCGTAGACGACCCTGGCCTCAATGTCGCCGCCGACGTACATCTCGCCGTCGGTGTGCACCGCACGGGCCGTCACATCCCCGTCCACGGCCACCACGGAGTCCGGGCCGCAGTCCTCCATACAGCCGTCGACGGTCAGTGAGCCCGTGACCACGAAGGGGGCCATCACGTCCAGATGCCCCTTCACGATCAGATCGCCGTGGTGGAAGAACGGCTCGCCCACCTCCTGGTCCCCGATCAGACTGCGGTTCGTCCGGGCGTCGTCCCCCAGGGCCTCGGCGCACAGCTTCGGTAGGAACGGGACGTGATCGGGATCGCAGTCGTGGCGCAACTCGGCGACGAATGCCTGGTAGCTCTCGTACTCCGGCCGGACCCGCTCCGCCAGCCAGGCGCTGTCGTCCGGAATGCCGGCGGCCCGGCACGCCTCGGACAGCCGGGCACGTGTCGCCTCTGCGACCCGTCGGACGGCGGCCATGTCGATGGGCAGCGGCCCGCCCTCCGTCACGGGGTGGCCGACATGGGCGGGCGCGCCCGCGTTCTCCAGCATGGTCGTGATCTCCTTTCGTGCGTTTCGCTGCGCCGTGCCGAACCCCGGCAGACGCAGCGCGGTTCCCGGGGGCGTCCGGCCCAGGTGGCCGACCGCTCGGGTGTCGGCTCCCCGTGCCGGGAGCAGGTCCACCGGTCGGGGACGAGCGCGGAGCACCGCGTCGTGCAGCGGGGTGCTGCCATGGATGTCGATGACGTCGACGGGCGCGCCGTGGTCGAGCAGGAAGGCGTACACCGACTGCGCCGTGGAGCTGTGGTGGGCGAACGGGTCACCGCGAGCGGGGTGGCGCGGCATGTCCAGGCGCGCACCGTGCCCGACGAGGAATCGCAGCACCTCCAGCGAGTGACCCACCGGGCCTGCGGATCGGAGTCGTCGACATCCGCGGCCCACGCGGAGGGTGTCGAGCCGTCCGCGTCGACCGCGTGCACGTCCGCGCCGCCCTCCCAGAGCGCTTCCACGGCGTCCGGGGACGGCAGCGGGCCGTCGCCGCTCCGGGAATCGCGACCGGCCGCTGCGGGGCCCCTCCTCGCGGGTTGACGGATCGGCGGCTCCGACGATCAACACACGGACCGCGGCGTCCCATTGGGTGTCGTCCCGTCAGGGGCGGGGGCGAGGGCAGCACAGAGGGGACGTGCATCAAATCGCTCATGGGCGGGACTTTACGAGCCCCCACTGACAGCCGATCCCGGGAGCGGACCCCGGGACGCGCGGACCCGCGACGTCCGCTTCCCGTGGTGCGGAGCACGTGCCGCGCAGCCCGTGCGGATCAGCCGGATCCTCGGGTCGGTCGTGGCCGGGGTCCTCGCGGTGGCCGGTGCCGGTCGCCGGAGCGCGGGAGGACGCGGTCGTGCGCCCGCTGGTCTTCACCGGGCGGCCCTCGTGTGCGCGGCCCTGTACGCCGATCACCGCCGGTTCGTCCTCCGGCCCCGCGCGGGGCCGGAGGAGGTCGGTGCGTCGTGCCCATGTCGGCCACCCGGGCCGCGCGTAGTGCGCGGACTCAAGGACGAGCTCGTGCGCCTCCAGAAAGCGCGAGAGCATGGCCGGGCCCTCCTCGGCACCGTCCGGCGGTCGCGGCACCGACGTGGTCCAGACGGCGTGCCATGGGTGTCGACCGGACCCGGCTGACGGTTCGCGTGCGTGTCGAGCAGAAGGTGCGACCGGCGGAAGGCCGCGCCCCGCACGAGCCCGTGGCGCTGCTCGTACAGCGGCCCCGTTCCCGTCGTGCGGGCCCTTCCTCGGGGCCGACGGCAGTACCTGCGTGCACGGGGCAGGGAGTTGTCCTACGTCCTGTTGACCTGGTTGCCGCACGTTTCGGCCGGGCCACCCGAGCCGACCGGAGCCGGATCTGCATCATGAGGAGCATGGACGAGACAGGCACGCTCACCGAGGACGAGATCAACGATCTCCTCAGCGACGAGGACCGGGACGCCGACGGGGAGGACGACGAGTACGAATGGGTCCGTTGAACGCGCCGGACATCCGGGCAGGGCCGATCGCACCCCGCGGAACGGCCCGGGCATACAGGGCAAGCACAGTCCGAAGCCGCCCAAGCCGTGCCGCGACAGGCTCTGCCCGAAGCCTCCGGAGCCGTGTCAGGACAAGGGCGCTCGCAACACCAAGTGACGTGCATTCACCTCCGCTTCCCGAGAGGCCGGTGTGCGGTGGGGGAGCGTCAGGAAGCCTCCGTACGTCCCCTCGATGTCGGTGGCGGCCGCTACGGTCGTCGTCATGGAACAGCACCGTGTTGAGCGCTTCGCCCCTCTGCCCGGCCGGGTCGGCCATGTCGGCGGCATCGAGTCGCTCACGCTCGACGGCCGCCGCCGCTACTTCGGTTTCGACTACGGCAGCGACATCATCGTCTCGCCACTGATCGACGACCCTGACGCGATGGCGGGCTTCGCGAGCGCGTACATGAGACAGACCACCGGTACCCACGACGCGGCGTACTGGGCGGGGCTGGTCGCTGCGGCTGCCGGGAACTCGGCCCTGGCGGAGGACACCGAGCGCGAGTTCACCACCGAAGGTCTGCGCGGTGACCTGCCGGTCCCCGGAAGCCACCTGCTCTACCTCCTGGGCGCGGCCACCGAATGGGAGGACTGGTTCGAGGAGTCACCGGAGGCGGAACGCGCGTTCGAGCGGCTGGGGTTGGACGAGGAGGACGCGGAGTTCCTCGACCAGTGCCTGCACGCGGTCCGGGAACACGGGACCCGGGCCCGGCCCGACGAATGGACGGTGATCCGCCTGCACCTCGGTGCCGCGGTACGGCATCTGCCGGGCAACTGGGACACGCTGTTCGCTCCGCTGGCGGAGGGCATCGCGCACCACGGCTGAGCCGCCCTTGCGGAGCGTGCCCGCTCCGGGCATCGGAAGTCCCGCCGAACCACGCGGCGTGGGGGCGCCGGGCCGTACGAACTCCCGGGCGGCTGGACCCGGCCAAGGCCCCGGAAACGTGAGACGGGCCCGCGCTGAGGCGCGGGCCGGCCTCTTGCTGGGGGTGAAGTCGAGGGGCCGTCAGTAACGTCCGCCACGCCCGTGGTGACGTCCGTCGTGGCGACCGTTGTTGCGTCCGTGGTCATGGTCGCCATAACGGTCGCGTCCGCCGTGGTCCCTGTCCCTGTCCCTGTGGTCGAAGATGCTCTGAATCTTCATCTTCGTCTCCTTCGTAGGATTTTAGGGGTGCCGCTCCTTGCTTCTGCAGCGGCACTACCGACACTACGACGACCCTCTACGGTCAACAACTTGTGGGAGTCGCAATCCTGGCCAGGATTTTTCTTGGCCCGTGATTGCATGGAGTCGCTTCCCGAATTCCTCCGCCGGAGAAGTCCGTGTCCTCCTGGCGTCCGGGGGAATCTTCACTTCTGACGGACAGGCCGAAAAAGCGGCGTCGCCGCCGTTCGGAGCTCCGGTGAACAGGCGGCCACGGCGCTGCCGTGGTCACATGTTTGTGACCGGTCCGAAGAGGTGGACACGATCCTTGTTCTCTCAAGGACACATGACCACTCGGCCCCGCGTTCCGTTCGCGAGCGCGGCATAGGCGTCCCTTCCGTTCTCCAAGCCGTATCGGCCGGTAATGGGCAGCGGCCGGAATCTCCCTTGATCGAAGAACGGCCTGAGCAGGTTGAGGCGCGCTCCGCTCTGGGTGACGTCGAGCCTGCGGCTGTCGCATCCCAGGATCTGTGTCTCGTTGTGGTAGAAGTCGATGAGGTCGATCTCCGCGGTCCGCGTGCCGACCGAGGAGATCACCACCAACCGGCCGCGGTGCGCCAGGGAGGCCAGTGCCGCCGGTGTGGTGACGCCTCCGACGGCGTCGTACACCACGTCTGCGCCCTTGCCCGTCGTGAGGCGTTTGATCTGCGCTCCGACATCCGGCGGATCGCCGCCGAGCGGGACGAACGCGTCGATGGCCGACGCGGCTGGCGTGTCGTCGGCGGGACGGACCCGGTCGACGCCGATGACACGGGCGCCGAGCGCGCGGCCGATCTGGGCCACGGCGCCCCCGACCCCGCCCGAGACGCCGAACACCGCGAGGGATTCCCACGCGGTCAGCCGGGCCGCCTCGACGGTCCCGAGCCAGCCGACGACGAAGTTGACCCCCACGACCGACGCCTCCTCGAAACTCAGCCGCTCGGGTTTACGGGCCAGGGCCGTTGCCGGGATCGCGAGAAACTCCGCGTGCGAACCGTCGCGCGAGAACCCGACGTCCCCTCCCGTCCCCCAGACCTCGGCGTTGACCCAATCGGGTGGTCCGTCGACCACGACCCCGGAGAAGTCGCGTCCAGGTGTGCGGGGAAGGGACGTGCCCTCCATCCGACCGGCGACGTTCTTCAGGTCCGAAGGATTCACCGAAGCGGATTTGACGGCGATGACCGCTTCGCAGTGATGCCGTGCCACGGGGTCGGGAAGGTCGGTGACATGCAGGACATCGGGACCTCCGAAACGACTGAAACGCAGAGCGCGCATCATGAGCCTTTCCGTGAATTTACTCAACTGACCGTCGGGGTGTGGTGCAATGCAAATCAGGAGCCGATGGCGCCGTCCAATTCCGTGCAGAATCCGGACAATGACGTTGAAGGTGTGATGACGTTGAGTCACTGGATTTCGTACGAGACTTTTTTTACGGGCGTCAAGTCCGGGCGGATCGGTTCTGCCGGGCTGGTCGCTTATTTAGCGATTATTTCGGGTCTGCGTCGACAGGAGGGTTGCTGCTTCGTCTTCGGCGGCCTTGGAAACGGAGAAATTCCGGCCAGGGGGGACGCGCATCATGGGCGGCTGTGACGGTGCTTCGGCGCCGCGTGGGAGCGGGCCGCCGGACCCCGGGCCGGCCACGGGACACGCCTTTCGGGCCCCTTCCGGGTCGCAGTCTGCTTTAGGTAGCCGGGCACACCGGGCCGCGACACGGGGCGCTGCGGCGGCGCCGCCCGCTCCGCACCGTATGCGCCGGGCCCCCACCGTCACCGCGGTGGCCGCACCGATCAGGAATCCGACGAGCCAGGGAACGGCGGGGGCCAGCCGGGGGGTCTGCAGGAAGTACCCGACGAGATACACGATGACGCCCATGCCGGCCGCCTCGGCCGCGAACAGCCAGCCGTCCGTCCAGCCGGGAGCGGGCTGCAGCGTGGCGTAGAGGACCGGGGGCCGCCCGACTACCGGGCCCCACACCGCCCGGGCCGCGAGCACGCCCAGGAACGAGCCGACGAGCTGCGCCAGGACGTAGGGGGCCACCGACACGCCGGGGAAGACACCGAAGCGCCACATGGCCAGGGAGATCGCGGGATTGAGGTGCCCGCCGGAGAGCCGCCCGGGCCGGCTGAGGATCAGTCCGGAGATGAGCAGACCGACCGCCGCTCCGACGATCAGCAACTTGAGATGGATTCCGGGAACCGCGTCGGAGAGGGCGGAGGGGCCCATGACCCAGCGCACGATCGTGGTCACGCCGAAGAGCAGGACGAAGGTCAGGAGGCATTCGAGAGCGCTGCGCCCCGCGATGGCCGACGGCGTCGCGGGACCGTTCTGCGGCGGGGCGGGCGGTGTCGATGAGCCGGACGATGCGGAGTCGGTGGTCATGGCCGCGAGCACCTCCCGACGCGGACTCGGCCGCGGCCTCGACCAGCGCCTGCGCCTGGCGCACCCCGGAGGGCGGGGTGGGGGCCGCCGTCCGGTGGTAGCCACCGAAGTAGGCGACCGGGCTCCAGGACGGCTCCACGCCGGGCAGCGGTGCGGCAAGCCCCTCGAACTCCCCGGCCGTGTAGACGGTGCGGCCACCGACGACGGTCAGCAGGGACTCGATGTGCGAGATGTCCTCCTCCGGCACCGAGAAGAAGTCCTCGGAGAGCACCGCCAGGTCGGCGTAGTAGCCCTCCTTGAGGATCCCCTTGACATCGCTCTCACCGCTGAGTTCGGCACCGGCCACGGTGTACATGTGAAGTGCGGTGGCGCGGTCGACGCGGTTCTCCGGGGACGCCAGCAGCCGCCCACCGATGCTGCGCCCGCGGACCAGCCACTCGAGGGACAGTCAGGGGTTGTAGCTGGAGACCCCGGTGGCGTCGGTGCCGGCGGCGACCGTCAGGCCGGAGTCGAGCATCCGGCGGATCGGGGGAGTGTTGGCGGTGCGCGCGGCCCGGTAGCGTTCGCTGAAAGCGCTTCCCTGGAACATCATGCGGTTCTGGATGGACAGGGCGCCGCCCAATGGCCGCGATCCGGTCGAGACTGGTCTCGGACACGGTCTCGGCGTGGTCGAAGAACCATGGCACACCGCGGGGGAACCCGCCGTCCGCCGCGACCTCGGCGAAGACGTCCAGGTCGGCGCGGATCGTTTCCTCGTAGGTGGCGTGCAGCCGGAAGCCCCAGTCGTTGTCGAGCAACAGGCGTACAGCCGCCTCAAGTTCGCCGTCCGCCTGCTCGGGGCGCGTCGGCCTGGGCTCGGTGAAGTTCTCGTAGTCCGCGGGCGACCAGGCGAGGTTCTCCCCCGCGCCGTTCAGCCGCAGCCACTCGTCGCCGTTTCCGGGCCGCACCATGCCGATCCACCGCCGCAGATCGTCGAGTTCCTGCCGGCCGGCTCCCGTGTGTCCGGGGCGGGGGAAACACCGTCCACTGGCATGACATTGATCACGAGAAAGCTCCAAGGATCCGGGGCCGGGAGGCTTGCTCCTGCCCGTCAGCCGGTCGGTACTCGGCCGGATCGGGTACGGCACGTGCCGGCCCCGCGGACCGGTCCTGCCGCAGGGCTGGTCGCCGCGGCTGTCGACTTCGGCGGTGGCCGCCCTCACGGCGAAGCCTGAGCGGGTAGTCCATGGGATCTCCGGCTGTGTCCGGGGGAGGCCGAAGCCGGGAAGCGGGACCTGATGCGTCCCGGTTTTGCCCTGCCGGGAAGCGAGGGCCGTGGCGAGCGACGCAATGCCGAAGCCGCTGCTGGGCGCGGGGGAGGGGAAATGCCGATGCCATACGCTGTGGTACTCGGCGCCGCGGAGCGCTCCGGTCTCGGCCGGACGCGCGGCGAGCGACGCCTGTGGTGGCAGTGGCGGGCCGCGGCTCGCCGGGGCGGGAGAGGCCCGGACTCCGCGGATTCCCCCAGGTCCGCGGGCCGCCGAGCCGGGGAGGAAAAGGGGAGCAGTAAACCCTTTTGATTACAAGGTATTGCGAATGGATAGCCTGGGAAAATGCTTACAGAAGTGACAGCGACCCGCTATGTCACCCCCTTGCGTGAGGGCGGCTCGCTCCCCGGGATCGTCGAGGCCGACGATCTCGGTACATACGTCATGAAGTTCACCGGCGCCGGACAGGGCCGCAAGACCCTCGTCGCGGAGGCCATCTGCGGCCGGCTCGGGCAGCGGCTCGGGCTGCGCGTCCCCGAACTCGTACGGATCCAGCTCGACCCCGTCATCGGGCTCGCGGAACCCGACCAGGAGGTGCAGGAGCTCCTGAAGGCCAGCGGCGGGCTCAACCTCGGGATGGACTTTCTGCCCGGATCGATCGGGTTCGACGCACTCGCCTACCGGGTGGACCCCCGGGAAGCCGGACGCGTCGTCTGGTTCGACGCGTTGATCAACAACGTCGACCGGTCCTGGCGCAACCCGAACATGCTGGTCTGGCACGGCGATCTGTGGCTCATCGACCACGGCGCCACGATGATCTGGCACCACAACTGGCCCGGCGCCCAGGCATCCGCCGCCAAGCCGTACAACGCCTCGGACCACGCGCTCGCCCCGTTCGCCCCCGATGTCGCGTCCGCGGCGGCCGAACTCGCCCCGCTGGTCACGGAGGAACTGCTCACCGAGGTCACGGCCGACGTGCCCGACGAGTGGCTGGTCGACGAGCCGGGCTTCGACTCCACGGACCAACTGCGCCGCGCCTACGTGGCGGCGCTGCTCCCGCGGGCCGCGACCATTCACGAGCGGATCACGATGGACGGGCCCACGCCGTCCAAGCGGTCGCAGGCGCCCGGCTGGTTGACCGGGGACAGCCCGTGGCCCCACCCCGCCGGAAGGAACGACGAGGGCGGCACCGAGACGAACGACGAGGACGACCACCGGTGAGCGAGCGCGATGTCTTCGAGTACGCCCTGCTGCGCGTGGTGCCGCGGGTGGAACGCGGCGAGTGCTTCAACGCGGGCGTCGTCGTCTACTGCCGTGCGCGGGGCTTCGTCGCCGCCCGCACGCATCTCGACGAGGCCAAGCTGATGATGCTGGATCCCGGCGCGGACGTGGTCGGTGTGCGCGCCGCCCTGCACGCCGTCGAGGGTGTCTGCCGGGGCGGCACGGACGCCGGCCAGGCCGCCGCTGACGACGCCGGACGCCGCTTCCGATGGCTGATCGCGCCGCGCTCCACCGTGATCCAGCCGGGGCCCGTGCACAGCGGTCTCACCGCCGACCCGGATGCCGAGGTCGAGCGACTGCTCGATCTGCTGGTGCGCTGAGTCACCCCTTCTCCTGCGAGTCCCCCACGGCGTCGCCCGGCACGGCGCACGTCGCCACTCGGAACACCGCACGCGCCGCCGCCCGCGGTGTTCCGGTGCGGCGTCGGGGCTTGCGACATGCGCCCCCGCGGCCGTGGGCCGTTGACACGGGGTGCCGGGGCTTCTAGCGTCTCGTCTGCTGAAGGTACTAAGCGGTCGCTCAGTCATGAGGGCCGGTGCGACGCGAGGTTCCGCGCCGGCCCCGACGTCCGCTGAGCGGCGATCCGAGGGCGAGGAGAACCAAGCATGTCCACCACCGAGCAGCGTGTCGCCATCGTGACCGGAGCGGCGCGGGGCATCGGCGCCGCCACCGCGGTGCGTCTGGCGGCCGAGGGCCGGGCCGTCGCCGTACTCGATCTGGACGAGGCGGCCTGCAAGGACACGGTCGAGAAGATCACCGCCGCCGGAGGCACCGCGCTCGCCGTCGGCTGCGATGTTTCGGACGCCGCCCAGGTGGAAGCCGCGGTCGCGCGCGTCGCCGCCGAACTCGGGGCCCCGACGATCCTCGTCAACAACGCGGGCGTGCTCCGCGACAACCTGCTGTTCAAGATGACCGAATCCGACTGGGACACCGTCATGAACGTGCACCTCAAGGGCGCGTTCCTGATGGCCAAGGCCGTTCAGAAGCACATGGTGGACGCCAAGTTCGGCCGGATCGTCTCGCTGTCCTCCTCCTCCGCGCTCGGCAACCGCGGCCAGGCCAACTACTCGGCCGTCAAGGCGGGCCTGCAGGGCTTCACCAAGACGCTCGCCAAGGAGCTCGGCAAGTTCGGCATCACCGCCAACGCCGTCGCCCCCGGTTTCATCGTCACCGAGATGACCGCGCAGACCGCCGCCCGGATCGGCATGGGATTCGAGGAGTTCCAGGCCGTCGCCGCCGGCCAGATCCCGGTCCAGCGGGTCGGCCGTCCCGAGGACGTCGCGGGAGCCATCGCCTTCTTCACGGGCGACGAGGCGGGCTTCATCTCCGGCCAGGTCCTGTACGTAGCCGGCGGGCCGCTCAACTGACGCGTGGGGACGAGGACATCATGACTGCGCAGGACAGCGGGAGGGTCGCGCTCGTCACGGGCGCGAGCCGCGGCATCGGCTACGGCATCGCCGAGGCGTTCGTGGCCCGCGGGGACCGGGTCTGCATCACCGGACGCGGCGAGGACGCGCTGAAGGAGGCCGTGGAGCGGCTCGGCTCCGACCGGGTGATCGCGGTGGCGGGCAAGGCGCACGACGAGGCCCACCGGGCCGCCGCCGTCGAGCGCACCATGGAGGCGTTCGGCCGGATCGACTTCCTGGTCAACAACGCCGGGACGAACCCGGTGTTCGGCCCCGTCGCGGACCTCGATCTCGATGTCGCCCGCAAGGTGTTCGAGACCAACGTGGTCTCGGCGCTCGGCTTCGCCCAGCGGACCTGGAAGGCGTGGCAGAAGGAGAACGGCGGGGCGATCGTGAACATCGCTTCGGTCGCCGGCTTGTCCGCGTCGCCGTTCGTCGGCGCGTACGGCGTGAGCAAGGCGGCCCTGGTCAATCTGACCCTCCAGCTGGCGCACGAGTTCGCGCCCGCCGTCCGGGTCAACGCGATCGCGCCCGCGGTGGTGAAGACGAGGTTCGCCCGGGCGCTGTACGAGGGCCGTGAGGCCGAGACGGCCGCCTCCTACCCGCTCGGCCGTCTCGGAGTCCCCGAGGACATCGGCGGTGCCGCCGCGTTCCTCACGTCGGACCAGGCCGGCTGGGTCACCGGACAGACCCTGGTGGTCGACGGCGGGTTGTTCCTGAATGCCGGAGTGGGCTGAGACGGCCTGAGAGGATTTCGTCGAGATTGACCCAAGTGCCCTGTCGGGGCTGTGAATTGACCCGGCAGGGCGCTGCGGTAGGGTCTGCCGTCCCATGGCTGATCGAGGAGCGTTCACGTGTTCTACCGGGCCAGTCTGCAGGTCGCTGCAGTCCTTGTCTCCCTTTTCCTGCTGGCAGGCTGCGGACTTCTTTCCGACAGCGGATCGAAAGTGGAACAGAAGCTGGTAGTCGGTACGACCAGTGAGCCCTCCACGCTCGATCCGGCGGCGGCGTGGGACAACTCGTGGGAACTGATGCGCAACGTCTTCCAGACGCTGGTGAGCTTTCCGACCGGCAGCACCCGCCCCGAGCCGGACGCCGCGCAGTCGTGCAGATTCACCGACAGCAGCAGCACGGCCTACCGCTGCAAACTGCGCAAGGGGCTGAAGTTCTCCAACGGCGACGACCTCGACGCCGAGGCCGTGAAGTACTCCATCGACCGGATATCGGCGATCAAGGTCAAGGGCGGCCCCGTCGGCATGCTCGGCTCCCTCGACCGGGTCGAGACGAAGGGGGACGACGTCGTCGTCTTCCACCTCACCAAGTCGGACGCGACCTTCCCGTTCATCCTCGCCACCCCCGCGATGTCGCTGGTCGCGCCGAGCGAGTACTCGAAGTACAAGATCCGGGACGACGGCAAGGTCACCGGCTCCGGCCCCTACCTCCTGGACTCCTACAAGCCCGGGGACCGTGCCGAACTGGTCAGGAACCCGGACTACAAGGGCTTCGCGGACCGCAAGAACGACGCGGTGACCATCCGGTACTACAAGGACTCCGCTCCCGTGGTCGCGGCGCTGAAGAACAAGAAGATCGACGCGATCTACCGCGGTCTCACCGCCGACGACGTCGTCGCCCTGGAGGCGGGCAGGGGGGACAAGCACGAGCTGAAGATCGTCGAGACGGTCGGCGCCGACATCCGGTTCCTGGTCTTCAACCCCGAGGACCCGGCTGCCGGGAAGGTGGCGGTGCGGCGGGCCATCGCCCAGCTCGTCGACCGCGACGCGCTCGTCGCCAAGGTCTACCAGGGCACCGCCGAGCCGCTGTACTCCCTCGTCCCCAAGGGCATCGCCGGGCACACCACCAGCTTCTTCGACGCCTACGGGGATCCGGACACGGCCAAGGCCAAGCGGATCCTGGAACGGGCGGGGATCGACGAGCCGGTCGCCCTGACGCTCTGGTACACCACCGACCGCTACGGCTCCTCCACCGCAGCGGAGTTCGACGAGCTGAAGCGCCAGCTGGAAGCCTCCGGACTGTTCCGGATCACGCTGAAGAGCAAGCCCTGGAAGGAGTTCCAGGAGGGCTTCACCAAGGGTGAGTACCCGGCCTTCGGGCGCGGCTGGTTCCCGGACTTCCCGGACCCGGACAACTTCATCGCCCCCTTCGTGGGCAAGGACAGCATCACCGGGATGCCCTACACGAAGAGCGAGATCACGGACCGGCTGCTGCCCCAGACCCGCAAGGAGAGCGACCGGGGCGCGGTCAGCAAGCAGTTCGAACGGGCCCAGCAGATCCTGGTCGAGGACGTCCGGCTGCTGCCTCTGTGGCAGGGCAAGCTGTACGTCGCGTCGGGCGAGGACATCGGCGGTGGCGAGCGCGTCATCGACCCGCAGGTCGTCATGCAGATGTGGGAGTTCTACCGCAAGGCCAGCTGGTAGCCCCGCCGGTGCCGTGACCGGAGCGGTTCGCCGGGCGTCGCCGGCCGGTGAACCTTCCGGTCGCGGCACCAGGGGCTTGCCCGGCCCGTTGTCAGTGGTCCCCGGTAGGTTCTCGGATGAAGAACGTATTACTTACCGGAGGTTGTCGACGTGACCTACACCGACCTGCTGCCCGAGTCCTGGCGCGGCGTCCTCGGCGAGGAGCTGGAGAAGCCGTACTTCAAGGAGCTCACCGAGTTCGTCGAGGAGGAGCGGGCCAAGGGGCCGGTCTACCCGCCGCGCGACCAGGTGTTCGCGGCCTTGGAGGCCACGCCGTACGAGAAGGTGAAGGTCCTCGTCCTCGGCCAGGACCCCTACCACGGGGAGGGGCAGGGGCACGGGCTGTGCTTCTCCGTGCGACCGGGCGTGAAGACACCGCCGTCCCTCCGGAACATCTACAAGGAGATGAAGGAGGAGCTCGGCCTGCCGGTCCCGGACAACGGCTATCTGATGCCGTGGGCCGAGCAGGGCGTGCTCCTGCTCAACGCGGTGCTCACGGTGCGCGCGGGCGAGGCCAACTCGCACAAGGGCAAGGGCTGGGAGAAGTTCACCGACGCGGTGATCCGCGCGGTCGCCTCCCGCCGCGACCCGGCCGTCTTCGTGCTCTGGGGCAACTACGCCCAGAAGAAGCTGCCGTTGATCGACGAGACGCGCCACGCGGTGGTGAAGGGCGCGCACCCGTCGCCGCTCTCCGCCAAGAAGTTCTTCGGCTCCCGTCCGTTCACGCAGATCAACGCGGCGATCGCGGCGCAGGGGCACGAGGCCGTCGACTGGCGCATCCCCGACCTGGGCTGACAGCGCGGCCCCGCCCGGGGCCGAAGGCCGCCGTCCGGCGGACCGGTCGGCCGCGCCCGCCCGGCCCCGGGAACGGCGGCCCCGCCGCCTCGGGGGGAGAGCCACCGTGCGCGGCCCCGGCAGGGGAACGCTCCTGCGCCGCGCGACGACCGGTGACGCCCGCACCGGGCGCCGCGCGCGTTGATCCACGAAGATCCGCGAAGATCCGTCGGGCAGGCCCTAGCGTTCGACGGGGAACGGGTGGACCGGACGAGGAGGCCGCGGTGACCGAGCAGCGGGAGGCGTCGCCGGACGCCGTCATGACCAGGATCGGCCAGGCGATCATGCTGCTGCACGGCGGCGACCGGGAAGAGGCCCGCAATCGTTTCGGGGTTCTCTGGTCGGAGATCGGCGAGGACGGCGACGCCC
The DNA here is from genome assembly GCF_043204165.1 of Streptomyces sp. NPDC047982. Lineage (NCBI taxonomy): Bacteria > Bacillati > Actinomycetota > Actinomycetes > Kitasatosporales > Streptomycetaceae > Streptomyces > Streptomyces sp. NPDC047982. The sequence goes on along the minus strand of NZ_JBIDBS010000018.1, from coordinate 136,268 downwards.
TGCACCGGTGCACCCTCGCCCACTACATGGCCGACACCCAGGACGACCCCGGCGACGAACTGGCCTGGGACCTCAGGGCCCTGACGGCGGCCGACAGCCTGACCGGCGAGCGCGTGGCGCAGCACTCCGACGCGCTCGCGGTGCGGGTCCTGTATCCGTCGCTCCACCTCAACCTCGCGGCGGACTACGTGAAGCTCCAGCGGCCCGACGAGGCCCGGACCCATCTGAACCAGGCGCGCGCCGCCTCCGGAGTGCTCGCGGAGGACGGGGCGGACGACGGGTACGGCGGAGGGGTCCGCGCCGCGATCGCGCGGCTGGAGCTGAGAGTGCGGGAGATGTGAGCGGGGCGTTCCTCCGGTGCCGACGGACCGCCCGCTCGTCGTGCGCGCCCGGGATCAGCGGCCGTAGGCCGCGTCGCAGATGCGGGACTGCGGGCTGTCGGCCGGCCAGTGACCGTACCCCCGTCCGAGCGCGCAGACGTCCCGCCCGGTGACCGGGGCGGGCAGCGCCGGTACGGGTGCGGACACGACGGGCGGGGTCTGGCGCGGGCGGTGGCGCACCGCGCCGGTGTGCTTCCGCTGCCGGGGAGGGTGCGGTGCGGCCCGGCGCGCGTCCGGCGGCGAGCCGTGCGAGGGGGAGGACGAGGCGGCGGACGGACCGGCGCCCGGCTCGACGGCCAGGCTGTCATGGACCGGTGGCCGCGCGATCCGGGGTGCCGGGTCCGGGGACGGCCTGCTGTTCCCCGGCCGGGGCGGAACGTCCGGCTGCGGCGTCACGGACACGCAGCCGGACAGCGTCGCGACCGCCACACCGGCCAGGAGCTTCACGATGGTTCTGGTTCGTTGCACCCGATCAACTCTGCTGTGCCGTCGCGGTGCCGGGTGAGCCGGGAAGCCGGGATTGGCCCGCACGAGTGACGCCGGTCGGCGCAACGTCCCCGCGGCCCGCTGCGTCACCCCTTCGGTTCCCGCGCCGGACGGATCGGTCGTCCCGCCGGCGCCGCGGCGCGGGCCCTCCGTGACGACGTGGACCACCTGATCGACGTCCTCCCGGCCCGACACCGCGGCGGCGCCCCGGTGCTCCTTCCGGAGACGTCGGCCCCGTGCCTCGCCCGTGGGACGGCGGGGCCTGCGTGCCGCCGCGCACGTATGCTGCCCCGACGAAGCCACGCGCGGGACCGGCCGGGGCGGGCACCGGGCCCCCGCGTGAACGCCGGGCAGGACGGCGCCGCACACTGAGAGGGAGTCCCCGTGAAGGTCGGATGCATCGGGCTCGGCGACATCGCGCAGAAGGCGTATCTGCCGGTTCTGGCCGCTCTTCCCGGGATCGAGCTGCACGTGCAGACCCGCACCCCGGCCACCCTGTCCGCGGTCGCCCAGGCCCACCGGATCCCCGCCGGGCAGTGTCACGCGGACCTCGATTCCCTGATCGCCCAGGGACTGGACGCGGCGTTCGTGCACGCACCCACCGCCGTACACCCGGAGATCGTGGGCCGACTGCTGGTGGCGGGGGTCGCGACGTACGTCGACAAGCCGCTGGCGTATGAACTGGCCGACTCCGAAAGGCTGGTGGACCTCGCCGAGGAGCGCGTCACGAGCCTCGCCGTCGGTTTCAACCGTCGGGTCGCGCCCTGCTACGCGCAGTGCGCCGAGCACCCGCGCGAACTGATCCTCATGCAGAAGAACCGGGTCGGCCTGCCCGAGGACCCGCGCACCATGGTGCTCGACGACTTCATCCACGTCGTCGACACCCTGCGCTTCCTGGCCCCGGGGACGATCGAGCACGTCGTCGCGCACGCCAGGATTGTCGACGGTCTGATGCACCACGTCGTGCTGCACCTGTCCGGCGAGGGCTTCACCGCCGTCGGCACGATGAACCGGCGCAGCGGGTCGACCGAGGAACGCCTGGAGGTCTCGGGCCAGGACACCAAGCGCGAGGTCCTCGACCTCGCGCAGGTGATCGACCACAAGGGGCAGCCGAGCGTGCGGCGGCGGGGCGACTGGGTGCCGGTGGCCCGTCAGCGCGGCATCGAGCAGTGCGTGCTGGCCTTCCTGGACGCCGTGCGGGCCGGAACGGTGCTCAGCGCCCGGGACGCCCTGCGGACGCACGAGCTGTGCGAGCGCGTCCTGCGCGATCTCGGCTGCGCCTGACCGGGCCGTACCCGGCACGCCCCTGCTCCCGTACGCCCTCTCGGCTATCGGTCGGTCTGCGGCGACGCCGCGCCGGACCCGTCGGAACGGGCGTCCCGGTCACGCCTCCTCATGGCCCGTACGCCGACGAACGCCGCGTACACGACCAGGACGGCCGCCGCACCCGCCACCGGCCAGTCGCCCCACCGGACGTACAGGGTGGTGCCCGACGCCAGCGGTACGTCGAACACCTCGGCCCCGCTGGTGCCCGTCCCGAGCGGCGTGCCGATCCGCTCGCCCCGGGGACCGTACGCCGCGCTGACGCCGGTGAGCGTGGCGTGCACCACCGGGCGGCCGTTCTCGGCGGCCCGCAGTGCCCCCAGCGCGGCGTGCTGCTCGGGTGCCCAGCTGTGCTGGAACGTCGAGGTCGACGACTGGACGACCAGCAGGTGCGCACCGTCCCGGGTCAGCCGTCGGCTCATGTCGGGGAAGGCGGACTCGAAGCAGATCAGCGGCCCGAATCGCAGCCCTCTGCCGTGCACCGCGTCGGGAAGGAACATCGTCACCGGACGGCTGCCCCGGAGCCGGTCCTCACCTGCCGCGCGGCCCACGGACGTGACCCAGCCGAGCAGTGAGCGGGCAGGGACGTACTCACCGAACGGCACCAGCCGCATCTTGTCGTAACGATCCCCGGTCAGCCCGTCCGGACCCACCAGCATCGCGGACTTGAAGATCCCCGTCCGGCCGGATCCGTCGTTCTGCCGGGCGTCCGCGTTGATCAGCACGTCCGCGCCCACCCGGCGCGAGAGCGCCGCGATCCGGGCGGTGACGTCCGGATGCCGGGCCGGATCCACACCGACGCTGCTCTCGCCCCACACGACCAGATCGAGGCCGCGCCCCGCCAGCGACGCGGTCAGTCGCTCACCGGCCGCGAGGCGCCGGTCGACGCTGTGCGGGCTCGTGATCACTCCGGGCTGCACCACGGCGATCCTCGCCACGCCCGACGGCTGGGGCTGCGGTGCCCACCTCGCCACCGCCCCCGTCGACAGGGCGCACAGCGCGATGCCGGCGACACCGACCGTCCGCACGGCACCGGAGACGAACAGCAGCACGACGGCGGTGTTCACCGCGACCACCAGGAGGCTCACCAGCCACACACCGCCGACCGAGGCCACGCGGAGTACCGGGGCCACCTCCCACTGGCTCGCTCCCAGCAGCCCCCAGGGGCCGCCGAGCCCCTGCCAGGAACGGACCGTCTCGATCAGCAGCCAGCCGCACGGCACCACGACGACGGCGGCCGCGGCCGCCGCGGCGGACACCGTGCCATGCAACAGCCGGAAGACCACCAGGCCCCACGGCGCCCACAGCAGCCCGAGAAGAGCCGCCAGGACCACGAGGAACACATGCAGGTTCGGCAGCAGCCAGTGGTGCAGGGCGAGCAGGAACCCCGCCCCGCCGAGCCAGCCGTCGAGCGCGGCCCGGCGCCCTGTACCGGCCGACCGGATCAGCAGCAACCACGGCACCAGGGCCACGTAGGCCGACCACCAGAGGGAAGGGGCCGGGAAGGCGAGCGCGGGCAGCGCACCGGCGAGCAGCGCGAGACACCCGCGCCACCGGGCGGACCGCAGCATGGGCTCCCACCGGCCGTGCCGCTCCTGCCCCTCGTCCGGGCCGTGCAACCGTCCGTACCGCTCGCGCCGACCGGTCGGAACCCGCATGCCGCGCCTCCTCGTCCCGCCTGGTCAGCAGTCTCGCCCCGGGACCGCCGTTTCCGCAGTTCTTCCCCGGTGCCGCGCGGCGGAAGCGCGACGGGCGGGCCCGCCCCGGCCCGGCAGTCGGCCGTGATCAGCAGGGCACGACGGCCACCGGACCGAGCGCGTGGCTGAGCGTGGTCTGGGCGACGGGGGAGAGGCCGAGCCCCAGCGACTCGCCGCCCCTGCGCCGCCCGATCACCGTCAGGGCGGCCGTGGCCGACGCCGTGACGAGCGCGCGCGAGGCCGATCCGCCGACGGCCTCCCTGATGACATCGACCTGCGGGTTCTGCTCCCGCCGGCCCGCGGTGAGTTCGGCGAGGGTCCGCTCGGCCGAGGCCGCCGCGGCGTCCCGGTCGAAGACGGGACCGCCGGACAGCATCGACGAGACCATCGTCCAGCCGTGCACGATCCGCAGCCGCGCACCGGGCCGGGCGGCGGCCGCCGCGAAGGCGAACTCCAGCACCGCCTCACTGCTCTCGTCGGCGGCCACGCCCGCGACGACGTCCCGAAGACCCTCCTCCCTGTCACCCTCCGGCGGCGCGCCGTGCACGACGACCACGGGACACTTGGCCATCGAGGCGATCGCCATGCTGTTGGACCCGAGCAGCAGCGCCCGGAAACCGCCCAGCCCGCGCGAGCCGACGACCACCAGCGAGGCGTCACGGCTGAGCGAGGTGAGCGCCGCCGCGGGGAAGTCCATCGGTGTGAGCGTCGTCGGATGCAGGTCCGGAGCGATCCGGGAAACCCTCCGCACACACTGGGCGAGCAGCTCCTCCGCCTCGCGCTGCTGCGTCGCCTCGGCGGAGTGCGGGGCCGGCGTCCGGGCATGCACGACGACGAGCGCGAGCCCCCGCCGGACGGCCTCACGGGCGGCCCAGTCGAGGGCTTCGAGGCTGTGCGACGAGCCGTCGACGGCTGCGATCACGGGAGGCTCGTTGGTCATGGTGTTTCCCTCCGACATCTGTGGTACTCGTCCCAGGCTGGTACGCACCCACACCGTACGGCAGGGACTTTCGGCCCCAACCGGCCCGCGAGGTCCGGATCCGCGCCCCCGGGAACGGCAAAATGTGAACTTTTGGTACCAAACGCCTGAATGGCTTGATACTGGGACCATGGCACAGAAAACGTCTCCGCCTCACACCCCGGCGACTCTTTCCGTGAAGGGCCGGGACATACGGATCCGTACGATCGGGATCGTGGTGCTGACGGTCGCCGCGATCTGGTTCATCGCCGCGAACACGGTGTCCGTGGCCGTCAGGCTGTGGATTCCCGTCGTCGTCCTGCCGCTCTGGACGGTGCTGACCGTGACCCTGCTGGCCGGAATGGTCCTGGGAGCGCTCATCGTCCGTCGCCGGGCCAGGCGCTGAATCCGCCGAGGGTGCGCCCGACCCGTGGTGGTCACTGTCGGTACGGCGATCTTCCCCAGGGCCCCGTCTTCGCGCTGCCGCCCGCCGTGCGACGCCCGGCCGCGTCCCCGAGCTCTCGGCCTTGATCGACGCGGCGCTCTCCGTCTTCTCGGAGTCGTCCGCGTCCGGCCCGCACGCAGACGATTCCGTCCCGCACGAGCGACGTCCTGCGCCCCGCGATCGCACGCTCCGGACGCCGTTCGGGCCCGCCAGGGGCCGGGTTGGGTGAAGGAGGTGTGGCCGTGCGCGGAAGGCTCGCGGCGGTCCGTGGAGCCTGGCTCGTCTTCGGGGACGAAGCCGGAATGGACGGCTGTCTCGCCGAAACCGGCCTGACCATCAGACCCACCTGAACAGCAGCACGACACCACGAGTTCAACCTCAGTAGTTGCCGGGGCAATGGTCGGCGTGCCGAGGTCAGAGCTTCTTGTTGCCGCCCTTGTTGACGATGCTCGCCTTCGTGCAGTGGCCCCAGGTGACCTCGCCTTTCTTGGTCCAGCCGCCCCACTTGATCAGCGAAATACCCTTGCCGTAATAGCCGATTCCGTACTTGTTGTTCTTGAAGACGTTGCCGCTCCCGCAGGCTTCGCCCTTTGCCGGGTCGCGCCACTCGCTGAACATGGCGTATGTGCCGGACTTGGTGAAGGTGTTCCCGCTGACGGTGTTGTTGCTGCTGCGGTCCCTGATCCTGACGGGGTCGCCGCTGATGGATGAGAACTTGTTGCTTGTGATGGTGCTGCCCGAGGTCCTGACCAGGTAGACCCCGTGCATCTTCCCCCTGTTCTTCAGGTTGGAGAAGTTGTTCTTCGTGATCACGATTTTGGAGGAGTTCAGCACATGGACCCCGCCGAAGCCGTCGGGGCCGCTGAGATTCTTGAACGTGTTCCCGGTGATCTTGACGTTCGAGACGTTCTTGAGTCGGATGGCGTTCTGGTGGCCGGAGAAGGTCTTACCGCTGATGGTGAAGCCGCCGGGGCCGCCATCGATGCATAGCTGGTAGTCGCCCTTGGGGCATGTGACCTGCCCCGGATACTTGGCAGTTGTCGTACCGGCTGCGGCTGGGGTGGTTCCTGCGATACCCAGAGCGGCCACTACGGTGACGGCGGCGAGAGTAGTGCGAATAGCCTTTGCGCGCATGCTCAACATCCCATCACTGTTTGTGATTCGGACAGATTCGTACGCCCGGTGGCTTCGCTGAGAAGCGGCCGACGTGTCTCCGCTGTCCGTGTTGCCGCCCAGATCCTTGCCGCAGGGCGTGAGGAAGTGCAATGCCTTTCGGTTGTCGCCGAAGTGGCTGGCGCGGGCCTTGGGATCGATGCAGTCGCTGTTTTGGGCTGGACTCGTCAATCCAGCCCCTTGGGAGGGACCGTGGCCGGCGTCTGTGCGTGCGGCGAGTACTTCGATGTCGACCACACCGGTGAACTCTGCCCGAATCCAGGCCCGATGGGACTCGGGCAGGTCCTGGTACACAAGACGCCGGGGACGATTCAATTCCGCAAGGCGGACTATCCGTGGTTGGCACGGGTCCGCGTCCGTGCTCAGGCGCGCGGTGGCGGGTCGGCCGGTGCCGCGGTCGCGGCCAACGAGCTGATTGCCAGGGCTGGTGCGAGCGGCGGTGGATACGCCGAATCGTTGATCGAAGTCAGGGCCCTCTTCGACGTCGAGACCATCGTGGTGGGGGCCGGCGGTACGGGCGGAGCCGGTAACAGCCCAGGGGCCACCGGTGGGGCGTCGAGCTTCGGTGGCGTGGTCACCGGGGCCGGCGGGAATCCCGGCTCCGACGGCATGGAACCCGGCACCTCGAACACCACCGTCGACGGCGTGGCCGCGCCAGGCGGCGGGGCCGGGCAGCTCCTGATCACCGCGAAACCTTCCCCGGTGGCCGTCACCAGCAGCACCTGCATCACCTTGTCCGGGGACGGTACGGAATGTGCTGGATCATGCTAGACGTGGAGACTTGGTCAGCCTGCGGATTCGCCCGCGTGCGGGCTCAGAACCCCCGCGCCGACCAGGACGAAGAGCAGGATGCCCAAAATGATCCGATAGATCACGAAGGGCATGAAGCTCTTGGTCGTGATGAACTTCATGAACCAGGCGATGACGGCGTACCCCACGCCGAACGCGATCACCGTGGCGAAGATCGTCGGTCCCCATGACACATGTCCCTCGCCCGCGTCCTTCAACTCGAAGACGCCGGAGGCCAGCACCGCCGGAATCGCCAGCAGGAACGAGTAGCGGGCGGCCGCCTCGCGGGTGTACCCCATCAGCAGACCGCCGCTGATGGTGGCGCCGGAGCGGGAGACGCCCGGGATCAGCGCCATCGCCTGGCAGAAACCGAAGATCAGGCCGTCCTTGACGCCGAGTTCCCGGAGCGTCTTGCGTTCCCTGCCGGCCCGGTGCCTCCCGCCCGCCTCGTCGCGGGCGGCGAGACGGTCCGCGAAGCCGAGGACGATGCCCATCACGATCAGCGTGGTGGCGATCAGCCGCAGGTCGCGGAAAGGCCCCTCGATCTGGTCCTTGAGCGTCACACCGAGCACACCGATGGGGATGGAGCCCACGATGACCAGCCAGCCCATCCGGGCGTCGTGATCGCCGCGCATCGACCGGTCGAACAGCGAACGGCACCAGGCCGAGACGATCCGGGCGATGTCCTTGCGGAAGTAGATGAGGACCGCCGCCTCCGTGCCGATCTGGGTGATGGCGGTGAACGCCGCGCCCGGATCGTGCCACCCGGCGAACGCCGCGGTGAGCCGCAGATGCGCGCTGGAGGAGATCGGCAGAAACTCGGTCAGTCCCTGAACGAGGCCCAGGACGAACGATTCGAACCAGCTCATGGGCTTTGGCCATCCCGGAGGTGATCATGCATCGGTCGACGGCCCTGAATGCCGTCGGAAACATGCGGATTTTTTGGTCGAATGAGGGCAGGGGTGTACCAGGCCCGGAAAACTTCGGTCGATCGCGGGCAGGGTATCGCTCCCAGATGAACGGGATGACCCGTACCCCGCCGTCGGGGGCGACCGGGCTCCGGCGCGCAGAGCCCCGGGCCACGCCGAGGGGCGCGCTCCGGGCCGCTCGGCGGGGGAGCGCCCCGCGTCACCGGGCGGAGAGGCGGTGCCGCCTGCGCCAGGCGACGACGGCCGCGCCGAGTCCCGTGAGCACGATGAAACCCGTCGCCGCCAGGAACGCGGGCGACGCCGGTGAGGCCGCCTCACTGCCCGCGACGACGTACGCGGCGGTGTTCGGCACCGAGCCCAGCCCGGTCGCCAGCAGGAACGCCGGGCAGCTCATGCGCGAGACCGCCGCGCAGTAGTTGGACGCCGCGAACGGCACACCGGGGAACAGCCGCAGCGCCAGCACCGAGCGGAATCCGTGCCGGCTCAGCTGACCGTCCGCCGCCCTCAGCCAGCGTCCCCGCAGCAGCGTGCGGAGCGCGTCCTGCCCGAGCACCCTGCCCAGCGCGAACGAGATGCCCGCGCCGAGGACCGTGCCCGCCAGCGCGGCGGCCAGCCCCGCCTGCGAACCGAAGAGCGCTCCGGCGGCGAGGTTGAGCAGCGGCCGTGGGACGAACGCCACCGTGCACGCCCCGTACGCCACGGCGAACAGCACCACCGCGGCGCCGCCCCCGCCGGCCCGGCCCGACCATCCGGTGGTGAGCAGCCGCTGGGGCTCGAAGAGCAGCATCGTCGCGGCGGCGGCCAGCAGCACCACCACGAGCAGTGAGAACCGGGACCAGGGCGAGAGCAGCGCCCTCGTGCAGCGCACGGCGAGGCCGTCGGCGGGCCGGGCGGCGGGGGCGGGGTCGAGCATGCGGGGAGACTAACCGACCCCGTGCGCGACGACGGTCCGAACTCCCGTGAACGGACCGCCCCGCGAAGAGGGGCCGGACCCCCGTCCACGGACCGCCGTCCCCACCGGAGGGTCCACGGCACGACCTGCGGAGAACCGGTGGGCAGGGCCACCAAGGCCGGCCGGAGAACTGCCGGAAAACCGGTCGACGCCGACGCGTGTCCCCGGACATCATCGGGCCCATGGTCCGGCACGCCTTCCTCGCAGCGCCGTCCGCAGTCGCGGACGCGCCGAAGGCTGCCGTGCACTCCCTCATCGCGACGGCAGCTGTCGCGGCGGCGCCCGCCGCGTCCGTGGCTCCCTTCGACGGCGCCCGAAGCTGACCCTCCCCCGACAGTCCGGCGGACCCCGCAAGGGGAGGGTCGGCAGGGCCCCGGGGTCTTCTTCTCGGCATCGAGATTCCAAGGAAAGAGCCATGTCCAAGACGGCATACGTCCGCACCAAGCCCCACCTCAACATCGGCACCATGGGCCACGTCGACCACGGCAAGACCACGTTGACCGCCGCCATCACCAAGGTCCTCAGTGAGCGCGGAACCGGCACGTTCGTCCCGTTCGACCGGATCGACCGGGCGCCGGAGGAGAGCCGCCGAGGCATCACGATCACCATCGCGCACGTCGAGTACGAGACCGACACCCGCCACTACGCCCATGTCGACATGCCCGGACACGCCGACTACATCAAGAACATGGTCACCGGAGCCGCCCAGCTCGACGGCGCGATCCTCGTCGTCTCCGCGCTCGACGGGATCATGCCGCAGACCGCCGAGCACGTCCTGCTGGCCCGTCAGGTCGGCGTCGACCACATCGTCGTCGCGCTCAACAAGGCGGACGCGGGCGACCCCGAACTGACCGACCTCGTCGAGCTGGAGGTCCGTGAACTGCTCACCGCGCACGGCTACGGAGGCGAATCCGTCCCCGTCGTACGGGTGTCCGGTCTGAAGGCCCTGGAGGGCGACCCGCGCTGGACCGCGGCCGTCGAGGCGCTCCTGGACGCGGTCGACACGTACGTGCCGGTGCCGGTGCGCTACACGGACGCGCCGTTCCTGCTGCCGGTCGAGAACGTCCTGACCATCACCGGCCGCGGCACCGTCGTCACCGGGGCCGTCGAGCGAGGCACGGTGCGGGTCGGCGACCGGGTGACGGTACTGGGGCCGGACGTCGGGACGGTCGTCACCGGCCTGGAGACCTTCGGCAAGCCGATGGAGTCCGCCGAGGCCGGGGACAACGTGGCCCTGCTGCTGCGCGGGATCGAGCGCGACCGGGTCCGCCGCGGTCATGTCGTCGCGGCCCCCGGCAGCGTGACGCCCCGTCGCCGCTTCACGGCCCACGTCTACGTCCTGACCGCCCGCGAGGGCGGCCGCAGCACCCCGGTCACCACCGGCTACCGGCCGCAGTTCTACATCCGCACCGCGGACGTCGTCGGCGACATCGACCTCGGCCCGGTGGCGGTGGCGCGCCCCGGCGACACGGTCGACGTGACCGTCGAACTGGGCCGTGACGTACCGCTGGAGACCGGACTCGGCTTCGCGATCCGCGAGGGCGGCCGCACCGTCGGCGCGGGCACCGTCACCGCGGTGCTCTGACGTCCGCGCCGGCCGGGGCCCGTCTGCCTCACCCCGGGGCAGACGGGCCACGTGCCGTGAGCAAGACTTGACGGCATGGCAGACACAGCACTGGTACTCGGTGCCGGGGGCGTCACCGGCAGCGCCTGGGAGACCGGCATTCTGCACGGGCTCGCGGAAGCGGGAGCGGACCTGAGCACCGCCGACCTGATCATCGGCAGTTCGGCGGGCGCGGTGGTCGGCGCGCAACTGGCCTCCGGGGCGCTCGGTCTCGCGGAACTCTACGAACTCCAGCTCACCGATCCGGAGGGCATGACCGGCGGACGGCTCGGCGTGGCGGCGCTCCTGCGCTACACGGGGGCCGTGCTGTCCGCACGCACGCCCGAGGCGTACGGCCGCAAGCTGGCGGGGATCGCCCGCCGGTCCAGGACCGGCGTCACGGCGGAGGAACGGCGCGCCGCGATCGCCGACCGCCTCCCCTCGTCCGACTGGCCCGAGCGCCCCCTCCTCGTGACCGCGGTCGACGCGGTCACGGGCGAGCTCCACACCTTCGACAGCGGCGGCGGGGTGCCGCTCGTGGACGCCGTCACCGCGAGCTGCGCCGTCCCGGCGGTCTGGCCCGTCGCCACCGCGGGCGGCCGGTCGTGGATCGACGGCGGCGTGCACTCCCCGGCCAACGCCCAGCTCGCCGAGGGCTACGGGCGCGTCGTCGTCATCGCCCCGACGGCGAGCGGAAACAAGGTGATCGCCTCGCCGCGCTCGCAGGCGGCCCGGCTCGCCTCACGGGGTGCCCGCGTCGAGGTCATCACCCCGGACCCGGCGGCGAAGCGCGCCTTCGGCCGCAACCCCCTGGACCCGAGCCGCAGGGCGGCGGCGGCCCGAGCCGGACTGGCCCAGGCGGCGGCGCACGCCGACGCCGTCGCCGCAGTCGTGAGCAGGTGACCCGGCACCCCACAATGGGAGGGTGAACGAGCCCATACCCGTCGTCCGGGACGTGGACCAGGGAACCGCCAGACTCCTCCCCGACGTGGACCGGGAGAGGGCCTGGCTGCTCACCGTCGACGGCGCACCCCAGTCCTACGTCGACCTCGACGCGCCCGAACATCTCGAATTCGAGTACGTGCGGCGGCTCGCCCACGTCGTGGACCTGGCCGCGGCGCCGGGCGCGCCGCTCGACGTGCTCCACCTCGGCGGCGGCGCCCTCACACTGCCCCGTTACGTCGCCGCGACCAGGCCCGGCTCACGGCAAGGGGTCGCCGAGGCGGACCTCGGCCTCCTCGCCCTGGTCGCCGAACACCTCCCGGTCCCCGACGGCGCAGGGATCACCGTGCACGGCACCGACGCCCGCGGCCTGCTGGAACGGACTCCGCCCGGCTCCGTCGACCTCCTCGTCGCGGACGTCTTCGGCGGCACCCGGGTGCCCGCCCACCTCACCACCATCGAGTACGCGTGGGCCGCCCGCCGGGCGCTGCGCGACGGCGGGACCTACGCCGCCAACCTCGCGGACGGCGCCCCCTTCGACTTCCTCCGCTCCCAACTGGCCACCTTCGGGGCCGTCTTCGAGGAGCTCGCACTGATCGCCGAGCCCGCCGTGCTGCGCGGCCGGCGCTTCGGCAACGCCGTACTCGTGGCCTCCCGGCACCCGGTCGACACCGAGGCACTGACGCGCCGCTGCGCCGCAGACGTGTTTCCCGCCCGGGTCGAGCACGGTCCGGCGCTCACCCGGTTCACCGGGGCCGCCCGGCCGGTCGGGGACGGCGAGGCGGTCGCCTCACCCGAGCCTCCCGACGGCGCCTTCGGGATCGGCTGAGACCGGCTCGTTGCGAGCCACCGCCCCTGCCGCCCCGGTGGCGGCACGGGTCATCCGGCGTACCTCGGGCACGCACAGCACGGCCCCGGTGACCAGCACGATCAGCGCCGCGCAGCCCCACAGCGCCTGGCTGCGCCCGACCAGGTTCTCCACCGGACCGGCGAGCGCGGTGGCGAGCGGCATCATCGCCACCGAACCGAACCAGTCGTATGCCGAGACCCGCGACAGCTTCTCCTCCGGGATCTCCTGATGCATGGTCGTCATCCACGCCACCCCGAACACCTCGATGCAGACGCCGCTGACGAACATCACCAGACAGAGGCCGGCCACGGGCAGCGGTACCGCGAGCGCCGCCGACGGCAGGGCCAGTGGGAATACGCAGAACGTGCCGATCAGCAGCATCCGACGGGGCTTCCAGCGCGTCATCAGGAACGCCCCGCCCAGCGTGCCGGCGCCGAACGCGGCGAGAGCGAACCCCCAGGGGCGGGCGCCGCCCAGCTCGTCCCGGGCCACCAGCGGCCCGTACACCGACTCGGCGGCCCCCACGGCGGCGACCACCACCGAAAACTGCGCGACGATGCTCCACAGCCACGGTCGGCCGATGAACTCCCGCCAGCCGTCCCGCAGATCGGAGAGGAGACCGCCACCCGGTTCGCGCGCCGGGATGTGGCTGACGTCCAGGAAGGCGCGCAGCGCCCCGGCCGCCGCGAAAGCCGCCGCGTCGACGGCCAGCACCCATCCAGGGTCCATGGCCGCGATCATGGCGCCGCCGAGCGCCGCACCGCCGATCGTCGCCCCCTGCATGGCCATCCGGAAGAGGGCGAAGGCCCGGCTGGCCTGCTCCCGGTCGACGCTCGACATCAGCATGCCTTCGGCAGCCGGGTTGAAGAACGCCTGCCCGGTCCCGCAGAGGGCGGTGAGCAGCATCATCTGCCACAGTTCGGGGTCGCCGGCCAGCACCAGCCAGGCGAAGGCGGCCTGCGAGACGCAGTTCAGGGCGTTCGCCGCCACCATCACCCGGTGGCGCGGCAACCGGTCCGCGACCGCCCCGCCGATCAGCAGGAAAAGCACCAGAGGTGCGACCCTTGCGGCGGCGACCAGGCCGACGTCCCCACCGTCCCCGCCGGCCTGGAGAACGGCGAACGCCGCCGCGATCAGCGCGCCATGGGTACCCAGGCCCGTGATGATCGCGGCGGCGGTCAGCAGACGGTAGTTGCGGCCGGAGCGGCGCGCGGGGAGTTCGGGGGCATCGGTGGAGGAGGTGGCGTTCACCACGGGACTATCGCCGCCGCCGCCCTGTCACGCCAACCGATTAACCGGTGAGCGCGGGGAGTGGACACCCGAAACGGCCGCGGGAGTCGTCAGGAGGACGGGACGACGTCCACCAGCCGCACGGTGCTCAGAATCTTGTCGATCGTGCTGTCCGGAAGCTCCCCGGGGACGTTGTCGGCCGCGTACAGCACCCAGGACGCGAATTCGTCCTTCTTGTTCTTGAAGGTGAAGGCGATCGTCTTCCCGTCGCTGTCGCACTTCTTGCGCTTGGTGACGTTGGGGGCGGTGGCGGTGACGACCTGGCCGGTGAGCCCCGACTTGGTGGTGTACTGCCTGGCCGGGGTGAACTTGATGGTGCTCTGCGGCATGTGCTGCGCGTATGCGCCCCACGCCCAGGTACCGGCCTCGCTGTGAGCGTTCTTGGCGGCGTCGGTGGCCCCCTGGGCGCCCCTGGTGCCGGCACTGGCCAGGCTGGATGTCTCCTCGACCCCGTCCTTGTCGGAGTCGTCCACGCACCACTTCTTCTGGAGGTACGACGGTGCGGTGAAACCGATCAGGGGCGAATGGTCGCCCTTCTTCTCGTCCTCGAAGTACGAGAACGTGCCGGGAGAGCCGACCTCCCAGTCCCCGGGCACGTCGAACTGCGTGCCCCACTTCGGGTTGGTGACGACCTTCCAGCCGGCGATGAGGGGCTTGGCGTCCTCGCCGCCGCGCGGGTTCGCCTCCGCAGAAGACGCGGACCCGGACGGCTCGGCGGGAGCCGAGGAGTTCTTGCCGTCGGCGACGTCCTTGCCCTTGTCGCCGTCCTTGTTCAGCACGACGACACCGGTGACCGCCGCCGCCGCCACGACGGCCGTGGCCGCGACGATCGCTACGACGGTGGTCTTCTTCTTGTCGTTGCCGGGCTGCGGAGCGCCGGGCGGACCGGGAACCGCGTACTGCGGAACGGTCGGCTGCTGGTACGGGTTCGGCTGCGGGTAGCCGGGCTGCTGCCCGTGTTGCTGATATCCCGGCTGCTGGTAGGGATTCGGCTGTTGGTACCCCGGCTGCTGGTACGGGTTCTGGTTCTGGTTCTGCGGGTTGTGCTCGCCCCCGGGCGGCTGCTGTCCTGGCCACATGGCTGGTAACGATAAGGGGGCCCGCCGGGTCGGCTACGCCCGCCCCCGTGAGCGGAGGGTGAAGGAAGCGGCGGGAGGGGACGGGGCACCGGGAGGGAAAGCGGAGGGAACGGGGGGAAGGGGACCGGGGGCTGGGGATGGCCAAGCGGATCTACCCGTAAGTAACATCGGACCATGAGCGCTGAACAGACGACCGTCGGCGAGATGCTCGCCGCGACGGTGCCCATGGCCCGCACCCTCCGCCTGGAGTTCCTGGAGACGACCGCCGAACGCGCGGTGGTCCGGCTGCCGGACCAGGCCGAGTACCACAACCACATCGGCGGCCCCCATGCCGGAGCGATGTTCACGCTCGCGGAATCGGCGAGCGGCGCGATCGTGCTGGCCGCCTTCGGTGACCAGTTGTCGCGTGCCGTGCCGCTGGCCGTGCGGGCGGAGATCGGTTACAAGAAGCTGGCCATGGGCGAGGTCACGGCGACGGCGACCCTGGGTCGGCCGGTGGCCGATGTCGTCGCGGAACTCGACCGCGGCGAGCGGCCCGAGTTCCCCGTGGCGATCGAGATCCGGCGGGCGGACGGCGCGGTGACCGGCGAGATGACAGTCGTCTGGACGCTGCGCCCCAACGCCTGAACCAGGGCCGCCCGTACGGGGCTGCCGCACCCTTGGTGAACGGGGGAGCGGCAGCCCCGTACGGCGTCCGCGCGGCGGGCGGATCACCGCGCCGCCGCCGGGGAATTCCCGCCCGTGGCCGGGTAGTCCGGCGGGGATTGCCGTCCGTGCCCGGGAAGTCCGGCCGGGATGGCCGCCCGCGCCCGGGAATCCGCGTCCCCGCCCCGGATCGACCCTCGGCTCACTGTGCGTCGCTGTCCTCGTGGGCCCGGCGGTGGGCCCTGGCCAGTTCGACGTAGCCCGCGGCGTTGAGCCTGATGCCCTCGTGTTCCTCCTCGGTCAACTGCCGCTTGACCTTGGCGGGGACCCCCGCGACCAGGGACCCCGGGGGCACCTCCATGCCCTGCGGCACCAGTGCCTGCGCCGCGATCAGTGAGCCCGCGCCGATCCGGGCGCCGTTGAGGACCGTGGCCCCCATGCCGACCAGGACGTCGTCCTCGACGGCGCAGCCGTGGAGCACCGCGTTGTGCCCGACCGAGACACGCTCGCCGATGGTGACGGCGAATCCGGGATCGGTGTGGACGCTGCAGTTGTCCTGGATGTTGCTGTCCGCCCCGACCACGATGGGGCCGCAGTCGGCGCGCAGCACGGCGTGGTACCAGACGCTGGAGCCCGCCGCCAGCGAGACCTCGCCGATCACGACGGACGTCGGCGCGGTGAAGGCGTCCGCGTCGACCTCCGGCCGCCTGCCGCCGATTCCCGTCACCAACGCCTGCTCTGCCATCGCCCGTTCCTCCGTGCTCGGCCGGTGCGCGCTCGCGGATGTCCGATCGCGTCGCAGGAACGGTATGCGACCGGCGACGGGCCGTCCCCGAGTGGGGTGAACATCACAGGTGGTCGCGGTGATCGGGTCGCGCGCCGCCGACTACCGTGTGCGGGTGCCGAACAACAGGAACGCGTTCTCCCCCCTCGTCGCCTGGCGGCGGCGCGTCCTTTCCCGCGCCGTCCACCACGGCTGGCGCCGGGTGCGGGAATGGGGCGCGGTCACCGCGGAGCACACCGGTGGTCTGCGGTTCGGCCGGATCGGCGCGGGCACCCGGCTGGCCTTCCCCCAGGGCACCGTCTTCGGGGAGCCGTGGATCGAACTCGGAGCCCACTGCGTGATAGGCGAGCAGGTCACGCTCACTGCGGGACTCATGCCCGATCTGGACCTGGGGCCCGAACCGATCCTGACCCTCGGCGACGGTGTGGTGCTCGGCAGGGGAAGCCACGTCGTTGCGGACACCAGCGTCACCATCGGCTCGGACACGTACTGCGGGCCGTACGTCTACATCACGTCCACCAACCACAGTTACGACGACCCGCACGAACCGATCGGCCGGCAGTGGCCACGCATGGAGCCGGTCGCCATAGGGCCCGGCTGCTGGATCGGCACCGGATCGGTGATCCTCCCGGGGGCCACCCTCGGACGCAATGTGGTTGTGGCCGCCGGCGCCGTCGTGCGCGGCCACGTGCCTGACCACGCGGTGGTGGCCGGTGCCCCGGCCCGCGTCGTGCGCAGCTGGGACCCGGAGAGGGGCTGGCAGCCGCCGCTGCGCACCCCCGCGCCCGTGCCGATCCCGGCGGACCTCACCCCCGATCAGCTGCTCGCGTTGGCGGAGCCCGCCGAGCCCCCCGGCCCGCCCGCCGACTGAGGACCCCGGACCGGGCGGCGCAGTACAGAGCTGTGAATCGCCGGTCGCACCACACCGCGGTGCGACGCCGTCGGCCCGCGTCCCCGGAGTCGTGGACGGAACGCGTCCGACCTCCATCAGCCCACCCGGTCGCCGGCACGGAGCGAGGGCAGTCGGCGGGCCGCGAAATCGGCGGCGGCGTCCAGGCGGAAGAGCCTGCTCGTCGACGAACCGACCGGGCCGCTCCGTACCCTCGCACCACCGTCCGTACGCGCGAACTCGGCTCCCAGCGCGGCGAAGTCGCCGTCGTCCAGCGCGACGTCCTCGTACTCCCACCACTGGCGCCGCCCTCCGGACTCCACCACGCACCGGTAGCGGCGACGGGGCGGGGACGGCATCCGGTACTCGCCAAGGTGGAACGCCGTGCAGGTGTCGAAGCCGGTGCCCAGCAGCAGCACGTGGGCCCGCACCTCGTGGAGACGGGCCAGCGGGGAGTCCTCGCCGAGGTGGCAGTCGGGGCGGTGACCCGCCATCAGGTCCCCGGCCAGGGGGCCGAGCGCGGTGAAGGACGTCTGGGGGTGGCCGCTGCGCACCGCCCCCTCGGTGAGCCGTACGGTCTCCGAGAGCAGCCCCATCGACGGCGCGGCCGTCGTCGCCGGGTCGAAGGAGGGCATCCGCGCGCGCAGGACCTCCCGCTCCCGGTCCGTCAGACCGCGCACCCGGTCGAGGTACTGCGGAGAGGTGTCCGAGTTCTCCGGGGTGAACGACGGGACGACGAGCGTGCCGCGCCCACCGAGGGCGTCCCGCAACGCCCCCACCACAGCTCGGACACCGCCGCCCACCGGGCCCACCGCACGCATCGAGGCATGGACCATGAGGACGCCGCCCCGCGCCACTCCCAGCTCGGACAGTTGCTCCGCGAGCCCCGCTCGGCTGTGGCGGACGGTCGGCGACGGCGTAGTAGTCACGGTCCGTCATTCTCCCAGCCGCCCGACGATGCGACACCACGCACATCCGGACGAAGGCGCGTCGCCGCGGCGGTGCGTGCCGAACGCCACCGGCCGGAAAGGGCGCGCTGATCCACCACGGATCACGGGACAGCCTTCAGCCGCTCTTCAGCCGCCCAGCGCGGAGATCTCGATCGCGGGGCAGCGATCCATGATCATGTCGAGTCCGGCCGCGCGGGTGCGCTCGTACGCCTCGGTGTCGACCACCCCGAGCTGGAACCAGACCGCCTTCGCGCCGATCGCCACCGCCTCGTCGGCCACGCCGCCCGCCAGGCCGCTGTTGACGAAGACATCCACCACGTCCACCGGGAACGGTATGTCCGCCAGGGAGGCGTACCCCTGCTCGCCGTGGACCGTTTCCGCCTTCGGGTGCACCGGGACCACCCGCTTGCCGAAGCGCTGGAGCACTTCGGCGACGCGATGGGCCGCGCGCGACGGGTTGTCGGACAGGCCGACCACGGCCCAGGTGTCACCCGTGTCCAGAAGAATCCTGCGGATCGTCTCCGAGTCTGCGTACATGACCGGGACAACGGACGGCGGTCTCCGGCTGTTCCCGGACGGGCATAGGCTGGCCGGATGCAGGAGCAGTACCGGACCGTCGCCCGAGCGGGCGTGCACGAGACCGAGATCAACCGATCGCGTTTCATCTGCGCGCTCGCCCCCGCCGCCACCGAACAGGAAGCGCAGGACTTCGTCGCACGCGTACGCGCCGAGCACCCCACCGCCACCCACAACTGCTTCGCCTACGTGATCGGCGCCGACGCCTCCGTGCAGAAGGCCAGTGACGACGGAGAACCGGGCGGCACCGCCGGTGTCCCGATGCTGCAGATGCTGACCCGCCGGGAGATGCGCTATGTCGTCGCCGTCGTCACCCGCTACTACGGAGGCGTGAAACTCGGAGCGGGGGGCCTGATCCGGGCGTACGGGGGAGTGGTCGGCGAAGCCCTCGACGCACTCGGCACCCTCACCAGGCAGCGCTTCCGCCTCGCCACGATCACCATCGGCCATCAGCGGGCCGGGAAGCTGGAGAACGACCTGCGGGCCACCGGCCGGTCCGTGCGCGAGGTCCGGTACGCGGAGTCCGTCGCCATCGAGGTCGGGCTGCCGGACGCCGACGTCGATGCGTTCCGCGGCTGGCTCGCCGACGCGACGGCGGGCGAGGCCCGGCTGGAACTCGGCGGCGAGGCTTACGGAGACGCCTGACGGGCGCGCCCCGACCGGGGCTCCTGACGGGCGCGCCCCGACCCGGACGCCCGACCGGACGCCTGACGAGGATGCCCGAACGGGACGACTCGCCGGGACGGCCCTCCGGGGCGCGGGCACGCACCGGGCTGCTGGGCCTCGCCGACAGCCCTCCTGGCCGGCACTTCACCACACTCGGCGCCGACGAGCCCGGCACGCAGGAACTCTCCGCCGACCTGCTCGGCTCCGCCCTCCACGTCGTCGACGACCGCGACCTGGCCGGGAGCACGACAGCCCCGGCCGGTGCGGGGCTGCCGCCCGAAGTCGCGGACACCACACTCGGCGAACCGCTCGACGACTCCCGTCCCGGCCGCCGCCCGGGCCGACTACCGGCGGGCGGAACGCCTCGGCGTCAAGACGCCGGTCGATCTTCTCGGCTGAAGGCGTCGTCGGCGGCCGGGGCCGGTGGGACACTGTGAGCGGTGAGAACGGTGTGCTCACCGATACGGCAGGGTCGCAGAAGGCGATCGGCGCGGAGCACGGAGCCGGGTCGGTCCGTCGGCCGGTCATGGTGCGAGACGGACGCGGGGGCGGAGGAAGAAGATGACGCAGGGCGGAGCCGGCACGTGAGAATTCTGCACACATCGGACTGGCACCTGGGCCGGTCCTTCCACCGGGTCTCCCTGCTCGAAGCCCAGACCGCCTACCTGGACCACCTGGTGGCCACGGTGTGCGATCACGAGGTGGACGCCGTCGTCGTGGCGGGCGACGTGTACGACCGGGCCGTGCCCCCGCTGTCCGCCGTCGAGCTCTTCGACGACGCACTGCACCGGCTCGCCGCCGCGGGGGTGCCCACCATGATGATCTCCGGGAACCACGACTCGGCGCGCAGGCTCGGCGTCGGCGCCGGGCTGATCGGACAGGCCGGAATCCACCTGCGCACCGATCCCGCCCACTGCGCCGCTCCCGTCGTCCTGCGCGACGCCCACGGCGACGTTGCGTTCTACGGGCTGCCCTATCTGGAACCCGCCCTGGTCAAGGACGTCCTCGGGGCGGAGCGCGCCGGCCACGAGGCGGTGCTGGGCGCCGCCATGGACCGGGTGCGCGCCGACCTCGCGGAGCGGCCCGCAGACACCAGGTCCGTCGTGCTCGCCCACGCCTTCGTCGCGGGCGGAGAACCCAGCGACAGCGAACGAGACATCACCGTCGGCGGCGTCGCCGCCGTACCCGCCGGGGTCTTCCACGGTGTCGACTACGTGGCGCTCGGGCACCTCCACGGCTGCCAGACCGTCACCGAGCGGATCCGCTACTCGGGCTCACCGCTCGCCTACTCCTTCTCCGAGACCACCCACCGCAAGACGATGTGGCTCATCGACCTCGGCGCCTCGGGCGGCATCACAGCCGAACGCGTCGACTGCCCGGTGCCCCGCCCGCTGGCCAGACTCCGCGGCCGCCTCGACTCCCTCCTCGACGACCCCGCGCTGGAACGCCACCGGGACTCCTGGGTGGAGGCCACGCTCACCGATCCGGTGCGCCCCACCGAGCCGATGGCCCGTCTCGCCGAACGCTTCCCGCACGTCCTCAGTCTCGTGTTCGACCCCGACCGGTCCCCCGACGACCCGCTCGCCTCGTACGCACAGCGCCTCCAGGGGCGCGACGACCAGCAGATCGCGGAGGACTTCGTGGCACACGTGCGCGGCGGCGCGGCGGCGGACGAGCGGGAACGCGCGGTGCTGCGCGGCGCCTTCGACCACGTCCGGGTGGACGAGACGGTGCGCGAGGTGAACCGGTGAGGCTGCACAGGCTCGCGCTCACGGCCTTCGGACCGTTCGGCGGCACCCAGGAAATCGACTTCGACACGCTTTCCTCGGCCGGGCTCTTCCTGCTCCACGGACCGACCGGCGCAGGGAAGACCTCGGTCCTCGACGCCGTGTGCTACGCCCTCTACGGCTCGGTGCCCGGCGCCCGCCAGACCCCCGGCGGCTCACTGCGCAGCGACCACGCCCCGGCGGACGTCCCCACCGAGGTCACCCTCGAGCTGACCGTCGGCGGCCGGCGCCTCGAGGTCACCCGGCGTCCGGCCCAGCCCCGCCCGAAGAAGAAGGGCGACGGCTTCACGACGGAGAAGGCCCAGAGCCGGCTGCGCGCGTACGAGCCGGACGGCGGCTGGCGGTCCCTGAGCCGCTCGCACCAGGAGATCGGGGAGGAGGTCACGCAGCTGATCGGCATGAGCCGCGACCAGTTCTGCCAGGTGGTGCTCCTGCCGCAGGGCGACTTCGCGCGCTTCCTGCGCGCCGACGCCGAGGCGCGGGGCAGACTGCTCGGCAGGCTCTTCGACACCCGCCGTTTCGCCGCTGTCGAGGACCGGCTCGCGGAACTCCGCCGCGCCGCCGAGGCCCAGGTCGGGGCCGGGGACGAACGCGTCCTCGCGACCGCCCAGCGGATCGCCCAGGCCGCAGGGCCGGCCGCACACGAAGCGGTACTCCCCGGCCTCCAGCCCGGTGACCCCGGGCTTGCCGCGAGCGTGCTGGAGTGGGCCGCGCAGGCCCGCAGCGCCGCCCGGGAAAGGCTGGACATCGCCGCGTCCGTCCTGGCCCTCGCCGAGGGCCGGCAGACGTCCGCCCGCCTGGCCCTCGACGCCGAACGCGAACGTGCCGCACTCCGGCAGCGGTACGACGAGACCCGGCGCCGCGCCGCCGCGCTCGAAACCGGCCGCCCCGACCACGACCGCCGCCGTGAACGGCTGGCCCGTGCCCGCAAGGCGGACCAGGTCGCCCCCGCCCTGGAGCTCCGCGAGGAGGCCGAACGCGCCTACCACGCGGCCCGGGAGACCCGGGACCGCGCCCGCGCCCTGCTGCCCGCCGCCCTCGCCGACGCGGGCGCCGAACAACTGGCCGAACTGGAGCGAGGGCTCCGACAGGAAATCGGTGGACTGGACGCCGCGAAGCGCGCCGAGCGGCGCAGCGCGGAGATCGACGCCGAACGGGCCGGACTGGAGCGACAGGCCCGGGCGGACGACGAACTGATCCAGGAGGCGAGGGGCTGGCTGGCCGACTGGGAGACGACCCGGCACGATCTGAGGGCCCGCGTCGAGGAGGCCCAGGAGGCGGCGACCCTCGCGGAACAGCTCGCGGGACGGCTGGAACCCGCCCGGGCCCGGTGGGAGGCGGCCCGGCGACGCGACGCGCTCGCCCTGGAGGTGTCGGCCGCCGCCGAGCGGCTCGCCCTGGTCCGTGAGCGTGCCGTCGGCGCCCATGAGTCGTGGCTGGAGCTGCGCGAACGGCGCCTGCGCGGCATCGCGGCGGAACTGGCCGCGGAACTGGTGGACGGCGAGCACTGCGCGGTGTGCGGCTCGACCGAGCACCCCGCCCCCGCCCGCGCGAGCGACGGTCATGTCGACCGGGCCGCCGAGGAACGGGCTCTGGACACCTACCGGCGGGCCGAGGAGGCGCGCACCCGGGCCGATGGGGAGCTGGGGATCCTGCGCGAGAAGCACTTGACGGCCCGGGCCGCGGCGCGGTCGGCCGTGCCACAGCCGAGGGGCGGCGCGGACACCGGCGAACGGGCGGGTGCGGGCCGTGTCGCCGGGGCCGCGGGCGCCGGGGCGACCACAGCAGCGGCCGGCGTGGGCGCAGGCACCACGCAACGGGCCACGCCGGCTCCCACGGACCGCGCCACCGAACCCGTCGCCGCGGATCCGCATGCCGTCGATCCCACTGTCGCCGAACTCGCCGCACTCGTCGAGGGGCTGACGCGCCGACACGCGGACGCGCGCCGCACGGCAGCCGGGACGCACGCGGCGCGCGAGGCACTGGCGGCCGCCGAGAGGGAACAGTCCGAGCGGCTGGAAGGACTGCGGTCGGCCGAGCGCCGGGTCGCGGCCCGCACCTCCCTGCGGGAGGGCCTGGACCGGGAAAAGGCGTCGCTGGAAGCCGAGTTGACGGCAGCCCGGGGCGAGCGCGCCAGTGTCGCCGAGCACGCGGAACTGCTGGAACGAAGGGCCGTGCTGCTCGCCGAGGCCGCCGCGGCGGTACGCGAGGAGGAGGCGGCAGCACAGCGTCGCAAGGAGGCCGACGGCCGCCTCGCCGACGCAGCGTTCCGGGCAGGGTTCGACACCCCGCAGGACGCCGCCGCGAGCCTGCTGACCGACGACGAACAGCGGGAACTCCAGCGCCTGACCGATGCCTGGCAGTCGGAGTCCGCCGCCGTCGCCGACCGGCTCGCCGAGACCGCGGCCCGTGCCGCGGCCGACGGACCGCCTGCCGCGGTGGACGCCGCGCAGACCGCGTACGACGCCGCCGAGCGGCTGCTGCGGGAGGCGTCGGCGGCGCTGTCCGCCGCACGGGAGCGCTGCGCCGAACTGGCCCGGCTGTCGCGCGGCGCCACGAACGAGGTGCGGGCTCTCGGCCCGCTGCGCGAGGAGTACGACCGGGTGGCACGGCTGGCCGCGCTCACCGCCGGCACCTCCGCGGACAACGAGCGCAAGATGCGACTGGAGTCCTACGTACTGGCCGCACGGCTCGAACAGGTCGCAGCCGCGGCCACCGCGCGGCTGGAACGCATGTCCTCGGGCCGCTACACGCTGGTCCACTCCGACGCCCGGACCGGAAGCCGCAGGTCCGGTCTCGGCCTGCACGTGGTCGACGCCTGGACCGGCCGTGAACGCGACACGGCGACGCTCTCGGGAGGCGAGACGTTCTTCGCCTCGCTGGCTCTCGCGCTCGGCCTCGCCGACGTCGTCACCGACGAGGCGGGCGGCGTACGGCTGGACACGCTCTTCATCGACGAGGGCTTCGGAAGCCTGGACGACCAGACCCTCGACGAGGTGCTCGACGTCCTGGACTCGCTGCGGGAGCGGGACCGCAGCGTCGGCATCGTCAGCCATGTCGCCGATCTGCGCCGCCGCATCCCCGCCCAGCTCGAGGTGGTCAAGGAGCGGACAGGGTCGGTCGTGCGGCAGAAGGGGGTCGGTGCCTGACCCGCCGGTGCGAGGCTTCGACCTGGTCGGCGCCGGCATGAAGAAGCTGGATTCCGGCCATGGGAAGGGCGAGGCGGCCAACGCCTCCCGGGAGAAGTTCCAGATCCTGCCGGCCGACTGGCTGCACGCGGCGCACGCGATGGAGAACGCGGCCGAGGCGCTGGAGACGTACACGCAGGCGATCGTGAGCGCGCAGGGCAAGGCCCGCGGTGGCCACCGGACCGAGCCCTGAGGAACGCCTGGGACGCGGCCAAGGGCGACCCGTCGGAGTACCTCGGCCGACTGGTACCGGAACTGCTCGGAACGAAGGGTGGCGGGGTCGTCAAGGGCGGCCTGCGCGTCGGCCTGGGCGCCGCCAAGCACCTGCCGGAGAGACCCGGGACGGGCGCGCGCGACGCGACGCCGACCCGCTCACCACGCCGGCCGCCTCCGACGACTGCGGCTGCTGACAGGCGGGGCCGGACGAGTGCCCCTCCCTCCCGCTGCTCCCGCCGAGGCGCCCCGAGGGGAGTGCCGGAGGCGGGTAGGGAGCGGAGGGAAGGAGGGGCGACAAACGGCTCAGAGCTTGGACAGCTCGTCGAGGAGGTCGTCGAGCCCGAGCGGCCCCTGCGAGAGCGCGGCCATGTGCCACGCCTTCGCGTCGAACGCGTCGCCGTGCGCCGCGCGGGCGTTCTCCCGGCCGAGCAGCCACGCACGTTCGCCCAGCTTGTAGCCGATGGCCTGCCCCGGCATCGAGAGGTAGCGGGTGAGTTCGCTCTCCACGAAGTCGGCCGGACGGCCGCTGTGGTTGCCGAAGAACTCCTGGGCCAGGTCGGGAGTCCACCGCTCACGGGGGTGGAACGGCGAGTCCGCGGGGATCTCCATCTCCGCGTGCATGCCGATGTCCACGATGACCCGGCAGGCGCGCATCATCTGCGCGTCCAGGTAGCCGAGGCGGCGTTCGGGGTCGGGCAGGAAGCCCAACTCGTCCATGAGCCGTTCCGCGTACAGCGCCCAGCCCTCGCAGTTGGCGCTGACCCCGCCGATCGACGCCTGGTAGCGGGAGAGGCTGTCGGCGACGTGCGTCCACTGGGCGATCTGCAGGTGGTGGCCGGGCACACCCTCGTGGTACCAGGTCGAGACCAGATCGTAGACCGGGAAGCGGGTCTCGCCCATGGTGGGGAGCCAGGTGCGGCCGGGGCGCGAGAAGTCCTCGGACGGGCCCGTGTAGTACGGAGCCGCGGCGCCGCCGGGCGGGGCGATGTGGGACTCCACCTTCCGCACCCGCTCGGCGAGTTCGAAATGAGTCCCGTCGAGCGCCTCGATGGCCTCGTCCATGAGGTCCTGGAGCCAGGTCCGGACCTCCTCGACGCCCTCGATGTGCTTGCCGTGGACGTCGAGGTGGGCCAGTGCCTCCCACGGCCCCGCGCCCGGCAGGATCTTCTCGGCCTCCGTCCTCATCTCGGCGAGCAGCCGGTGGTACTCGGACCAGCCGTACGCGTACGCCTCGTCGAGGTCCAGGTCCGTGCCGTTGAAGTAGCGCGACCAGCGCGCGTACCGCTCACGGCCCACGATGTCCGGCGAGCCCTCGACCGCGGGGGCGTACACCTCGCGCATCCAGTCCCGCAGCTGTGCGACCGACTTCGTCGCCCGCGCGGCGGCCTCGTCCAGTTCGGCGCGCAGGGACGGCGGGCCGGCGGCGGCGAACTCCTCGAAGAAGCCGTTCCCGCCGTCACCGGCCCACTCGTCGAGCTGGCCGATGAACGTCGCGGCGGCGCGAGGCCCGCCGTGCAGCCCGCGCTCCAGGCCGAGCGCCAGCGACTCGCGGTACCCCTCCAGCGCGGCGGGCACCGCCCGCAGCCGGTCCACGACCGCCGCCCAGTCCTCATCGGTCTCGGTCGGCGTCACCGTGAACACCTCACGGACGCTGTGCGCCGGCGAGTGGATGTTGGAGACCGTGCGCAGCCCCTCGTCGGCCTCGTGCACGGCGAGTTCGGCCGTGAGGCGCTCGCGGAGCAGACGGCCGCAGCGGCGCTCGGCGTCGGTGTCCGCGCCGGGCAGCCGTTCGGCCGCGTCGAGCCTCGCGAGCGTGGTGCGGGCGAGCTCCGCGCGGGCCTCCTGCCCGGCGGGGGAGAAATCGGGGAGGTGTCGCGAACTCGCCGCGACACCCAGGTACGTGCCGGAGATCGGGTCGAGTTCGATGTATGCGTCGACGTAGGCGTCGGCGACCTGGCGGGGCAGTGCGCTGCCGGCAGTTTCTGACATGCGGACATCCTCGTACGGTGAGGGCCTTCGCGTCATCAGCATTCGGACGCAGTGGCCTGTTCCGCGCGAACTCAGGGACTCGTTCCCCGCGCTCCGGCCGCCGGTGGCAGCAGCGGGCCGCACTCCCACTGCTGGAAGATCAGCCGGGTCTCGACCCGGGCCACCTCGCGCCGCGACGTGAACTCGTCCAGCACCAGACGCTGGAGATCCGCGGTGTCGGCGACCGCGACATGGACCAGGTAGTCGTCGGGCCCGGTGAGATGGAAGAGCGCGCGGGACTCCGGCAGCGCCCTGATCCGTTCGACGAACGGGCCGATCAGCTCCCTGCGGTGCGGGCGCACCTGTACGGAGAGCAGGGCCTCCAGCCCCCGGCCGATCCGCGCCGGGTCGAGGCGAAGTCGGTGGCCGAGAATGATCCCGGAACGACGCAACCTGGCCACCCGGTCCAGGCAGGTCGACGGGGCGACGCCGACCTCGGCGGCCAGTTCACGGTAGGTGGTCCGGGCATCGTTCTGCAGCAGCCGCAGAATGTGCAGGTCCACCGGGTCGAGAACGACGGATTCGGACATCTGCCGAACGTAGCACGGGACGTTCCCGGAGGGACCCGGGCGATGTTCAGAGTGATGTCATGGACACCGACTCCTTCATGGCGCCCCCGGCGACCCCCCGCTCCCGGGCGCTCGCCACCGAAGCCGTGCACGCGGGCCGTGACGATCTCGCGGCCCTCGGTCTGCACACTCCACCGATCGACCTGTCCACCACCTACCCCTCGTACGACTCCAGGGGCGAGGCCCGCCGGATCGACGCCTTCGCCGCGAACGGCGCCAGGCTCGACGGCCCGCCCGTCTACGCACGCCTGGACAATCCGACGACAGCCCGGTTCGAGGACGCGCTCGCCCGGCTCGAAGGAGCCCAGAGCGCCGTGTCGTTCGCCAGCGGAATGGCGGCGCTCACCGCCGTGCTGCTGGTCCGGGCGAGCATGGGGCTGCGTCACGTGGTCGCCGTCCGCCCGCTCTACGGCTGCAGCGACCACCTCCTCGGCGCCGGTCTGCTGGGCACCGAGGTGACCTGGACCGATCCGGCGGGCATCGCCGAGGCGATCCGGCCGGACACCGGTCTGGTCATGGTGGAGACGCCCGCCAACCCCACGCTCGCCGAGGTCGACATCCGGGCGATCGCGTACTCCTGCGGATCGGTGCCGCTGCTCGTCGACAACACCTTCGCCACTCCCGTGCTCCAGCGGCCGGTGGAGCACGGCGCCCGGATCGTGCTGCACAGCGCCACCAAGTACCTCGGAGGGCACGGCGACGTGATGGGCGGGGTCGTCGCCTGCGACGAGGAGTTCGCGGCGCGTCTGCGACAGGTGCGCTTCGCCACCGGCGGCGTGCTGCACCCGATGGCCGGATACCTGCTGCTGCGCGGCCTCGCCACGCTCCCGGTGCGGGTGCGGGCGGCCTCCGCGACCGCCTCGGAACTGTCGCGCAGGCTGGCGGGCGACCCGCGCGTGGCCAGGGTCCACTACCCGGCACTGGGCGGGGCGATGGTGTCGTTCGAGGTGCATGGCGATCCCCACCGGGTGATCTCGGCCGTACGGCTCATCACACCGGCGGTCAGCCTCGGCAGCGTCGACACCCTGATCCAGCACCCGGCGTCCATCAGCCACCGCATCGTGGAGGAGGGAGACCGGCAGGCGGCCGGCGTCGGGGACCGGCTTCTGCGCATGTCCGTCGGCCTGGAGGATGTCGAGGATCTGTGGGCCGACCTCTCCCGGGCGCTGGACTGCGACGGGTCGAACCCCGGTGAAGAGGAGCCGGTGTCCGAGTCGGACCGTGCGTCCGAGGCCGCCTCCGTCTCCGGAGCGGTCCAGGGCCCCGGAGCGGATCCGGCCTCGTAGGGAGGTGGGTCCGGCCTCGTCAGGGGGCGGACCGGCCTCATGGGGAAGGACGGGGGCGCGGGGACGGGTGTCCGCATGCCCCCGCCCGTCGAGTACGCGACGCGGGGTCCGTCGGTCGCTGAGCGTCGCGTCGGCCGTGAGTGACCTGTCGGCCGGTCAGCTGTCCGTCGGCCGGGACCGGCCCGCTCGTCGGTGACCGGCCTGCTCGTGCGGCGGCAGTGAACGGACCGGGGTCGCGTCCAGCCGGGCGGTGATGACCACCGTGCCCTCCTCGATCTGGTAGCCCAGCGGCAGGGCCAGCGCGCGCATGGCCGCGACCATGCCCGTGTGGGATGCCCGGGTGACCGCGTAGACGTTCTCGCAGCCCGCCTCGACGGCCAGCGCCACCAGTCGGCGAAGCAGCTCGGAACCGATCCCGCGCCGTTGCCACTCGTCCTCGACGAGCAGGGCGACCTCGGTCTCGTCGCCGTCCCAGAGGAGATGGCCCAGGGCGACCAGGCGTCCGGAGGCGGTCTGCGCGGCCAGGGAGCGACCGAAGCGTGGGCTCAGCAGATGGTCCAGGTAGCGGTCGGCGTCACGTACCGGGCCGTGATAGCGCAGGCGGAGCGTCCGGTCGGAGCAGCGGTCGTGCATGGCCCGGGCCGCCTCCAGGTCGCCCTGGTCCGCGCGGCGCACGGTGATCTCGTTTCCCTCGGGAAGCGCGAGCACATGTTCATCGGCGCGCGGTGCGATGGGGTCGAGCCGCCCGAACCGAAGCGGCCTTGGACCGATACGGCCAGGGGCGCGGTGCGCCGGAGCAGCACCCGCTGCTGACCGGGGCCGCGGGCGGGTGGCTCCTGTGGCCCCCGTTTCCTGGCCGGAGTCGGCCCGGGCGACTGCGCGGGAACCCCTCCGGTCCGGGGGAGCCCGCGCGCCCGGACCGGACCGGACCAGGTCCGGTCCGGGCGGTTCCCGGACACCCTCCGCGCCTGTGGGTCACACCGCGATGTTCGCGGCGGTCACGCCGGTCCTGCTTTCTGGTCCCAGGCGGTCTTCAGACGCACCGCCTGACGCACCAGCTGCGAGGAGCCGCCGCGGGCCGCCGTCTCGGCGAGCCCGGGTATCGGCTCGACCCGCACCGCGCCGCAGTGTTCCGCGCATTCGGCGGCCACGGCGAGCAGATCACTCAGCCCACGCGGAGCCTTCCGGCGGGCCAGCAGCCCGGGCAGGACCGCGGCCAGCACGGAGAGGGTCGTCCGGTACGCGCCGGTGGTGGCGGCGGTACGGGCGGATTCCGCGAACCGGTTCGGCTTCGCCGGCCCGAGTTCCAGGAGGACCGCCAGTTGCTCGCCCAGCAGCGCCGCGTCCAACCGGTGGCGCGCGGCGAGTATCAGCAGGGCGTCCACCGCCAGGAGGCGGTCTTCATGGTGGCGGCACGCCAGGCCGTACGCGACTGCCAGATGGACCGCCTCGCCCGCGGGCGCGTCGAGCTCGGCGAGCGCCGGCAGTGGCCGCATGGTGTCCCGTATCTCCTCGGCCATGCCGATCGAGATGTTGGGCAACATCCAGGCGGCCAGCGTCTCCGCGTCCTGCGGCAGGGACGAGGTCCAGCCCTCTGGCCGTTCGCCCCAGTGGTGGCACAGGTGATGCGTGGGAGTGTGCGGTTCTCCCAGCCAGTGGAAGGGGCGGGGGAGCTCCCGCTGGATGAACGGACGTTCCTCACTGGCCATGAGCACGCGGTGCGTCCAGGTGCCCGGCGTCGACACCAGGTCGCCGGCCGCGTGGGTCCGCCTCTTCAGGTCGAAGCGGTGCACACGGGCGAGCGGTTCGTCGGCGCGCAGCCACGCCGCGAGACGATCCCCCTCCGTCGTGCCGAGCGCCGCGGCTGCCGCCGCTGCCCCGTGGTGCGTCTCGCCGCGCGGCACGCGGAGCAGGGCCTGACCGAAATCGGCGTCACCGGGCTGCACGCCCAGCCGCTGGTACGCGCGCAGCCGGTCCACCAACACGGCCGGATCGAGGGAACCGGTGTGGGATGTGGGTACGGCCAGCAGGAACGGCACCTTGCCGTCCAGCACGGCATCGGCCGCCTCCCACAGGCGGGCCTTGCGGATCCCGTCAAGTGCCGCGTGGGCGCACCTCCAGTCGGGCTTCCGCGACGGACGGCCGGCTGCCACGGCCCGCGCCGACTCCCCACCGAGGAGCGTGGCCACGACGATCTCGATGCCCGAGTGCGAGATGAGCCACCGCCTGAGATGAGGGCTGGGCTCGCTGTCGATCCGCCACCGACCGGTCAGCGCTTCACGCAGCGCGTTGCCCAGTGCCGTCCGGTCGGTATGGGCGTGCCGTACCAGCCCGTCCAGTGTCCGCTCGAACGCCGACACGTCGAAGGGGGCACCGGAGCCGCCGAATCCGGACCGCAGATCACCCGTCAGGAGCGTCACCTCCTCGATGAGTTCGGGCAACGTGGCCGGGGCCGGCGCGACCGGACGTGGCGCGGGCGGGATCGGTAGCACTTCTTCGTACGGCTCCGCCGTCGGCCGCTCGCTCAGCAGGTCGCCGAACACCTCGCTCGCGGCTACCTGATGCACCGGGCTCAACTGCTCGGCCGACAATGCCAGTTCCTCCCGTGCCGCGTCACCGGCGGAGGGGAGATACCGCGTCACGAGTTTCAGCGCCCGTTCCTGAAGGCCGATGTCCTCGTGCCCGAAGACCTCCGCGACCACGGGCAGCAGCTCGTCGGCCGCCGACGGGTCGCGCCGCAGCGCCTTGCCGATCAGCACGAGCTGGGACCGGACCAGCTTCTTCTCGGTACGGAACAGCACCGAACCCGAGAACTCCGCCAGCGACCGCACCGGCAGCTCGCCGCGCTCGTGCATCCGGCCGAGCACCTCCTGCGCGTGACCGGCGACGGTGGAGATCCCGTCCGCCGCCATGGCGGCCCAGTCGGCGAGATGCCCGGCCTCCTCCCGCTCGGTCAGCTCCAGCCGCCGCACCAGCGCCAGGCACAAACGCTGTTCCGCGGGCTTGCCGCCCCGGAGCAGCCGCGCGATGCACATGTCCACGAGCGCCGTCCGCTCGATCAGGCCCTCCTCGACCAGAGCGGGCAGCGCCACCGGCCACTGGCACGGATTCATCGCCGTCTCCTCGATCCAGGTCATCTGCGGCGGCAGCTCCGGCAACTCGAAGACGCGCGGGAGGAGAACCGGCAGGTACGGATCCGCGCGCAGGATGTCGGTCAAGGGACGCGTCTTGCGCGTCTCCCAGGGCGCGGAGGAGACGTGCTCCGCCCAGCCGCGCACGAAGGCGTCCGTGGTGGGGACCGGACACCCTGCGAGCTTCACCAGGCCGACGATGAGTTCGTAAGTGGACTCCACCGCCGCGGGCCGTGCCGCGAGCCGATGGGCCACATCGGCGACCCAGGCGGGGTCACGATCCGCCAGCACCTCGATGACCCGCGTGACGCGGATGCGTCGCCACCCCATCAGATCCCGGCCGGCGAGCCAGGTGGCACAGGCCGCCGCCCCCGTGTGGCAGCCCGCCCCCGCCACGAACAGTGCGTCGCGTGACCTCTCCCGCTCGTTCCAGTGCCAGCCCCGTGCCTCCTTGCGTAGTTGCTTCAACTCCGCGAGGGCAGCCCGGAGCCCGGCCCGGTCCAGTCCGGCCAGCAGGCCCGGGACGTCCTTCACGTGCCCTTCCCGGACGGCGGTGAGCAGATCCTTCATCGCGCACCTCCGGCGACCGGCGCACCACGACGGACCATCCGCACGGCCAGGGCGTGCTTGCAGGGGCCCCGGCTGCCGCGATAGTCGATCCACCACTGGCAGGTACAGCCGAGCATTCCGTCCTTCTCCCTCACTTGGTAGCGACGCTCGCCCGATGACACGACCGCCACGTCCCCGTCGAGCACGACCGCTCCGGAACCGGCCAGCTCCCGGGCCGCGACCAGACGCGGGTTGTGCCGCTCGGCGCGGTCGGCGTCGTACGGCAGTTCGCGGTGGAAATAGGCCGCGTCCGCGAGGTCGTAACCGACCCGGCCCGCCGTCCCCAGTCGCGTGAGCGCGGCCCGGACCCGTTCCACCGTCAGGCCCGACTGCTCGGCCAGATCGGCAGGCTCGATACGTGGCTCCCAGGCCAGCAGCAGCGACACCAGTTCGGCGTCGGCCGCGGCGTCCTCCGTGGCCAGCGCCTCGAGAACCCCGCCCTCGCCGGAGAATCCGCGCGAGGCATCGGGCGACAGTGTCAGCGTGAGCCGCATGCCCGGCAGCACCGCCTCCCAGGCGCTCGCGGCCGCCGCCCCGTCGGCCACCGGCCCGTACACCCGCAGGGACGTCGCATGACGCAGCACCCGCTGAAACGCCATCAGTCGTTCGGGGCCCGGCAGGCACACCGCCCCCGCCACCGGGCGGGTCGTGGGCCTGAGCGTCTTCCCCGCCGGGATCACCCAGCGTGCACCGCGCGAGGCGTTACCCGACGTGCGCGGCAGCGACCGCAGGAACCGCACGGCCTCGGCGGCGGGCAACTCGGCCCGCACATCGAAACCGGCCGAGACCACCTGAGCCTCCGCGAAGCCGCGCAGCCACCGGTCGGGCAGCGGCACCTTCTTCTCCACGACCGGTCCGTCCAGCGTGGTGACGGCCAGTTCCTCCGGACCCACCCGCATGTGCAGCGGATCGTCGCCCGCTATCCGCGAAAGGGCTTCCCGCAACGGGTTGTTGACGTCCACGTTCGTCGTGCCGTGCCCCGTCTCCGCGCCGTCCAGTCCTTCCCGCAGCACGTCCAGGCGTGCGTACACGCCGCAACAGCCGGAGAACGACTCGAAACGCAACCGGTCGCCGTTGCCCGTCACCACGGGATCGAGCGAGGCCGGCAGCGTTCGCTGGTAGTAGCGCGCGGACGCCACGTCCGCCACGGCCAGCAGGCCGCGGGCGGCGATGCTCGGGGAGGTGAGGAATCCCGAGAAGAACCGGGGATGGGGTTCGGCACCCCGGGGGGTGAGTCCCCCTGACGTCTCCAGACCGAGCAGCCGCCCGGCCTCCGAGGACTCCACGGCGGACGGGCGTGCGTAGGCCAATGCCTGAACGGATCGGGTCATGGGAAAAACCGTAGGACCCACCACTGACAATCGGCCGCGGCCACCGCCCGGGGGCCGGTGGCCGCGGCCGTCTCACTGTCCGACGAGCCCCGGCCGCAGCACCTTGCTGAACAGCACGGAACCGCCCTGCGCGCGCAGTCGCACGGTCGACTCACCGTTGTGCCGTCGATGTCGACCTCGCCGAAGAACTGCGCGGACTCCATCGGCGACACGTTCGCGCGGTCCGGTGCCCGCACGAAGACCCGGTCGGGACCGAACGTCGCGTCGAGTGCTCTGGCCGGGTAGTGACCGGCCGCCAGAAAACCGCCACGAACTCCCACAACGGCGCGAAGTCCATGAACACGGCACGCTCGGGCACGTAGTGCCGGGCCGACGTGTAGCGCACGTCGGCCGTCAGCCGGACCGTGCCGGTGATCCGCCGGTGCTTGACGTCCCGGAGCAGTTCCGCGATCTGGAGTTCCCGGCCCAGCGGCTGATCGGGAGCACCCCTGGGCGACCGCATCGGAGTCGGGCGCCCCGTCGGGACCACCAGCACCAGAGGCACGTCGGCGGCGATCACCTTCCGCACCGCGCGGGAGCGCGACAGCTCGTGCTGGAGCCACGTGGACCGCTGGGTGAGGGCAAGTGCCGCCGCGTGGGCCACAGTTCGAGGGGCGGGCGGTCGGTACTGGACAGCGTGCCGCGCGTCGGCTGGGATGGACGGGTGACAGCCGACACCGCCACCGATGTGTTCGAAACCCACCGCCCCGTGCTCATCGCAGTGGCCTACCGCATGCTGGGGCGGATCGCCGACGCCGAGGACGTGGTGCAGGAGGCATGGCTGCGGTGGTCGTCCGCCTCCCGCGAGGACGTACGGGAACCGCGCGCCTACCTCGTCCGGATCACCACCCGTCTCGCCGTCGACCGGCTGCGTCAGGTGCGGTCGCAGCGCGAGGCGTACGTGGGGCCCTGGCTGCCGGAACCCCTCGTCACCGATTTCGGGCCGTCCGTACCCGATACGGCGGAGCGGGCGGTTCTCGCCGACTCGGTTTCGCTCGCCGTGCTCGTCGTCCTCGAATCCCTGTCGCCGCTGGAACGCGCCGTCTTCGTGCTGCGCGAGGCGTTCGGCTTCCCGTACACCGAGATCGCCACGGCCCTGGAACGGTCCGAGGCCGCCGTGCGTCAGCTCGCGGGACGTGCGCGGCGCCATGTGGAGGAGCGCAGGCCGCGCTACGACGTCGACCCGGCCCAGCGACGTGACCTCACGGAACGCTTCCTCGCGGCGGCTGCGGGCGGTGACATCGAGCGGCTGCTGGCGATGCTCGCCACCGATGTGCGGCTCGTCGGCGACAGCGGCGGAAAGGCCAAGGCGCCGCTGCGCGTCATCGAGGGCGCCGACAAGGTGGGCCGCTTCCTGTGCGCCACCGTCCACGGCCGGACCCAGGACTTCGACATACGGGCCGTGGAACTCAACGGTGGCCCCGGCCTGCTCGTGCTCTCGGGCGGAATGCCGGACTCCGCCGTCCAGATCGAGGTCAGGAACGGCCTGGTCCAGTGCGTGTACATCGTGCGCAACCCTGACAAACTCACCGGCGTGGTCGACCGGTGACCGGCTTTCCCGCGCCCTGACGCCCGTTCAGCGGGGCATGACGGCAGTCCGCCGTCGCGGGATCCTTGCTCCGAGCCGCACTCCCAGGCTCCCCGGCCCACACGGCCGCGGAGCCATTCTGCTTGCGGGCGGCTCGCGGCGCCCCGAACGTCCTGTGAACGCTCTGTGGCAGCGGTCATTTCGCTGTGCGACCGCGGGAGGATTGGTCTTGACCAAGGTGGTGTCCGGCCCTATGGTCTCACCGTTAAGACAGGAACCTTTAATAAATAGCGTCGCGAAAAAGCCGCTGGGCAATTGCGGAGGACAGGGTGGGGACCACGCAGCCGGAATCGGTGCAGGAGCCGAAGTACTGGCACCTCAAGACCGTGCTCAGTGAGGCACTCGATTCGGAGTTTGCGGTGGGAGAGATCCTGCCCAATGAGCGTGAGCTCGCTGCTCGGTTCGGAGTCGCCCGTGCCACGCTCCGGCAGGCACTGGAACAGCTCGAACTGGAAGGCAGACTGCAGCGTCGCCGAGGCGTCGGCACCACCGTCGCGCCGCCGCGCGTCGGGGTCGCGGTCTCCTCGGGGCGGCGCGAATGGTCGGGCGGCGGCGTCGGCGAGGCATGGCAGCCGGTGGGCTGCACGACCGCGGTCGCGCCGGCGTCGGTGGCGTCCGTGCTCGGAGTGGCCGGTGACGAGCCGGTCCACATCGTCCGCCGCATCCGCGTCGCCCAGGCGCAGACGATCGCGGCTGAGCTGCTCTACGTCCCGTCCTCGTCGGTGCCCGGACTTCCCGCGATCGACGCGTCGTCCGGCCCCGTGCGGGCCCGCGGCGTCCTGCGCGAACTGCACCGCCTCGGCCTCGACGGGCAGGACCGGTCGGTGGAACTCGGTTCGGCGCGCGCGGACGACGCGAAGGAACTCGACCGGCTCCCCGGCTCCCCCGTCCTCGTCGTCACCACCCGTTATCCGGGGGCGGGCGGTACCGCGGCACTCTCCGTCGCCACGTACCGCGCCGACACCTGCCGACTCACGTTCGGTGACTCGGGCGACCTGGAGATCAGCCACCACGGCCAGGAGCGGCAGGCGTCCTGAACCCGCCGTGAGCGGCAGGCGTCCCGGACGACATGGCTCGGGACGACTCGGACGGAACGCTCCCGAGCCCGTCCCACCCCGCCCCTCAAGTGCGTGAACGGACCGTCGAGACGTCTGCGGACCGGCCCGCGGGGGCCGTGAACGGTCCGTCGCGCTCAGCGGCGGGCCGTCACCGTTCCCTCCACCGCGAACACCTGCTCCTCGACGCGATCGAGCGCCAGCCGCAGGGCACCCATGGCCACCGCCGCCTCGCCCAGCGATGACAGCGTCACACGCGGCGGCCGGAGGCAGTAGCGGGCCAGCTCGCGGCGGAGCGGCTCCAGCACGCCGTCCAGTCCCGCGGCCCATCCGCCTACTACCACCAGTTCCGGGTCCAGGGCCAGCACCAGGGCCGCGACATCGTGCACCAGACGCTGGATGTACCGCTCGACCGCTGCCTGTGCCCGTGCGTCCCCACGCCGCGCCTCGGCGAACACGGCGGCGACAGCGGCCTCGTCCAACGGATCCAGGGGCGTGTCCGTCGTGGAGAGGAGCCGCTCAGGCGTGGCCTCGCGGCCCAGGAGGTGCAGGGCCCCGATCTCGCCCGCCGCACCACCGTAGCCGCGGTGCAGCCGCCCGCCGATCAGCGATCCGGCACCCGGGCTCAGGCCGGCCAGGACGAACACGATGTCGTCGGACTCGATCGCGGCCCCCTTCCAGTGCTCCGCGACCGCCGCCGCATTGGCGTCGTTCTCCACGAGCACGGGGCAGCGGAACGAGCGCCGTAGCCGCTCACCCAGCGCCAACCCCGTCCAGTCCGGCAGCGCCGTGCCCAGCCGCACCGTCCCGTCGGCCTCCACGATGCCCGGGCTGCCCACCCCGACGGCACGCAGACTGCTCCGCGCCACGCCCGTCCGCCGCAGGACATCGGCCACCACCACGCGGACCTTTTCGAGCCGGTCGTCTGCGCACGCCGTCGCCGGCACCTCACGTGAACCCGCCCCGATGACCCGGCCGTCCAGCTCGGCGAGCAGGGCGGAGACGCGGTGCGGACCGATCTCGATGCCGAGCAGATGACCGGCCTCGGCGCGGAATCTGAACCGCCGCGCCGGGCGCCCCTGCCGACGGGTCTCGCCCGCGTCGGGCATCGACTCGACGACCAGCCCGGCCTCCAGGAGCCCTTCCATGACGCCCTCGACCGTCGGCCTGGACAGGCCCGTGATCCGGGTCAGGTGCGTGAGCGTGGGCGAGTCTGCGCCCCGGAGGGCGTGCAACACCACTGCGGAATTGATCCGTCGCAACAGGGATGGATCACCACCGGTCAGCCGCCCCACGGTCTGTCCTCCCGCTCGTGCGCATGTCAGGCGGATGGTACTCGTTGCCCGGGTGCCGGGCGACCGAAGGCCCCGACGGGCATCCGGAGCCGGGTGGCTCAGCTCGGGGCGACGAACCCGGACTCGTACGCCGCGATTACCGCCTGGGTGCGGTCCCTCGCGCCCAACTTGGCGAGTACGGCGCTGACATGGGTCTTCACCGTCTCCACGCCCACCACGAGCTTGGCGGCGATCTCCGCGTTCGACAGCCCCCGGGCCATCAGCCGCAGGACCGCCGCCTCCCGCTCGGTGAGCGACGCCCGCTCCATGACCGCCCGCGCCTTGTTCGTGCCGTACTGCGCGGCGAGCTGCCGCACCGCCGCCGGGAACAGCAACGACTGGCCCTCCGCGACCAGACGCACCGCATGGACGATCTCGGTCGGCCGTGCCCGCTTGAGCAGAAAGCCGTCCGCCCCCGCGCGCAACGCCTCGTACACGTACTCGTCGTTCTCGAACGTGGTGACCACCAGGATCTTCGGCGGGTCCGGCACGGTGCGCAGCACCAGCCGTGTCGCCTCCATGCCGTCCATCAGGGGCATTCTGACGTCCATGGCCACCACGTCGGGTCGCAGCTGACGCAGCAGGGGGATCACGGCCGCGCCGTCGTCCGCCTCGCCCACCACTTCGATGTCGGGTTGCGCATCGAGGACCGCGCGCAGCCCCGTACGGACGAGGGGTTCGTCGTCGACCAGAAGAACGGTAACCGCCATCCGATCAGCCTAGGCCGTGGAACGGAAGGCTCGCGTACACCCTCCACTCGCCCTCGTGCGGACCCGTCCTGGCCTTTCCTCCCAGTAGCGCGGCCCTTTCGCGGATGCCTCGCAGCCCGCTCCCGCCACCCGCCGAACCCGTCGAATCACCCAAGGGGTTGGTCACGTTCAGCTCCAGCCGGCCGTTCGCGACGCTGATCCGCACCTGGACGGGAACGGCCCCGGAGTGACGGAGCACATTGGTGAGCGATTCCTGAAGGATGCGATAGCCCTCACGGGACACCGCCACGGGAACCTCCTCCAGCGGACCGGACACGTCCGCGTCGACCTTCGCCCCCGATCGGCGGGCGGAATCCAGAAGCCGGTCCGCCTCCACGAGCGTCGGTTGCCGTCCCGTCGGTGTCCCTGCTTCACGCAGCACCCGCAGGACCCGTTCCAGGTCGTCGAGCGCGTCCCTGCCGGTCTCCTCGATCGCGGTGAGTGCCCGCGCCGTGAACTCCGGATCGTTGGCCGCCC
This sequence comes from Streptomyces sp. NPDC047982, assembly GCF_043204165.1. Lineage (NCBI taxonomy): Bacteria > Bacillati > Actinomycetota > Actinomycetes > Kitasatosporales > Streptomycetaceae > Streptomyces > Streptomyces sp. NPDC047982. The sequence goes on along the minus strand of NZ_JBIDBS010000018.1, from coordinate 97,475 downwards.
GGGCCGCACCCGCCTGTACGACGGCGACGGTCAACGCATGCCCGATGGAATCGTGCAGCTCCCGCGCGATGCGATTGCGCTCCAGCAGCTGTTCGGTGCGCTCCTCCAAGGCGGTGAGCCGCTGCACCGGTGACGGGCCGAGGAGGCCCCGGGCGGCCACAGTGATCAGCTCACCACTCGCCACGACCACGGCCAGCAGAACCAGGACGGGCAGGGGAGTGAGAAGGAGATGCCACCAGTGCGGCTGCAGCCCGGCTATCAGCGAACCCTGATTCACGTCGCCGCCGGTACCGCTGATGACAAGGTCCACGGTGGTCATCGGCAGCCAGAAAGTGATGACACCCACCACGAAGCCGAACACCAGCCGCAACTCCAGCCAGAGGACGGTGCGCCAGCGGTCCGCCCAGCCGGCCGCGGCCGTGGCCGAGATCGCCGCGTGAGGGTTGCCATGCTCCGCGGGCGTGAGCAGCAGCTGGGCCTGCACCCCTTCCGCCAGCCGCATACCCGGCAGCAACCCGACCGGTATGGCGAGGACCGCGAGCACCCACGGAGTATCCATGGAGACGAACATCCACACGCTGCAGATGGCCAGCGGGACGAGGAGGTGCAGCCACCGGGTGTAGGTGGCGGGGGTGGCCAGCGGCCGGATATGGCGGAGCATGCGGCCATCGTGCCAGTCCGCCCGGGCCGGGCGTCTCCCCCGAGAGAGGGAGAAGATCCCCTCCCGCGGGGGAGGCCGGTGCCCCTGCGGGACCGGCAAGCTGACGACATGACCAGCATCGATGTCCACGAACTCACCAAGGAATACGGCACGATCCGTGCCGTGGACCGGCTCACGTTCAGCGTGCGCCCGGGCCGGGTCACCGGCTTCCTCGGCCCCAACGGTGCCGGGAAGTCCACCACCATGCGACTCGTGCTCGGTCTGGACCGGCCCACCGCGGGTACGGCGACGGTCGGCGGGCAGTCCTACACCGCGCTCGACAATCCATTGCGGCGGATAGGAGTTCTGCTCGATGCCCAGGCCGCCCACGGCTCGCGCACCGCGCGGGATCATCTGCTCGCCCTCGCGGTGAGCAACGGCATAGCCGCCCGCAGAGTGGACGAGGTCCTGGACGAGGCGGGACTCGGCGCGGTCGGCGCCGCGCGCATCAAGACGTTCTCACTGGGCATGCGTCAGCGGCTGGGCATAGCGGCCGCCCTGCTCGGTGATCCGGAGATCGTGATGCTCGACGAGCCGTCGAACGGGCTCGACCCGGAAGGCATCATCTGGATTCGTGAGCTGATGAGGCGTCTCGCCCGGGAGGGACGTACGGTCCTGGTGTCCAGCCATCTGATGAACGAGACATCCTCTTTCGCTGATCATCTCGTGGTGCTCGGCCGCGGCCGACTCCTCGCGGACCTGCCGATGCGGGACTTCCTGGAGTCACGAAGCCGCCCCGTGGTGCGCGTGCGCACGACCGATCCCGCCCGGCTCCGGGAGGCACTGATCGGCAAGGGACACGAGTCCGTTCCGGGCGACGGCGGGTGCCTGAGCGTCGAAGGCGCACAGGCCGCCGAGATCGGTGCCGTGGCCGCCGCGCACGGCGTCACGATTCTCGAACTCGTCGACGAGCGCCCCACGCTGGAGCAGGCATACCTCGACCTCACGTCCGACGCCGTGGACTTCGCGTCCGCGCCGGCCCCGTCCACCAACCTTCAGGAGACCTGATCATGTCGACTGCGGCAGTGTTCCACTCCGAATGGATCAAGATCAGATCGGTGCGGTCCGTCTTCGGATCCCTCATAGCGGTGCTTCTCGTGACCCTCGTCGTCACCGTGCTCGTGTTCGCCACCGTCGGCCGGGCAGAGGCGGACAACGCGGATGCCGATCCGGTCTTCGGCGCCTTCTACGCCCTGAACTTCGGGCAGTTGGCGGCCATCGGCTTTGGCGCGACCGCGATCTCGTCCGAGTATGTCAACGGGGCCCTGCGGATCTCCCTGACCGCCGTGCCGCACCGCAACCTTTTCTACGCGGTGAAGGTGGCGCTCGTGGGTGGGCTCGCCCTGGTCGTCGGCCTCGCCACCAGCTTCAGTGCCTTCCTGGTGGGGCAGTTGTTCCTGGGGGAGTACGCGATCGATCTCGGGGAACCGGGAGCGTTGCGGGCCGCCTTCGGCGGCGGGATCTACCTGGCCCTGATGGCGTTGTTCGCCGCCGGCCTGGCGGTGCTGCTGCGCAGCGCCGTGGCCGTGCTCAGCCTGCTCATACCGTTCGTTCTCATCGTCTCCTTCGTGGTCGGCGACATCGCGGGTGGCGCCGCGCAGTACCTGCCCGACCGGGCAGGGCAGTTGGTGCTCCAGCAGAACCCCGAGGCCGGCCTCGGGCCGTGGGGCGGACTCGCCGTGACCGCAGCCTGGGCGGCGGCCGCGCTGCTGGCGGGCTGGTGGGCGATACGGCGCAGGGACGTGTAGTCCCGCCGCCGTATCGGTGGTCAGGTGCCGTGCCCCGTACACGCCCGCGCCCATGTCCACGTCCGTGCCGGACCCGGATACCTGCCACCGGCCGCTCGGAAGACGGAGGAGGGCGCGGAAAGGGCTGAGGGGTCTTCAAACGCCAGGGCCGCGGGTTCGAATGTCAGTGCTGGGCGGTTTACTGGCGACATGACCACCGCACATCACCTTCGCCTCATCGACGGGATGCGGACCCGGGCCTTTCCCGCGGAGCGCATCCGGTCAGGCTCGGGAGTCAGCGGGCCCGGCTATCACACGGCGTCCTTGCACGCGGACGTCGACCACTGGGACGACGACGAGGCGGCACGTCTCGAACACCGCGCGCAGTGCCTCGCGGAGCACGATGCGCTGCTGACCCTGCTCACGAGCCGTTGGGGCGAGCCGCAGGTGATCAGCCTGTGGAGTGCGCAGGAGCGGATGACGGCAGGCGAGGAGACCCCGGAGGCGTGGGCCGAGACGGTCGCGGGCTGCGAGTACCTCCAACTGTGGCGGATCGAGGACCGGTGGATCGCGCTGGGCCTTTACCTGGAGGAGGACGGGCCGGGCTGCGAGCTGAACGTCGTGGTCACGGAGATAGATCCGCCATGACGCGGGCGTGCCGGCACGCGCCGTGACCCGGGAACACGGCCACAGAGGTTTCACGGTCTGGGCCGGGGCGTGGAGAGACTGGCCGCTCCGCGCGGCCAGGGGCCTGCGGTGGCCGTGGGGCCGGGGGCGCGGCCGGTGAGTTCTCACGCTGTGGGGTTCTCGCGCGGCGGAGCTTCACGCGGAGGTGGGGCCGCCGTGCCCGACGGAGGCACGCAGGCGCCCGTACTCCTCCGCCAACGTCCGAGTCGTCCAGTGAGCGTTCAGACCGCTGGGTTGGGGAGGGCCCAGACCCGGGCGCCGCCGACCCTGTGGTCCTGCGGACCGATCCGGGCGGTCCGTCTGCCGAACGCGGTGCGGTACGCGGTGACCCCCACCATCGCCGGCCACTCCGGTCGGAGCCGTTCGACCTTGGCCGCAAGGATCCGTCCGCCCTCGCGGAACTCGTCGGCGGACAGTTCGTCCGCGCGTGCGGTGGCCCGGGCGACGACATTGGTGATGCCCAGGCCGTGCCGCAGCAGCTCGCTCTGCTCCGTCGGACTCAGCAGCCGGGGCGTGAAACCCGGCTGATGGAGCACGGGCCGGAAACGGTTGCCGGGATGGGCGAAGTGATGACCGGTCGCCCCCGTCGTCAGACTCGGGTTGATCCCGCAGAACAGCACACGCAGGCCGCCCGCGACCACATCGGGAACGGTGCGGTCGCGGGCGGCCCCGAGCTCCTCGGGTGTCATCGGCTGCGGCGGGCGCCGGTCAGAGGATGGAGCCCGGAGCGTACGCCGCGGCCTCGGGGTGCCGCTCGGTGATCTCCTCGATACGGGAGACCAGTGCGGTGACCTGGTCGCCCGCCGCGCCCGTGAAGGAAAGTTTGTCGGCCATCAGGGCGTCCAGCTGCGCGCGGTCCAGCGGGATGCGCTCGTCGGCGGCCAGCTTGTCGAGCAACTCGTTGCGCTCGGCGCCCTGTTCACGCATGGCCAGGGCCGAGGCGACCGCGTGCTCCTTGATCGCTTCGTGGGCGACCTCTCGGCCGACACCGGCACGGACCGCACCCATCAGGACCTTGGTGGTGGCGAGGAACGGCAGGTAACGGTCGAGCTCGCGGGCGACGACGGCCGGGAAGGCCCCGAACTCGTCGAGCACTGTCAGGAAGGTCTCCAGCAGCCCGTCCAAAGCGAAGAAGGCGTCGGGGAGGGCGACCCGGCGGACCACCGAGCAGGACACGTCGCCCTCGTTCCACTGGTCGCCCGCCAGTTCGCCGGTCATGGACGCGTAGCCACGCAGGATGACCATCAGGCCGTTGACGCGCTCGCAGGAGCGGGTGTTCATCTTGTGCGGCATCGCGGACGAGCCCACCTGGCCGGGCTTGAATCCCTCGGTCACCAGCTCGTGCCCGGCCATCAGGCGGATCGTCCTGGCGAGGGACGAAGGTGCCGCGGCCAACTGCACCAGCGCGGTCACGACGTCGTAGTCGAGCGAGCGGGGGTAGACCTGTCCGACGGAGGTGAAGGCGTGGGCGAAGCCGAGGTGCTCGGCGATGCGCCGCTCCAGGTCCGCGAGCTTCGCTGAGTCGCCGCCCAGAAGGTCGAGCATGTCCTGGGCCGTGCCCACGGGGCCCTTGATGCCTCGCAGCGGGTAGCGGCCCAACAGGTCCTCGAGCCGTCCGTAGGCCACCAGGAGCTCGTCCGCCGCGGTCGCGAACCGCTTGCCGAGCGTGGTCGCCTGCGCGGCGACATTGTGGGAGCGGCCGGCCAAGACCAGCTCGCGGTGCTCGGCCGCCAGCCTGCCCAGCCGGGCCAGGACCGCCACCGTGCGGTCGCGCATCAGTTCCAGGGAGAGCCGGATCTGGAGCTGCTCGACGTTCTCGGTGAGGTCCCGGGACGTCATGCCCTTGTGGACCTGTTCATGTCCGGCGAGGGCGTTGAACTCCTCGATGCGGGCCTTGACGTCGTGCCGGGTGACCTTCTCGCGCTCGGCGATCGAGGCCAGGTCGACCTGGTCGAGGACCCGTTCGTAATCGGCGAGGGCGGCGTCAGGCACCTCGATCCCGAGGTCCTTCTGCGCGCGCAGCACCGCCAGCCACAGCCGGCGCTCCAGCTTCACCTTCTGCTCGGGGGACCAGAGGACGGCCAGCTCCGTGGAGGCGTAGCGGCCGGCCAGGACATTGGGGATGCGAGGCTTCGCAGACACAGCAGTCACATGGCGAGATTCTACTGGCGGTTTGTGCAGGTCAGTGCCGTGGCCGGGTTTGTGGGTTGCTACGAGAGCGGGGTCACGTCCATCCTGCGCCACGTGGCCACCGGGCCGGGGTCGCCGTCCTGCCCGGGGGTGACCCAGAACGCCCGTCCCAGTTCGGCGCTGTACTGGGCACCCGTCCGCCCGTCCCCGGAGGAGCGGCCGGACAGACGGCGGCCGATCCACGGCAGCAGGTGCCGGCGGGCGAAGCGGAGGTCCGTGAGGCGTCGCGCCACCCACTTCGGGGGTACGCCGGCCGGGAGCGGCGCCCGCCAGTCGCTCTCCGGCGGCAGCCCGAGCGTCTGCCAGACCGCCTCCGCCACCCTGCGATGCCCGTCGGCCGTCAGATGCAGCCGGTCGACGTCCCACAGGCGGGGGTCGCCCAGGGCCGATGCCCCGTAGAGGTCGACGACGGACGCGCCGTGGCGGGCGGCCAGCTCGTCGACCAGGGAGAACAGTTCCTCCATGCGCGGACGGAAACGTTCCATCACCGGACCGTCGCGGCCAGGGCTGCGCATCAGCACGAGCTTCCCGCACGACGGAGCGAGGCGTTCGACGGCCTCTTCGAGCCGCCCACGGACCATGCCCATGTCGCATCTGGGCCGCAGCGCGTCGTTGAGCCCCCCGACGAGTGTCACGACATCCGCACGCAGGGCGGCGGCGGCCTCGACCTGCTCGTCGACGATCTGGCCGATCAGCTTGCCCCGTACCGCGAGGTTCGCGTAGCGGAATCCCGGTGTGCGGACCGCGAGCCGAGCGGCGAGAACATCGGCCCAGCCCCGGTACGTGCCGTCGGGCAGCAGGTCCGACATGCCCTCGGTGAACGAGTCGCCGACCGCGACCAGACTGGTGTACGAGGCATTCATCTCCATGGCGATGCGATCGTATCGCGGGGTGATCCGGCCCCTTCAGGACAGACTCGATCCGCCCGATCCGCCCGATCCGCCTGCCCCGCCCCGGAGCCTCGCCGGTCCGCGGCCGTCCGATCCGCCGCTCCGTCGACAGAGTCCCCGGCAGCCGGGGAAACGTGCCGCACGCTGCTGCACGGGGAGCGGTGGCACGGGCGGGCCCGTGCCACCGCCGGCGGACCGCGGTCGGACCTCCCGCGGCCCGGGGCGCGGGTCAGTGCGCCTGCGGCCGTCCCACCAGCTCACGCAGCACATCCTCCATCGTGACCATGCCCGCCAGGCGGCCGTGCTCGTCGAGCACCGCCGCCAGGTGCGTGCGGCTGCGCCGCAGCGCCGTGAGTACGTCGTCGAGCGGGGTCCCGGCGCGCACCCTGGCGATCGGCCGCATCGCCGTCACGGGGAACGGCAGGTCGCGCGGGGTGGCGTCCAGCGCGTCCTTCACATGGAGGTAGCCCAGGATGCGGCCCTCGCTGTCCATCACCGGGAAACGGGAGAATCCCGTTTTGTGCGAGAGCTGTTCCAACTGCTCCGGCGTCGTCCCGATCCTGGTGTACGTCACCCGGTCCACCGGCAGTGCCACCTCCCGCACCGGCCGGCGGCCCAGTTCGAGCGCGTGGCGCAGCCGCTCGGCCGAGCGGTCGTCGACCAGCCCGGCGTCCCCGGCGTCCTTCACCAGCCGGGCCAGTTCGTCGTCCGAGAACGTGGCGGCGACCTCGTTCCTCGCCTCCACCCGCAGGAGCTTCAGCAGCCCGTTGGCGAAGGCGTTGATGGCGAAGATCACCGGGCGCAGCGCCCTGGCGAGGGTCACCAGCGGTGGCCCGAGCAGCAGTGCGGCCCGGACGGGCTCGGCCAGCGCGATGTTCTTCGGCACCATTTCGCCGAGCAGCATGTGCAGATACGTCGCGACGGACAGCGCGATGACGAACGAGATCGGGTGGACCAGCCCGTCGGGCACCCCCACCACGTCGAAAACGGGCTCCAGCAGATGGGCGATGGCCGGTTCGGCGACGACACCGAGGACCAGCGTGCACAGCGTGATGCCCAGCTGTGCCGCCGCGAGCAGCGCCGACACGTGTTCCAGGCCCCATATGACACTCCGGGCCTGCCGGTTCCCGGCCTCGGCCTGCGGTTCCACCTGGCTGCGGCGCACGGAGATCAGCGCGAACTCCGCGCCGACGAAGAAGGCGTTGACGACCAGGGTCATCAGTCCGATGAAGAGCTGGACGGCAGTCATCGTGCGTCCTCCGTCCGTTCGTCTTCCTCGCCGGGCAGCGGCGCGTGCAGCAGGGCCCGCGCGGCCCGGCGGCCGGAGGCGTCGACGACATCGATCCGCCAGCCGGCGAGTTCGACGGAGTCGCCCGCGGCCGGGATGCGTCCGACCTCGGTGGCGACGAGTCCGGCGAGTGTCTCGAAGGGGCCGTCCGGCACTCGTAGCCCGATCCTCTGCAGCTGGTCGATGCGCGCGGCGCCGTCGGCCGACCACAGGGTCCGTCCGTCGGCGTCCTCGCCGGCCGGTGCCAGGTCGGGCGTCTCGTGCGGGTCGTGCTCGTCGCGCACCTCGCCGACGACCTCCTCGACGATGTCCTCCAGGGTCACGACGCCGGCCGTACCCCCGTACTCGTCGATGACGACCGCCATCGCCAGCTTGCCCGACAGCCGGTCGAGAAGCCGGTCCACCGTGAGGGTCTCCGGGACGAGCAGGGGATCGCGCAGCATGTGCGAGACACGCGTACGGGGCCGCAGCTCGGCCGGGACAGCCAGTACGTCCTTGATGTGCGCCACGCCGACGACGGTGTCCAGGTTGCCGCGGTAGACGGGGAACCGGGAGAGGCCGGTGGCGCGGGTGGCGTTCGCGACGTCCTCGGCGGTCGCCCGCACGTCCAGGGCGATGACCTGCACCCGAGGCGTCATGACGTTCTGTGCCGTGAGCTCCGCGAGGTTGAGGGTGCGGACGAACAACTCGGCGGTGTCCGCCTCCAGAGCGCCCTCCTTTGCGGAGTGCCGGGCCAGCGCCACCAGCTCCTGCGGGCCGCGGGCGGAGGCCAGTTCTTCGGCGGGCTCCAGACCGAAGCGGCGCACGATCCGGTTCGCCGTGTTGTTGAGGTGACTGATGAACGGCCGGAACACGGCGGTGAACGCCCGCTGCGGGGTCGCCACGGCCTTCGCCATCGCGAGCGGCGAGGAGATCGCCCAGTTCTTCGGGACGAGTTCGCCGACGACCATCAGGAACACCGTGGACATGGCGGTTCCCAGCACGAGCGCGACGGACGACGCCGCGGTCGGAGGCAGGCCCACGGCCTCCAACGGTCCGCGGATCAGTTTCGCGATGGACGGCTCGGAGAGCATGCCGACGACCAGGTTGGTGACCGTGATGCCGAGCTGGGCGCCGGACAACTGGAAGGTGAGGCCGCGCACCGCCTTCATCGCGCTCGCCGCGCCGCGTTCCCCTCGCTCGATGGCGCGTTCGAGCTGACCGCGCTCGACCGTCGTCAATGAGAACTCGGCCGCGACGAAGGCGCCGCACGCGAGGGAGAGCAGTACCGCGACGAGCAGCAGCAGCACTTCGGTCATGGGGTCACCTCCGTCCCATGGTCGGGCAGGGGCAGGAGGATCGCTCGATGTCGGGAATGTCGACTACTGGGAGGGTCGCCCATGGGCGGACACTCACACCTTTCGGAAAGAATGGTCAGGGGACCACCCCATCGTAAAGGATCAGCAAAATCGCTCTAGCTCGTGGCCATGCTGGTGTAGTCGCTGTCAGAGTTCCGCGCCGAGCATGTCCCGGAACGCCGTGCCGCTCGCGCCCCCGGCGCAGGCCCGGGGGCTGGGAGAGCCCCGCCCAGATGACCGTGCCGCCTCGGTGAGCGGCCTGGGAACCGCGGATGGATCCGGGGCCCTGGGCGCGGCGGTGAGATCCGGTGCGTGCGCGAACGTCTCTGCGACGGCGACAGAGGGGTGTCCTGCCTCGGTAGTGGTGTCGTGCCTCGACTGGAGCAGGAGTGCCGGCACGCGCGGCCGCCACGCGCAGGACCACGACAGCCGCCTGCGGGGCGACTGCCTGCCCGCGAGGCTGCGGGGGCGCTTGCTGTGAGAGACCGAACCGGCGCGTTCCGGATCCGACCGAGACCTGGCCACAGCACCCTTTGCAGCATCGTGAGGCCGATCGCGCGGTTCGGCCGCCCGGTCTTCCGGAGGGGGCCCTGCGGTTGGGGGCGCGGGCACGCGGATGGGCACCCGGTGTGACGGGCCGCTCGTGCGGGGGCGCCATGGTGCCCCTCTGTCGGTGCCGACATTCGCGCGCTAGCGTGTTTCCGTGCCCAGGACTCGGTTGAACGTGAGCGTGGACGAGGCCACCGCCGAGGCGGCGCGCCGACGGGAGGTGCAGAGGGGGATGAGCGTGAACCGTTACGTGGAGGAACTCGTGCAGCGGGATGCCGGCACGGTGGGGCATACATTCGTGGAGGCTGCGGGCGACTTCATGGAGCAGTACGGGGCGGTCTTCGCGGAGGAGTACGGTCCGGAGTGCGAAGGCACGCGTTGAACCTCCGGATCGACCTTGCCTGGCTGCTGATGGTGGCCGAGCACAAGACCCCCGGCGATCCGCAGGTCGTCGACTGGGGCGCGCTCGTGGCCGCGGTGGCCCGGCACGAGGCGGAGATCTTCGGCAGCCCCGTCTACAGCGACCCGCACTCCAGGGCGGCGGCCTTGTTGCAGTCGCTGATTCACGTCCCCGCGCTCGAACACTCCAACGCCATGTTCTCCTCGGCCGTCGCGTACGGCTACCTCGTCGCGTCCGGGCTGACGGTCGTCACCTCCCCGGAACGGGTGCGGGACCTCGCGCGACTGGTGAAGGAGGACAAGGCGGACGTCCGGGCCATCGCCGACGAGCTGCGGCAGTGGAGCCATTGACCGTCCCCGCCCCGGCCCGTCCCCGATGGTGCGCCCCGCACGACGGCGGGCGCCGGGCCGGGCGGCGGGGCGTCGCGCCGCGGTTCGGCCGGTCATCCGGCGGGTCGGGTCCCGCCCAGTTCCACCGCCAGCCAACTCCTGGCCGCCGCACGGAAGTCGACGGGCGCCAGCGCCCCCGCCCCGGCCGGTACCGCCCCCAGCAGCGGGGCGCCCGCCGCCACCGGCAGGTCCGCCACATTGCAGCGCGCCGCGAGGTCCGGTTCGGCGGGCATGCTGCCCACCACCACACCGAGGCACTCCAGCTCCCGGCTCCGCAGGGCCTCCGAGGTCAGCGCGGTGGCGTTGAGCGTGCCCAGTCCGGCCCGCGCCACCACCAGCACGGGAGCGGACAGCAGCCGGGCCGCGTCGGCGAGGGTCGAGCCCGCGTCGTCGAAGCGTACGAGCAGACCACCGGCGCCCTCGATCAGCACCATGTCGTGCTCGGTCGCCAGCTTCTCGGCGGCCTCGGCGATCTCGTACGGGCGCACCGGTGGCAGTCCGGCCCGCCGGGACGCCGTGGCGGGCGCCAACGGCTCGGGGAAACGCGCCAGTTCGACCGCCGTCACATGGCCGCCCGCCAGCCGTGCCACCTCTGCGGCGTCCCCCGGCTCGCCGGGCGCCAGACCCGTCTGGGCGGGCTTGAGCACCGCGACGCGCCGGTCCCGCCACGCCGCCGCCACGGCGGCGGTCACGACGGTCTTGCCGATCTCGGTGTCCGTGCCCGTCACCACCAGAACGCTCATCTCAGCCCTCCCGCGCGGCCGCGCACACGGCGCGGCAGATCCGCGCCACATCGTCGTCATCGGTCACATACGGCGGCATGGTGTAGACGAGATCGCGGAACGGCCGAAGCCACACCCCTTCCCGTACCGCCGCTCGGGTCGCGGCGACCATGTCCACCTCGTGGTCGAGCTGCACGACACCGATCGCTCCCAGCGTCCGCACCTCCCGCACCCCGGGCACGTCCGCCGCCGGAGCGAGACCGTCCCGCAGCCCGGCCGCGATCCGCTCGACGTCCCGCTCCCAGTCCGCGCCCAGCAGCAGATCCAGGGACGCGCACGCCACGGCCGAGGCCAGTGGATTGCCCATGAACGTCGGACCGTGCGCCAGCACCGGCACCTCGCCCCGTGAGATGCCCTGGGCGACCCGTGAGGTGCACAGCGTCGCCGCCATCGTCAGATAGCCGCCGGTCAACGCCTTGCCCACGCACATGACATCCGGTGAGATCCCTGTGTGTCCGGCCGCGAACAGCTTCCCCGTACGGCCGAACCCGGTGGCGATCTCGTCGAACACCAGCAGGACGTCGTGCGCGTCGCACGCTTCGCGCAGCACCTTCAGATAGGCGGGGGAGTGGAACCGCATCCCGCCCGCGCCCTGCACCACCGGCTCCACGATCACCGCCGCCAGCCGGTCCGCGTGCTCCGCGACCAGTGCCCGCAGATGGCGTACGTACTCCGGGTCCGGTTCCGCGTCGAAACCGGCCGGGGGCGCGTCCGCGAAGACCTGCCGGGGCAGCACGCCCGACCACAGCTCGTGCATGCCGCCCTCGGGGTCGCACACCGACATCGGCTGCCAGGTGTCCCCGTGGTATCCGCCGCGCCAGGTCAGCAGCCGCTGCTTGGCGGGCCGCCCCGCCGAGCGCCAGTACTGCAGACACATCTTCACCGCGACCTCGACCGACACCGAACCCGAGTCGGCGAGGAAGACGTGCCGCAGCGGTTCCGGGGTGATCTCGACCAGCCGGGCGGCCAGCCGCACGGCCGGCTCGTGGGTGAGCCCCCCGAACATCACATGGCTCATCCGCTTCAGCTGACCGCGTGCCGCCGCGTTGAGCACCGGGTGGTTGTAACCGTGTATCGCCGACCACCACGACGACATGCCGTCGACCAGTTCGCGGTGCCCGTGGGCCGGTTCGGCCAGCCTCAGGCGTACCCCGGACGCGGACTCCACGACCAGCGGCTCCTGACGTCCCGGCATCGGGCCGTACGGATGCCAGACGTGGGCCCGGTCGAGCGAGCGCAGTTCGGCGGGGGAGAGGGGCTCAGGCATTGGGGGCGAGATCCGTACCGGCGCCGCGACGCCGCACCGCCACCAGATCCGGGCGCGCGGCCGGGGCGTCACCACCACTGGCAACGGCTTCTGCGGGCGTGTCGCCACCACGGGCGGCGGCCTCCGCGGGTTCGTCGCCGCACGGCGCGCACCCGCCGTCGTGGCCGCCGCAGCCGCCGCCCGCCGGAGCGCGGTGCGCGGGAAGCGTCGTCGTGTCCGCGCCCTCCACCTCGAAACCGGCGTCCGCGATCATGTCCAGATCCGCCTGCCCGGCCTGCCCCTCGCTGGTGAGGTAGTCGCCCAGGAAGATCGAGTTGACCAGGTGCAGGGCCAGCGGCTGCAGCGAGCGCAGATGTACCTCGCGCCCGCCCGCGAGGCGTACCTCCACGTCAGGGCAGACGAACCGGACCATCGCCAGGATGCGCAGGCACCGCTGCGGCGTGAGGTTCCACTCCTTGGCCAGCGGGGTCCCCTCGAACGGGATCAGGAAGTTCACCGGTACCGAGTCCGGGTCCAGTCCGCGCAGTGAGAGGACCACGTCGACGAGGTCGGTGTCGCTCTCTCCCATCCCCGCGATCAGCCCGGAGCACGCCGACAGCCCCGCGGCCTGCGCCTGCCGCACGGTCTCCACCCGGTCCGCGTAGGTGTGCGTGGTGGTGATGGCCCCGTACGTCCCCTCGGACGTGTTGAGGTTGTGGTTGTACGCGTCGGCGCCCGCCGAACGCAGCCGCTCGGCCTGCCCGTCGGTGAGCAGACCGAGGCAGGCGCACACCTCGACGCCCTCGTGCCGCTCCTTGATCGCCTCGATGGTCTCCGACACCCGGTCGACGTCACGGTCCGTCGGACCACGGCCGCTCGCCACCAGGCACACCCGCTTGGCGCCCCCCGCCACCCCGGCCGCGGCGGCCTGCGACGCCTCGTCCGGCTTCAGCCACGTGTACGTGAGGATCCCGGCCTCGGAACCGAGCCGCTGCGAGCAGTACGAGCAGTCCTCGGGGCAGAGCCCGGACTTGAGATTGACCAGGTAGTTCAGCTTCACCCGCCGCCCGAACCACTGACGGCGCACCTTTCCGGCCGCGGCCACCACGTCGAGCAGGTCGTCGTCGGGGGTCGCCAGTACGGCGAGGGCTTCTTCGCGGGTCGGCAGCTCGCGCCGCAGCCCCTTGTCCACCAGCGTGTTCAGGAGGTCCATGGGATTGATCCTGGCCCATGACACACCCCGCCGCCAAGGAGGAACCGGACAACGCGCCCTGGGAAGGGTGTGTGTATTGCCACACCATGACCCACTGCTCCTGCGGTTAGGGTCTGTGAACTGCCTACAAAAGGGACCGCTCATGTCCTACGCCCCGTTCGACTGGATCGACGACGCGGCACGCCGCCGCGCGGACGCCGGACTCGTCCGTACGCTCCGCCCGCGGGCCGCTGGGACGGCGTTCCTGGATCTCGCGAGCAACGACTATCTGGGCCTGACCCGGCACCCCGAGGTCACCGGGGCGGCGGCCGAGGCCGCGCGCCGCTGGGGCGGCGGCGCGACCGGTTCACGGCTTGTCACCGGTTCCACCGACCTGCACACCGAGCTCGAACGCGAACTGGCCGAATTCTGCGGGTTCGAGGCGGCGCTGGTGCTGTCGTCGGGGTATGCGGCCAACCTCGCCGCCCTCACCGCTCTCACCAGCCGCGACTCGCTGATCGTCTCCGACGCGGGCAACCACGCCTCGATCGTCGACGGCTGCCGGTTGTCCCGGGCCGACACCGTCGTCGTCCCGCACGCCGACCCCGGCGCCGTGCGCAAGGCGCTGCGGGCGCACGGGGGCCGTGCGCTGGCGGTCACCGACTCGGTCTTCTCGGTCGACGGCGACGCCGCGCCGCTGCCGTCGCTCTGCGAGGTCTGCCGGGCGGAGGGGGCCGCACTGCTCGTCGACGACGCGCACGGCCTGGGGGTGCTGGGAGAGGGAGGCCGGGGCGCGCTCGCCGCCGCGGGCCTCGCGGGCGGCGAGGGAATCGTGGCCACGCTCACCCTCTCCAAGTCCCTCGGCAGCCAGGGCGGAGCGGTCCTCGGCCCCGCCCAAGTGATCGAACACCTCGTCAACACGGCCCGGACGTTCATCTTCGACACGGGCCTGGCGCCGGCCGCCGCGGGCGCCGCACTCGCCGCCCTGCGGCTGCTCGTCCGGGAGCCGGGACGCGCCGGGCGGGTCCGCGAGGTCGCCGCCGGGCTGTACGGGCGGCTGACGGCGGCCGGTCTGGCAGCCGTACGTCCGGACGCCGCCGTGGTCTCCGTACGGGCCCCGTCGGCGGACGCGGCGGTGCGCTGGGCGGCGGACTGCCGCGAGGCGGGGGTCGTGGTCGGGTGCTTCCGGCCGCCGTCGGTGCCCGACGGCGTCTCCCGGCTGCGGCTGACCGCGCGCGCCGACCTGACGGACGAGCAGGTCACCGCCGCGGTGGAGACCGTACGACGCACCGCACCCGTCGACTGACCCGGCCCCGGCCCCGGCCACGGCCCTGGAGCGGACCGTGGACGCCGAACGCTCCCCGTCGTCCGGCGCCCGCCGCCCCTCACGCCACGCCGTGGCACCGCCTTCCGGGGAGGCTCCGCCGCGTGCGCGGGCCCTTCTTCCTTCGTGTACCGAGTGGTCCGTGCCGAGGCGTACCCAGTGGTTTCGTCCGAGCGGACAGCGTGGCGCACATGTACGGTTTTCCGGGGCGGAGTTCACCGCATCGAGCGACAGATACATGCATATCTTGGCGGATCACCGTCACAAAGGGCGGGATGAGTGGCAATCTGGCGCGAAGCGCAACCAGGACCGAGCGCGTGTCGGTCCGGGTGGGAGAGGGGCGACTCGCCATGGCGGACCAGCGGGAAGCAAGCATCACTCTGCCGAGCGAGCGGGTCTCGGTCCCGGTGGCCCGTGGGCACGTGTCCCGGGTGCTCGCCGAATGGGGCCTGGCGGCGGACACCGATTTCGCCGACACCGTGCGGCTCGTCGTCTCGGAACTCGCGACCAACGCCGTGCAGCACACCTTCGGGCAGTCGCCCACCTTCACCATCGACCTCAGGCTGGAGCGGGAGGAACAGCTGTTCCTCGGGGTGACGGACAGTCATCCGCGCCGGCCCCGCCGATTGCCCGTTGCCGTCCAGCAGGACAACGGGCGGGGCATGATGATCATCCGCATGCTGGCCATGGAGCGTGGTGGCCGGCTCTCCGTCACGCCCACCCCGGACGGCGGCAAGACGGTATGGATCGAGCTCCCGTGGAGCGTCTCCTCGCCCGACTGACCTGCCTGCCCACCGGTCCTGCCCTGGCGCCCGGTCCTGTCGTGCCGGCTGCGCCGGGTCCGGGCCCTGCGGCGGATGCGCGGGGCCCTCCTCGTGGGCCGGAGCCGTTCGGCGTTTCCGGTCCACAAGGACGGCGGGTCAGCGGACTCGTCCGTAGGAGACGCTCTTCGACCAGATCTTCTCCAGCCGGACCACCGCACCGGTCCGCGGCGAGTGCCAGATCTTGTTGTGCCCGGCGTAGATCCCGACGTGGTAGACGTTTCGACCGTAGTGGAAGAAGACCAGGTCTCCGCGCTTGCGGTGCGAGGCCGAGATGTGGCGGGTCCTGTTGTACTGCTGCTGGGCGGTGCGGGGGAGCTTCTTGCCCGCCTTCTTGAACGAGTAGACCGTCAGCCCGGAGCAGTCGAAGCGGTGGGGGCCGGTGGCACCCCACCTGTACGGCGAGCCCTTCTTCGACGCCGCGACGTCGAGCGCCTTGAGCGACGGCGTGGCCGCCTGGGCCTTGGTGACGGCGCCCGGGGCGAGCATGGTGCCGCCGACGGCGGCCAGCGTCAGAACCGAGACCGTACCGGCCCGGGCGAGCAGAGACGGGACATGAACCTGCGCAGTCATGCGCAACCCTTCGTCAGCCGCCTGTGAAGGATGACCTGTCGGGTTCGGACTGGCGAAGTTGCCCGGCCGCGCTCGGCGGCTTCACCCCAAGGGTCGACCGATGTTCCGGCCGACCCGTTGTGCTCGGGTCCTCCACTCCTGCCGATCCACTCCTGTCGACCAGTCATCCGGGCGGCGGCAGGACTCGGCGTCCGCCCGGACCGCCCCGCCGCGGTGGCGGGGGCTTGTCGTCCCAGGGATCTTGACTCACCGACAGCCGGATTTCCGAGCTGACATGGTGATATGTGAGAGTCCTCACGACTAACCCGTTCGAGTTGAGGTGAGGCGTTCGAACGCCGCGCCGGGCGTGTGCGCCGGTCGCGCACCAGGGGCGGAAGGGCGGATTTCTCCCGCTGGTCATCAGTAAACAGCAAGTTGGGATTTTTCTGAGAGTGGCGTTTTCTACGCTGAACAGCGTAGGAAAATCGGATGGCTCACCGGGCGTGTCGCGTGGTGGGGTTGCCGGCGAGTCGGTGGACGTCACGAACGGGCGAGCGATCAATCGGGCGGGACGGTGGGCAGGGTGACCCGCTCCGACCGTCGTTCCCCGTCCAGGGCGCGCAGCGCCCGTGCCAGGGTCCCGGCGTGAATCCGCGCCTCGCCGCGTTCGTGCATCAGTGTCAGGGCGTCGCGCAGCGCCCTCGCTCGCGAGGCCAGCGCCTGTGCGGCGCGCAGTGCCCCGTAGGTGTCGCTGCCGCGGGCCGGGTTGATCCGGCCCAACTGGTCGAGGACGTCGAGGTAGCAGTCGATGAACTCGCCCTCCGCGCGTGTCAGTGCCGGCAGCGGAGGCGGATCGGACGGACGCATCGTCCCTCACCGCGAACCGTGCGACGGGAACGATGCCTTCCGGCTCTTCACGACGTGGTCCACCAGGCCGTAGTCGCGGGCGCCCGCCGCGTCGAGAACGAGGTCGCGCTCGATGTCCTCGGCGATCCGCCCGGCGTCGCGGCCCGTGTGACGGGCCATCAGTGCGACGAGCGTCTCGTGGACCCGTTCCAGTTCCCGCGCCTCGATCTCCAGATCGGAGGGCTGCCCGTGGACGGGCTCCGCGAGCGCGGGCTGGCGCATGACGACGCGCGCCCCCGGCAGTACGTGCCGCCGCCCCGGGGCGCCCGCGGCGAGCAGGACGGCGGCCCAGGCGTCGGCTCGGCCCAGGCAGTACGTCTCCACTTCGCACGTGAGGAATTCCATCGTGTCGTGAACGGCGGTCATGGCCGCGAACGAGCCTCCCGGGGAGTTGATGTAGAGGGAGACGGGCCGGTCAGGGGCGGCGTGTTCCAGATACATGAGCTGCGCGATCAGATCACCGGCCGCGGCGTCGTCGAGTTCGGTGCCGAGGAGGACGATCCGCTCGGCCAGCAGCTTGGAGTACGGATCGAGGGTGCGGGTCCCGTGGGCCGTGCGCTCGGTGAACTCGGGCAGCACGTGTCGAGCGGTGGGGCGGAGCAACATGGCGTTTCCTCTCCTTGCGGGAGGCGCGCGGCCTCGGACCAAGCGCGCGTCCGCATCGCGAAAAAATGTACAGGACGTACAGAAGGTTATGATGGGGAGCATGGCCTACGAGATTCCGGTGACGCAAGCCCGAGCTGAGCTCGCCGAACTGATCAACCGTGTCGTCTACGGCGGCGAGCGCGTGGTCGTGACGAGGCACGGCAAACCGCTCGTCGCCCTCGTCTCGGCCGCTGACCTGGAGCGACTGGAAAGCGGTGCGGAGGCTGCCGAGGAGCGGGTGATCAGCTCGGTCTCCTCGATCGGCTCCTCGATGTCCGCTCCCGGCGAACGCCGACGGTTCGGCATCGCGGCGGAGCACACGGGAACGGGACACACGGGACGCACGGGAGGCGAGGAGCGCACGGGGCGCGACGAGCCGGGGCGCTGAGCCGGACGCACCCGCCGACGACCCGCGCCACGCCGACGCCCTGCGCGCGGAGGTGACGGGTGGGGGGGCAGGGCGACGTACGCGCTGGGCCGGCGCGCGCTCCCAGCCGCTTCCCGGGGGAGGCTTGCCGGCCGAGGAGGCCGCACGTCCGGCAGCTCGTCACTGATCCGTGTGCGACCGCGACTCGACCTCCCCGGACCGCTCCCGCCGCATGCCCGCAACCCGCCGCGCCGATGCGGCATGTACCGCGCAGGGCCGCGTTCCGCGCAGGACCGCGTGCCGCGTGCCGCGGGACGCGGGAGGGCCGCGGAGCGCGGGAGGCTCCCGTGCGCGCTGAACACCGCTCAGCAGGACACGGACGCCCGGCTATCGATTTGGTAAAGAACTAGGTGTGCGACCTGTCCTCAGGAACCTCACAGACGACAGGATCCGCGAGAGGTCCTGAATGAATCACGCCGCCATCCGCGGCACTTCAGGTCTGGGGGAGGTTCCACTTGAGACGCACAGCAGCTCTCGGCTCGGCCGGTGCACTGGTGGCGGGCATGCTCGTATCGGGCGCGGTGACCGCGCCGACGGCCACCGCCGAGGGGCGTCACGACCGCGTGTCCGAGGCGCGCGGTGTCGAACTGGCCGCGGCCCGGGCGGCCCGGTCCGGCATCGACTGGAAGGACTGCCCGGCCGACTGGGGCCTGGCCAAGAAGATCGAGTGCGGCTGGGTGACCGTGCCGCTCGACTACGCCAGGCCGAATGGCAAGCAGATCCGCATAGCCGTCGACCGGCACATCAGCACCGGCACGGAGGCCGAACGGCAGGGCGCCCTGCTCTACAACCCGGGTGGCCCCGGCGGCTCGGGTCTGCGCTTCCCGACCCGGATCACCAGCGGGAATCGGCTCTGGGCGAACACGGCGAAGGCATACGACTTCGTGGGCTTCGACCCGCGGGGCGTCGGGCACTCCGCGCCGATCTCCTGCATCGACCCCCAGGAGTTCGTCAAGGCGCCCAAGGCCGACCCCGTACCCGACTCCGAGGCCGACAAGCTCGCCCAGCGCAAGCTCGCCGCCGAGTACGCGGACGGCTGCGCCGAACGCAGCGGCGACATGCTGCCGCACATGACCACGCCGAACACCGCACGTGACCTGGACGTCATCCGTGCCGCCCTCGGCGAGAAGAAGCTCAACTTCCTCGGCGTCTCCTACGGCACCTACCTGGGCGCCGTCTACGGCACCCTCTTCCCGGACCACGTCCGCCGCATGGTCGTCGACAGTGTCGTCGACCCGGCGAGGGACAACATCTGGTACCAGGCCAACCTCAACCAGGACATCGCCTTCCAGAAGCGCTGGGACGACTGGAAGGCATGGGTCGCCGAGAACGACTCCGTCTTCCGCATCGGCGACACCCCCGAGAAGGTCGAGCAGGCGTGGCTGACGCTGCGCGCCGCCGCCAAGAAGAACCCGATCGGCGGCGTCGTCGGACCCGCCGAACTCATCGGCTACTTCCAGAGCGCCCCCTACTACGACTCCTCCTGGGTGCCCGTCGCCCGGACCTGGAGCAACTACCTCAAGGGCGACACCCAGGGCCTCGTCGACGCCGCCGCCCCGAACATGTCGGACATCAAGGGGAACATCGCGTCGGAGAACGGCAACGCCGTGTACACGGCGGTCGAGTGCACGGACGCCAAGTGGCCCACGAACTGGCGGAAGTGGGACCGCGACAACACCCGGCTGCACGAGCAGTACCCGTTCATGACCTGGGCCAACGCCTGGATGAACCTGCCGTGCGCGACCTGGTCGGCCAAGCAGCAGCGTCCGCTGAACGTGAAGACCGGCAAGGGACTTCCGCCGGTGCTGATCGTGCAGTCCGAGCGCGACGCCGCCACCCCGTACGCGGGCGCCGTCGAACTGCACAAGCGCTTCAGGGGCTCCCGCCTCATCACCGAGCGGAACGCCGGTTCGCACGGTGTGACCGGCCTGGTCAACCCCTGCATCAACGAGCGGGTGGACGCCTACCTGCTCACGGGGAGGACCGACCGCGCCGACGTGACGTGCGACCCGCACGCCACGCCGAAGCCGTGATGATGCGAGCACGACCACGACGCGAGTGAGCGGCGGCCACGGGCGGCCGGTGGTTTCGACCACCGGCCGCCCGTGCCGTGGTGCGGCACCGCGTCTCATGCTCCGCGGTCGTACGACTCCAGCCAGGCGTCCTCCGCCGCGTAGTCGAACAACTGCCTTCCGTACGACCGCAACAGGACGGGGAACCCCTCCGTCCAGTCCCTGCCCTCCAATCGGCCGGCGAGCCATTCGACGGTCTCGGGAAGGGATTCCACGTACCCGGTCACCGGCCGGTACCCGAGCTCGCGCCCGGCGGCCGTCATGTCGTACACGACCGGATGGGCGATGGTCCACGGGGTGGCGCCGACCTCGTCCTTCCCGGGCGCGCCCGCCATGAGTACGGTCTCGGTCCGCCGGCCGAGCACCGCGTCGACGGCCTCGCCGATCTCCGCGACCGTCGGCGCCTGCGGATCCCCGGCGTTGAGCACCCGCGAACCGGGCCGTCGCGCGGACAGCCGGATCAGCTCGGCCAGGTTGGAGACATGGGCCGGGTGGAAGCGGGACGTGCCCCCGAAGGCGAGCACCCGCCGCGCCCGGCCGTCCAGGACCCGCTTCACGAAGTACAGCTCGCGGGGGGAACGGCAGTACGGCCCGTGGATCGCGCCCGCCCGCAGCAGCGTCACCGGCAGCGCCTCGCCCGCCGCCAGCAGATCCCTCTCCAGCCGCACCTTGCGCGTCGCGTACGTGGCGTCGCCCGGGGGCACGGTGCGCTGTGTCTCGGCGATCGGCACGGGGTAGCGCGGTGCCCCGTCGGGTTCGTCGGCCGTGTCGAAGCCGCGCCCCTGTTCGTCCGCGTACACCGCGCCGCTGGAGATGACCACCGCCGAACCGATCCGGTCCGCGAGACCGGTCAACTGCCGGGCGTGTTCCGCCCCGTAGGCCACGGCGTCGACCAGCACGTCGCAGCCGTCGCCCAGCGCCGCCGCGAGCGCCCCGTCCTCGTTCCG
Organism: Streptomyces sp. NPDC047982; assembly: GCF_043204165.1. Lineage (NCBI taxonomy): Bacteria > Bacillati > Actinomycetota > Actinomycetes > Kitasatosporales > Streptomycetaceae > Streptomyces > Streptomyces sp. NPDC047982. The sequence continues at coordinate 76,404 of NZ_JBIDBS010000018.1, read as the reverse complement.
GTCGAGGGCCACCGCGCGCACCGCGCCGTCCCACCGCTCGTCCCTGCCACCGCCGCGCGAAGCGGCCGTCACCTCCCAGCCGTCCTCGACGAGCGCCCGCACGGCCGCCCGCCCGATCTGTCCCGTCGCTCCCAGTACCCATGCGCTTCCCCTGCTCATGAGGCGACGCTAGGCCGGAACCACCGCCCACGACAGCGCGTTCACCGAGCGCGGATTCGCTGTCGGCGTGGCGGTCCGGGGAACTCCCACGGTTCGTCGGACGGGCCTGCCACGTGCGTGCACCGGGGTGCCGCCCGAAGCGCCCGCCCTCCCGCTCGAAGCACACCGGGCCCACGGGGGACGCGGGTGCGACGCGCGAGGGCGGCGCGTCGCACTCACACCGGAGCCGGTCCACCGACCCGCAGCACCACCGGACCCATCAGCCCGCTCACGCGCCGGCCGGGGAAGACGACGTGGGTCGGGCTCGTCGCGTCCAGGCGCGGCGCCAGCGTGTTGAACACGAGGATGTCGAGGACGTCGTCCCCAGGGCCGGCGAGCCCCGTCAGATCGAACACGTACGGGGAGCACACCCGCACCCCGGCGAGGACGCCGCCGACCCGCACCTCCGCCGTCCCCCGGACCCGTCCGAGATCGAGCGACACCCGGCCCCCGCCGGTCCCGGCGGGCACGGTCACCACACGGCGGTACCGCACCCCGCCGCTGTACTCGGCGAGGCCCCGCGTCTCCCAGTCGCCGACGCGCATCCGCCCGGCACCGACCTCGCAACGCACCGGGCCGGCCAGCGCCGCACCCCCTTCCCACCCCGGTACCGTCCGGATGCGCAGGGCCGCCGTCCGGGGACCGGAAGGACCCGCGGCCGACAGGTCCACCGAGACGGTGCTAACGCCTCGCGCGCCGACGGCGACGGACACGGCGCATTCGGAACCGTCCACGAACACCCGCGTCGCGCCGCGCACCGGCGCGGACAGCCGTGTGGTCCCCGCAGGCAGCTCGCACCACAGCCACTCCACCGCCCCCCGGCTGCCGGGCACCGCGAACCGGACCGGCAGCACCGTCCCGTCGTCCGCGTCCGGATCCAGCCAGGCGGCGCCCGGCAGCGGATGCGGACGGCGGCGCAGATGCAGGGCCGCCGGATCGCCCACCGGCTCACGACGCACCGCGACCGGCACCCGTCTGGCCGCCGTCCCGGCCCACCAGCCGCCGCCGCTGTGCAGGGCGGTGACCGGGCCGCCGTTCCCGTCGTCGAACGCCGCGTCCACCAGGACCGCGCGATCGGCCCCGGGCGCCGGCTCCACGGTGATCTCGTTGTCACCGACGCGCAGGGCCCCCGCCACCTCGTGCCGCCGCACCCGCGGCACCGCGTGCGCGGCGTACGGGTCGAAGCCGCCCCGCCTGCCCACGACCTGTCCGTTGACGCGCACGACGCAGGGCACGCGAGAGGCCACCTGGACGACGGCCCGGGCGGGGACCGCGAGACGGACCTTCGTTCCCATCGGCCCCGGCGCGTGGATCCACTCCGGGCGCAGGAAGCGCCCCGGATCACGCACGAGCGCCACATGCGCACGCAGGTGCCGGGCCGACTTCAGGATCCTCCCGTACGTCACCACCCCCGGCGCCCCCGTCTCGGCCCGCCTCCCGCTCGTGACCGAGGCGGGCCGCCCCGGCGTCCAGCCCGCCTGACGAAGGACGCGGAAGTCTCCTGCCGGGGAGCCGGAACGGTCGCGGACACCGCCCGGTGACGCGAGCCGGACGGCCGCACACGGGGCGGGCGGCGCGCACGGGGCGGGCGGCGCGCAGGGGGCGGGCGGCGCGCAGGGGGGCGGACGTTCCGTTCGGGCGGGCCGCCCAACCCTGTCCGGTACTCCGTCCGGGCGCCCGGGCCTCGCCCGGACGGCGGCGGTCAGGGCCGGCGCGTCGTGGCCATCCCCAGCGTGATCAGCCCGAGCACCACCCAGCCGAACCAGAGCCAGCCGCTGCTCCCCAGCGCCACCGTGTACGCGGTGACCATCACCAGGGCGACCACGGTGATGACGCCCATGGACTTCGTGGACCCGGACATGTCCGCACCCTCCTCACCGGCCACACGGCCGTGGGTGCCATCGTCGCCCCGGAGTCGGGCCCGCCGCTACCGCCCGCGCGCCTGCAAGGAGGCGAGATAGGCGTTGTACGCCTGAAGCTCCTGGTCGCCGTTCCGCTCCTCCGCGCGGTCGGAACGCCTCGCCGCCCGCTGCTCGGAGCGGTACCACTGGAAGACCAGCGCGATCAGCACCAGCACCGAGGGGATCTCGCTGAACGCCCAGGCGATACCTCCCGCCGCGCTCTGGTCGCTCAGCGCGTCGATGCCGAGGGAGGCCGGCGGGTTCTTGTACGTGTCGATCATCGGCGTCGTGGCCATCATCAGCGCGATGCCGAAGAACGCGTGGAACGGCATCCCCGCGAAAAGCTCCAGCATCCGCATCACGTACCCGGGCCGGTGCGGACCCGGGTCCACGCCCATGATCGGCCAGAAGAACACCAGACCGACCGCGAGGAAGTGCACCATCATCGCGATGTGCCCGGTCTTCGACTCCATCAGGAAGTCGAAGAGCGGGGTGAAGTACAGCGCGTACAGGCTGGCGATGAACATCGGGATGGTGAAGACCGGATGCGTGATGACCCGCATGTACCGGCTGTGCAGCAGCATGAGCAGCAGCTCGCGCGGGCCGGTGCGGCCCCGGCCCGCGACCGGCAGCGCGCGCAGTGCCAGGGTCACCGGGGCACCCAGCAGCACCAGGATCGGCGACAGCATGCTGATCACCATGTGCTGCACCATGTGCACGCTGAACATGACCATGCCGTAGTCGTTGAGCTTGGTGCACATCACCAGGGCGACGCTCAGCACGCCGACGAAGAAGAAGACGGTCCGGCCCACCGGCCACGCGTCCCCGCGCCGGCGCAGCCGCAGCACGCCGTACCCGTACAGTCCGAGTGCGAGAAGGCAGCCGATGAGGAAGAACGCGTCGGGGGAGAACTGGAGCCCCCGTTCCAGCGTGAACGGCGGCAGGTCCATGTTCATGCCGTGCCCGCTGTGATCCATCTGTTCACTCCCGCTGGGGACGTCCCCGATACGCGCCGGTTGTCCCGACCAGAGTAGAACCGCCCCCGATCACGACTGCGACCGGGGGCGGTTGTACGGGGCGGGGAGTGGTCAGAGCACGCACTCGGCCTCGGTGTACCGCTCGGCCGGGACCGTCTTCAGCGTCTCGACGGCCCGCGCCAGCGGCACCATCGTGATGTCCGTGCCGCGCAGCGCCGTCATCATCCCGAACTCGCCGCGGTGTGCCGCCTCCACCGCGTGCCAGCCGAAACGGGTGGCGAGAACGCGGTCGTACGCCGTCGGGGTGCCGCCGCGCTGCACATGGCCGAGGATGACCGGGCGGGCCTCCTTGCCCAGACGCTGCTCCAGTTCGGTGGAGAGCTGCGTCGCCACGCCGGCGAACCGCTCGTGCCCGTAGATGTCCTTGGTGCCCTGCTCGAAGTGCATGGAGCCCTCGCGCGGCTTGGCGCCCTCCGCGACGACCACGATCGCGAACTTCTTGCCGGCCGAGAAGCGCTTGCCGACCACCTCGGTCAGCTCGGCGATGTCGAAGGGCCGCTCCGGCACGACGATGGCGTGCGCCCCGGCCGCCATGCCCGAGTGCAGGGCGATCCACCCCGTGTGCCGTCCCATGACCTCGACGATCAGCACCCGCTGGTGCGATTCCGCGGTGGTCTTGAGCCGGTCGAGTGCCTCGGTGGCGACACCGACGGCGGTGTCGAAGCCGAAGGTCACGTCGGTGGCGGCGATGTCGTTGTCGATGGTCTTGGGGACACCGACGATCGGCAGGCCCGCTTCGGAGAGCAGATGGGCCGCCTTGAGCGTGCCCTCGCCGCCGATCGGGATGATCACGTCGAGACCGAGGTCGGCGACGTGGTTCCTGGCCTGTTCGACGCCGCCGCGCAGATGGGCGGGCTGGACGCGGGAGGAGCCGAGGATCGTGCCGCCGCGGGCGAGGATGCCGCCGACCGAGTCGAGATCGAGCTTGCGGTAGTCGCACTCCAGGAGACCCTTCCACCCGTCGTGGAAGCCGATGACCTCGTCGCCGTGATCGACCACCGCGCGGTGCACGACGGAACGGATGACGGCGTTCAGGCCGGGGCAGTCGCCGCCGGAGGTGAGTACACCAATTCGCATTGCCCGGGAAACCTTTGCAACGTGGGCCGACGACCGGACCCCGTCGTCCGGTTGGATCCCCGCCACCCTACCGGCGTGGGGTGGCGGGGCCGAACCGGACGTCCGCCTGCTGGACGCCGCTCAGCTGAGCGAAGAGCGCCTCATCAGGCGGGCTGGGTCGCCGAGGCGATGCGCTCGGCACGCAGCGCCTCGTACCAGCGGTCGTCCGTCGGGGGCAGGGCGTTGACATCCAGCGCCAGCTTCAGCAGGAGGTCGGCGATCAGCGGGTTGCGCGCCATCACGGGCCCGTGCATGTACGTGCCGAAGACGGTGTCGTTGTAGGCGCCCTCGGTGCCGTCCCCGGTGCCGTTGCCCCGGCCGAGCTGCACCCGGGCGAACGGCCGCGCGGTCGGCCCGAGGTGGGTGACGCCCTGATGGTTCTCGAACCCGGTCAGCGGCGGCAGGCCGAGCCGCGGGTCGATGTCGGCGAGCACGTCGCCGACGCACCGGTCCCCCTCGCCGCGGGTGGAGACCACGTCGAGCAGCCCGAGGCCGGGCTCGCGCTCACCGAGGTCGTTGATGAACTCGTGGCCGAGGATCTGGTACCCGGCGCAGACCGAGAAGATGATCGCGCCGTTGGAGGCGGCCCGGTTCAGTCCGCCGTCGCGGCGCAGCCGCTCCGCGGCCAGGCGCTGCGGCCGGTCCTCGCCGCCCCCGACCAGGTAGATGTCGCCGGACGTCGGGATCGGCTGGTCGCTGCGGACGTCGACGCGATGCACGTCGAGACCGCGCTGCCGCGCCCGGCGCTCGACCACCAGCGCATTGCCCTGGTCGCCGTACGTGCTGAGGAGGTCCGGGTACACCCAGACGACACGCAGACCGTTGTTGCTCATGCTTCGTCCTCTCCGGAGGTGGCCGGGGCCGGGGTCAGTTGCCGACACGACGGCGCAGGTCCTGGAAGGCGGTGTAGTTGGCGATGACCTCGATACGGCCGGGCGGGGCCTGCTGCACGGCCTCGTCGAGGCTCTCGCAGACCCGGAAGTCGAGACCGGCCACCTCGAGGCGGACCGCGAGGTCCAGCTTGCGGTCGCCGAGCACGAAGATCGGGTGACCGGCGAGCTGGGTGTAGTCCACGTCCCACAGCCAGGAGGTGTCGGTGCCGTCCGCGCCGCGGGCGTTGACGGACAGGACCACCGGGGTCGGCGGCGGCTCGATCAGGGAGAACGTCTCCAGCCAGCCCGCCGGGTTCTTCGCCAGCAGCAGCCGCAGCTCGCGACCGAGGAACGTCACCACGTCGTAGCGTCCGGCGACGGCCTGCACCTGGTACATGCGCTCCAGCGCGACCTGCGGCGGCACGCCGAAGACCGCGGCCACGGCGGCCGACGTGGCCGCGTTGGCCTTGTTGGCGCGGCCGGGCAGCTGGAGGTGGATCGGCCAGGCCGAACCGTGCGGGTCCAGGACGTAGTCGCCGTGCAGGACCCAGCTGGGGGCGGGGCGGCGGAACCCGCACTCGCCGCAGAACCAGTCGTCGCCGGGGCGCTGCATCACGCCGCCGCACGACGGGCAGGACCAGGCGTCGTCCTTCCACGCCTGGCCGGCCGCCACCCACACCACGTTGGGGGACGAGGACGCCGCCCAGACGATCAGCGGGTCGTCCGCGTTGGCGACGATCACGGCCTTCGAGCCGGACAGGCCCTCGCGCCACTTCTCGGCGAGCATCCGGGTCTCCGCGGCGCGGTCCAGCTGGTCGCGGGAGAGGTTGAGCAGCGCGATCACCTTGGGCGTCGTGTCGCGCGCGACCCCGGCGAGGTACTTCTCGTCGACCTCTATCACGCCGTACTGCGCGTCCGAGCCGCCCGCCAGAGCCGAGGTGATGCCCGCCGGCATGTTCGCGCCGAGCGCGTTGGACACGACCGGGCCCGCGGCCCGCAGCGCCTCGGCGATCAGCCGGGTCGTCGTCGTCTTGCCGTTCGTCGCCGACACGAGGATCACGTCCAGGTGCTGCGCCAGCCGCCCCAGCAGGTCGGGGTCGAGCTTGAGTGCCACCCGGCCGCCGATCACCGATCCGCTGCCGCGCCCCGCGGCGCGCGACACCGCCGCCGCGGCCTTACCCGCCGTCACGGCCAGCTTGGCCCGCGGCGACAGCGGCTCCGTGTTGCCTGCCATCGTCCTAGATCCTCCTTGCATCGGTCCGCGCCCAGCCTATCGATGTCCGGCCCGGACGCCGCACCTCGGCACCGCCGGGACCGCCCGGGGCGGGCGGAACGTACGATGGCCGCCATGCGAAACCGCCCGATCCCCGGCAGTTCCGGACTGGTTCGCGCCATGAGCCTGCTCGGAGACCCGGTGCTGCACGGCGCATGCGGTCCCGTCACGGACTTCGGCCCGTCGCTCGCCCGCCTCGTCGAGGACATGTACGCCACCATGTACGCGGCCGGCGGCGTGGGGCTCGCGGCCAATCAGATCGGTGTCCCCTTGCGGGTGTTCGTCTACGACTGCCCCGACGACGAGGACGTCCGGCACCTCGGACACGTCGTCAACCCGCGGCTGGCCGAGGCGGACGGCGTCACCGTGCGCGGCCCGGAGGGCTGCCTCTCGCTGCCCGGCATCGAGGCCGGCACCCCGCGCTTCGACCGGGCCGTCGTCGAGGGCGTGACGGTTGGGGGCGAGCCGGTCCGGATCACCGGGACCGGCTTCTTCGCCCGCTGCCTCCAGCACGAGTGCGACCACCTCGAGGGCAGGGTCTACACGGACCGGCTCACCGGGATGCGTCGGTCCAGGGCGCTGCGCGCGGCCCGCCGGGCACCCTGGGCGCGGGGCGGCTGACCGCGCCTCCTCAAAAGCCCGGGCCCTCGGGCCGGTCGGCCACGGCGGCCAGCCTGCCCCAGAGCAGATCCGCCAGGCTCCGCACCAACTGTTCGCGGGAACAGGGCCGTTCTCCCAGCCACCAGTCTCCCGCGGCGTGCATCATGCCGACGATGCCATGTCCCCAGATGCGGGCCATCGCCTCGCCGTCCGGGCCCAGGTCCACCCGCTCGACGATCACCTCGGCCAGCTCCTCGCCGAGTCTGCGCAGCAGCGGGGCGGAGTGCCGTCCGACGTCGAAGCCCCGCTCCGACGAGGCCGCCGAGTCGTCGGAGGGGTGCATCAGGAAGCGGTAGACCTGCGGCCGGGCCTCGATCGCCGCGAGGTAGGTGTCGAGCGTCGACTCCACGCGCCGGCGGCGCTCGGCGGGCGCGTCGAGCGCGGCCCGCAGGGCGATCAGCAGCGCGTCGGTGTGGCGCTTGGCGAGGGCGCGGTAGAGGCCACCCTTGTCGCCGAAGTGACGGTAGAGGATGGGCTTGGTGATCCCGGCCTCCGCAGCGATGGCGTTCATCGAGGCGCCCGGTCCGTCCCTGAGCACGACGCGGTCGGCGGCCTCCAGCAGCTCGCGGCGGCGGTTCTCGGCCGCTGTCCGCTGCCGCTCGGCCCGTCGTGTGGTCTCCATGTCGCCCTCTCCCCACCCCTGCCGTTCCCATGGGTCCTGCCTGCGCAACGTAACACCCTGCTTCCTGGTGCGCGGATCGGCATCCGGCCGGTTGACACGGTCTACTTACCGGTAACAGACTTTCGTTACCGCAAGTAACCACTGATTTCAGGGCAGTATCCGGAGGAGAAACATGGCCGAGTTCACGCTTGAACTCAACGACGACCAGAAGCAGGTCCGTGACTGGCTTCACGGCTTCGCCGCGGACGTGATCCGCCCGGCGGCCTCGGAGTGGGACGAGCGTGAGGAAACACCCTGGCCGGTCATCCAGGAGGCGGCCAAGGTCGGCATCTACTCCCTCGACTTCTACGCCCAGCAGTTCTTCGACCCCACCGGGCTCGGCATCCCGATGGCGATGGAGGAACTGTTCTGGGGCGACGCGGGCATCGCCCTGTCGATCGTCGGTACCGGCCTGGCGGCCGTGGGCGTCCTCGCCAACGGCACCGAGGAGCAGATCGGCACCTGGATCCCGCAGATGTACGGCGACGCCGACGACGTCAAGGTCGCGGCGTTCTGCTCCTCCGAACCGGACGCCGGTTCCGACGTCGCTTCGATGCGCACCCGCGCGGTGTACGACCAGGCGAAGGACGAGTGGGTGCTGAACGGCGCCAAGACCTGGGCGACCAACGGCGGCATAGCCAACGTCCACGTCGTCGTCGCCGTGGTCGACCCCGGGCTCGGTTCCAAGGGGCACGCCTCCTTCATCGTGCCGCCCGGCACCCCCGGCCTCTCCCAGGGCCAGAAGTTCAAGAAACACGGCATCCGCGCCTCGCACACCGCCGAGGTCGTCCTGGAGGACGTGCGCGTCCCCGGCCACTGCCTGCTCGGCGGCAAGGACAAGCTCGACCAGCGGCTGGCCAGGGCCCGGGAACGCGCCGCCGCCGGCGGCGAGCGGGTGAAGAACGCGGCGATGGCCACCTTCGAGGCGTCCCGCCCCGCCGTCGGCGCCATGGCGGTCGGCACCGCCCGCGCCGCCTACGAGGTGGCGCTGGACTACGCGAGGACCCGCACCCAGTTCGGCCGGCCGATCATCGACAACCAGGGCGTCGCCTTCCAGCTCGCGGACATGCGCACGCAGATCGACGCGGCCCGGCTGCTGGTCTGGCGGGCGTCCTGGATGGCCGCAACCGGCAAGCCGTTCACCTCGGCCGAGGGCTCCATGTCCAAGCTCTACGCGAGCGAGACGGCCAAGAAGGTCACCGCACAGGCCGTGCAGATCCTCGGCGGCAACGGCTTCACCCGCGAGTACCCGGTGGAGCGGATGCACCGGGACGCGGCGATCTACACCATCTTCGAGGGCACGAGCGAGATCCAGCGCCTGGTGATCGCCCGCACCCTCTCGGGCATGCAGATCCGCTGACGCGGCCCGCGTCCCCTGCTCCCGCCGACGGGAGCAGGGGAGTCCGGTCAGGCGGGCAACTGGGCCTCGACGGCGGCGACGAGCTCCGCGGACTCCGGGTCCGTTCCCGGACGCAGCCGCGCGACGGGCTCGCCCGTCGGCGAGATGAGGAACTTCTCGAAATTCCACTGGACGTCGCCCGCCTCGCCGTCCGCGTCCGCCAGCGCCGTCAGCTCGGCGTAGAGCGGGTGGCGGCCCTCGCCGTTCACCTCGGTCTTCTCCAGCAACGGGAAGGTGACCCCGTACGTCGTCGAGCAGAAGGTCCGGATCTCCTCCGCGCTCCCCGGCTCCTGACCGGCGAACTGGTTGCACGGCACGCCGAGCACGGTGAAACCCCGGTCCGCGTACGTCTTCTGGAGCCGTTCCAGGCCCGCGTACTGCGGCGTGAGCCCGCACTGGGACGCGACGTTCACCAGCAGGACCGCACGGCCGCGGTATGCGGCGAGTGAGGTGGGCTCGCCGGAGAGGGTGCGCAGGGGGATGTCGTACAGCGTCATGAGGCGCTCCTTGTGAGGGTGGCTTCCAACAGCGATTGTCCTCCCCGCGAGTTGATCGACACGAACTCGAACGCCGGTTTGCCCGGGAGCGACCCGGCGCGCTCACCGGTGTTCGTCGTCCCAGGGGCGCTCAGCCGGCCGTCGAAGCTCCGGACCGGTGCCGCCGGCGCAGCCGCGCGCCGCCGCTCGACCCACGGTGCGTCGTCCCAGCGCGCCGCTCACCCGTGAACTCCTCCGTCGTGCGGCGCTGGAAGTCGCAGAGAAGACACGCGCCTGGGACGATCGTGCCGTGAACCCCGCAGAACCCCTCTTCGAACCAGGTGCCGAGCCCGCGCCCGAGGACGGCACGCCCCGCCGACGGGTGGTGCGCTGCCGCCTGTGCGGCCGTCCCCTCACGGGAACGGAGTCACGCCGCAGCGGCCTCGGCCCCTCCTGCGACGCCAAACTGCACCCCGCGCCGCCGGACATCCGCACCCGCCGCCACGAGGTCGAACAGGAGCCGCTGCCCGGTGTCTGACCCCCGCCCGGACGGCGCTCAGCCGTCCAGGGCCCGGAACAGCCCCTCCTGCACCACGGACACCAGCAGATTGCCCGAGCGGTCGTAGATCCGGCCGCGCGCCAGTCCCCGTCCGCCGGTCGCGATCGGCGACTCCTGGTCGTAGAGGAACCACTCGTCCGCCCGGAACGGCCGGTGGAACCACATCGCGTGGTCCAGCGACGCCATGTCGAAGCCGCGCGGTCCCCACAGCGGTTCCACCGGGATCCGGACGGCGTCGAGCAACGTCATGTCACTGGCGTACGTCAACGCGCAGGTGTGCACCAGCGGATCGTCGCCCAGCGGTCCGACCGCGCGCATCCACACCGCGCTGCGTGGATCGGCCCCTTTCACCTCGTCGCGCGTCCAGCGCAGCCGGTCTACGTACCGGATGTCGAACGGCTGGCGGCGGGCCATCCGCTCCAGCGCCTCCGGCAGCACCCCGAGGTGCGCGCGCACCTCCTCGGCGACCGTCGGCAGCTCCTCGGGGTCGGGGACCTCCCGGGCGGGCGGCAGCTGATGCTCGAAACCGGCCTCCTCCGGACGGTGGAACGACGCCGTCAGGCTGAAGATCGCCCGTCCCTGCTGAACGGCCGTGACCCTGCGAGTGGTGAACGACCGCCCGTCCCGGATGCGTTCCACCTGGTAGACGATCGGCACCCCCGGGCGCCCGGGGCGCAGGAAGTACGCGTGCAGCGAATGCACCGGCCGGTCCCCGTCCGTGGTCCGGCCGGCCGCGACCAGCGCCTGCCCGGCGACCTGGCCGCCGAACACCCGTTGCAGGGACTCCTGGGGGCTGCGCCCCCGGAAGATGTCGACCTCGATCCGTTCCAGGTCGAGCAGGTCGACCAGCCGCTCGGCGGGGTTCGTCATACGGTTCGTCTCCACTCTCGCAGCGGCGCGGCCCTCACGGCGTACGCCCTCACAACTGACCGACGGAGGTGACGCGCACGACGGCGCGGCCCTCCTCGTCGGAGGCGGCCAGATCGATCTCCGCGCTGATGCCCCAGTCGTGATCGCCGTTCGGGTCGGCGAACGTCTGCCGGACCTGCCACAGGCCGTGCGCGGGGTCCTCGTCGATCCTCAGCAGCTTCGGGCCGCGCGCGTCCGGACCGGTGCCCAGGTCGTCGTACTCGTCCCAGTAGGCGTCCATCGCCTCGCCCCACGCGTCCTCGTCCCAGCCCGACCCGGCGTCCAGCTCGCCCAGCTCGGCGACCTGGTCCAGCGCGGCCAGCTCGACCCGGCGGAACATCGCGTTGCGCACCAGCACCCGGAACGCGCGGGCGTTGGCCGTGACCGGCTTCACGTCGTCGGCCTTCTCCTGCGCCTCCTCGGCGGTCTCCAGCTCCGGGTTGGCGAGCTGCTCCCACTCGTCGAGCAGACTGGAGTCCACCTGCCGGACCATCTCGCCGAGCCAGGCGATCAGGTCCTGGAGGTCCTCGGACTTGAGGTCGTCCGGAATGGTGTGCTCCAGCGCCTTGTACGCGCTCGCGAGGTAACGCAGCACGATGCCCTCGGTGCGGGCCAGCTCGTAGTGGGAGGTGAACTCCGTGAATGTCATGGCGCGTTCGTACATGTCCCGGATCACGGACTTCGGCGACACCGGGTGGTCGCCGACCCAGGGGTGGCTGCGGCGGTACACGTCGTACGCGTGCCACAGCAGTTCGCTCAGCGGCTTCGGGTACGTGACCTCCTGGAGCAGCTCCATCCGCTCCTCGTACTCGACGCCGTCGGCCTTCATCTGCCCGACCGCCTCGCCCCGTGCCTTGTTCTGCTGCGCGGCGAGGATCTGGCGCGGGTCGTCGAGCGTCGACTCGACGACGGAGACCATGTCCAGGGCGTACGAGGGGGAGTCGGGGTCCAGCAGGTCGAACGCGGCGAGCGCGAAGGTGGACAGCGGCTGGTTGAGCGCGAAGTCCTGCTGGAGATCGACGGTGAGCCGGACGATCCTGCCCTCCGCGTCCGGCTCGTCGAGCCGCTCCACCACGCCGCCGTCCAGCAGCGAGCGGTAGATCGCGATGGCGCGGCGGATGTGGCGCAGCTGCGCCTTGCGCGGCTCGTGGTTGTCCTCCAGGAGGCGCCGGATCGCCTCGAAGGCGTTGCCGGGTCGCGCGATCACGGACAACAGCATCGTGTGCGTCACCCTGAAGCGGGAGGTGAGCGGCTCCGGATCGGACTGGATCAGCTTGTCGAAAGTGGTCTCCGACCAGGCGACGAAGCCCTCTGGCGCCTTCTTGCGGACCACCTTGCGCTTCTTCTTCGGATCGTCGCCCGCCTTCTTGACGGCCTTCTCGTTCTCGATGACGTGCTCGGGCGCCTGCGCGACGACGAAGCCCGCCGTGTCGAAACCGGCCCGCCCGGCACGGCCCGCGATCTGGTGGAACTCCCGGGCGCGCAGCGTGCGCACACGGGTGCCGTCGTATTTGGTGAGAGCCGTGAACAGCACCGTGCGGATGGGGACGTTGACGCCGACGCCGAGCGTGTCCGTACCGCAGATCACCTTGAGCAGACCGGCCTGGGCGAGCTTCTCCACCAGGCGCCGGTACTTCGGCAGCATGCCCGCGTGGTGCACCCCGATGCCGTGGCGCACGTAGCGCGAGAGGTTCCGGCCGAACTTGGTGGTGAAGCGGAAGTTGCCGATCAGATCGGCGATCTTCTCCTTCTCCTCCTTCGTGCACATGTTGATGCTCATCAGCGACTGCGCCCGCTCGACGGCCGCGGCCTGGGTGAAGTGCACGATGTAGACCGGCGACTGCCGGGTGTCCAGCAGCTCGGTGAGGGTCTCGGTGATCGGGGTCAGCCGGTACTCGTAACTGAGCGGGACCGGCCGGGTCGCCGAGCGGATCACGGAGGTGGGGCGACCGGTGCGGCGGGTCAGGTCCTCCTCGAACATCCTGACGTCGCCGAGCGTGGCCGACATCAGGACGAACTGGGCCTGCGGCAGCTCCAGCAGCGGGATCTGCCACGCCCAGCCGCGGTCCGGCTCGGCGTAGAAGTGGAACTCGTCCATCACGACCTGGCCGATGTCCGCGTACTTCCCGTCACGCAGCGCGATGGACGCCAGCACCTCGGCCGTGCAGCAGATCACCGGGGCGTCGGCGTTGACCGAGGCGTCGCCGGTGAGCATGCCCACGTTCTCCGTACCGAACAGCTTGCACAGGTCGAAGAACTTCTCCGAGACCAGTGCCTTGATCGGCGCGGTGTAGAAGGTGACTTTGTCCTGGGCCAGTGCCGTGAAGTGCGCACCCGCCGCGACCAGGCTCTTCCCGGAGCCGGTCGGGGTGGAGAGGATCACGTTCGCTCCGGAGACCACCTCGATCAGCGCCTCCTCCTGAGCGGGATAGAGGGTGATGCCCCGGGTCTCGGTCCATGACGAGAAAGCCTCTAAGAGGGCGTCGGGGTCGTCGGTCGGGGGCAGCTGATCGATAAGGGTCACGCACCCATCTTGCCTGCCTTCCGCCCGGATGAGGGAACCGGACGACCATATGAAGATCACGGACGATACGCTTTCCCACTCAACTCGGCTGCGCCGCGGCGGTCGTGGCGGCCACACGAAACTGGGGGCGGGAAGCACCATGATGGGACCGGCACACTCACTGTCCGGGGCGGCTGCCTGGCTGGGGGTGGGTGCGGCGGTCTCGGCGACGGACCACCCGATGCCGTGGCCGGTGCTCGTCGTCGGGGCGCTGATCACCGCCGGAGCGGCGCTCGCCCCGGACCTCGACCACAAGTCCGCGACGATCTCCCGCTCCTTCGGACCGGTCTCCCGGTGGCTCTGCGAGGTCGTCGACGCGCTCTCGCACGCCGTGTACAAGGCGACCCGGGGTTCCGGCGATCCGCGCAGGAACGGCGGCCATCGGACCCTGACCCACACGTGGCTGTGGGCGGTTCTGGTGGGTGCCGGAGCCTCCGTCGCGGCGATCACCGGTGGCCGGTGGGCGGTCCTCGGGATCCTCTTCGTCCATCTGGTGCTGGCCGTCGAAGGACTGTTGTGGCGGGCCGCCCGGGTCTCCAGCGACGTGCTGGTGTGGCTGCTCGGCGCCACCAGTGCCTGGATCCTGGCGGGTGTACTGGACCAGCCCGGGAACGGATCGGACTGGCTGTTCACCGCCCCCGGCCAGGAGTACCTGTGGCTCGGGCTGCCGATCGTGCTCGGCGCGCTCGTCCACGACATCGGCGACGCGCTGACCGTCTCGGGCTGCCCGATCCTGTGGCCGATACCGGTGGGCCGCAAGCGCTGGTACCCGGTCGGACCGCCGAAGGCCATGCGGTTCAGGGCCGGCAGCTGGGTGGAGCTGAAGGTGCTGATGCCGGTGTTCATGGTGCTCGGCGGACTGGGCGGGGCGGCCGCGCTGAACGTCATCTGACCGCCGCGACATCGTCCGGCTGCCGCGGCGGACGGTGCCCCGGCCGGCGCGAGACGACCGAGCCGGCCCGTTGCGCGAGAGGCCCGCGGCGGACTGTGCGGCCGGATCCCGAGGGGCCACGGACCCGGGGCCAGGAGGCGGCGCGGCCGGAGAGGTGGCGACCCGGCGGATCGGCCGCGCCGGGCCGCGAGGCCCCGGACCCTCAGCCGTGCCAGGTCCGCCACAGCGCCGCGTACGCGCCGTCCGCCGCCACCAGCGCGTCATGGCTGCCCAACTCGCTGATCCGGCCGTTCTCCACCACCGCGATCACGTCCGCGTCGTGCGCGGTGTGCAGCCGGTGGGCGATCGCCACGACCGTACGGCCCTCCAGCACCCGGGCCAGCGACCTCTCGAGATGCCGGGCGGCCCGCGGGTCCAGCAACGACGTGGCCTCGTCCAGCACCAGCGTGTGCGGATCGGCCAGGACCAGCCGGGCCAGAGCGATCTGCTGGGCCTGGGCCGGGGTCAGCGCCAGGCCGCCGGAGCCGACCTCGGTGTCCAGCCCCTCCTCCAGGGCCCTCGCCCAGCCGTCGGCGTCGACCGCCGCGAGCGACGCCCACAGCTCGGCGTCCTCGGCGCCCGTGCGCGCCAGCAGCAGGTTGTCCCGCAGCGACCCGACGAACACGTGGTGCTCCTGGTTGACCAGCGCCACATGCCTGCGCACGTCCTCCGCCGTCATCCGCGACAACTCCGCCCCGCCCAGCGTCACCTCACCCGTACGCGGCGAGTAGATCCCGGCCAGCAACCGCCCCAGGGTGGACTTGCCCGCCCCGGACGGACCGACCAGCGCGAGGCGCGTGCCCGGAGCCACGTCCAGGGACACCCGGTGCAGGACGTCCAGCCCGGCGCGGTAACCGAAGCGCACCTCGTCGGCCCGCACGTCCCGGCCGTCCGGTACGGTCCCGGCGTCGCCCGCGTCCGGCTCGATGTCCCGCACGCCGACCAGCCGCGCCAGCGACACCTGCGCCACCTGCAACTCGTCGTACCAGCGCAGGATCAGCCCGATCGGGTCGACCATCATCTGCGCCAGCAGAGCGCCCGTCGTCAGCTGTCCGACGGTGAGCACGCCCTCGATCACGAGCCAGCCGCCCAGCATCAGCACCGCACCGAGGATCAGCACGTAGGTGACGTTGACGACGGGGAACAGCACGGAGCGGAGGAAGAGCGTGTACCTTTCCCACGCGGTCCACTGCTGGACGCGCCTGTCCGACAGGGCCACCCGGCGCTTGCCCAGACGGTGGGCCTCCACGGTCCGCCCGGCGTCCACCGTCTCCGCGAGGACCGCCGCGACGGCCGCGTACCCGGCGGCCTCCGAACGGTACGCGGAAGGCGCCCGCCGGAAGTACCACCGGCAGCCCAGGATCAGCAGCGGCAGGGCGACCAGGACGCAGAGCGCCAGCGGAGGGGCCGTCACCGTGAGTGCGGCGATCAGCAGACCGGCCCACACCACGCCGATCGTCAGCTGCGGCACGGCCTCGCGCATCGCCTCGGCCAGCCGGTCGATGTCCGTGGTGATCCTGGAGAGGAGATCGCCCGTCCCGGCGCGTTCCAGCACACCCGGTGGCAGCCGCACCGACCGCACGAGGAAGTCCTCGCGCAGATCGGCCAGCATCTCCTCACCGAGCATCGCGCCGCGCAGCCGCATCAGCCGGGTGAACACCGTCTGCACGACCAACGCCAGCG
Source organism: Streptomyces sp. NPDC047982 (assembly GCF_043204165.1). Classification (NCBI taxonomy): domain Bacteria; kingdom Bacillati; phylum Actinomycetota; class Actinomycetes; order Kitasatosporales; family Streptomycetaceae; genus Streptomyces; species Streptomyces sp. NPDC047982. The sequence goes on along the minus strand of NZ_JBIDBS010000018.1, from coordinate 60,166 downwards.
CGAAGACCCCGACCACGCGCCCCAGACGCAGGTCCTCGACGCCCTCGGACAGGTCCTCGACCAGTCCGCCCAGCAGGTACGGGCCGACGACCGAGGCGATCACGGCGGCGGCGTTGAACGCGACGAGCAGCGCGAACGGCCCGCGATGGCGCCGCAGCAGCTCCCGTACATAGCTCCGCACCGTGGCGGGGGAGCCCACCGGCAGGGTCGTCGCCGACTCCGGCGCCGCCGGGTCGTACGCGGGTCTCGCGACGCCGATCATGTCCGCTCCTCGATTCCCTCGGTCGTCCTGTGCGGCCCCCGGGCGGCCCGGCCCGCGATCTCCTCGTCCGTCCCGCGCGTGACCACCGCCCGGTAGCGCGGCTCCGCGTCCAGCAGTTCGCGATGTGTTCCGGCCGCGACGATCGTGCCGCGGTGCACCAGCGCCACCCTGTCCGCCGGGTCGAGCAGCAGCGGCGAGGAGGTGAGCACCACGGTGGTGCGGCCCCGGCGTACCTCCCTGATACCGGCGGCGACCCGGGCCTCCGTGTGGGAGTCGACCGCCGAGGTCGGCTCGTCGAGGACCAGCACCTCCGGGTCCGTCACCAGGGAGCGCGCCAGGGCGAGGCGCTGGCGCTGCCCGCCCGAGAGCGAACGGCCGCGCTCGGTGACGCGCGCCGTCATCGGGTCGCCGTTCGAGGCGGTGGGCGCCTGCGCCAGCGCGTCCAGCACATCGCCGCACCGGGCGGCCGACAGAGCCTCCTCGGCGGACACCCGGCCGGACGACGGGACGTCCAGTAGTTCGCGCAGGGTGCCGGAGAGCAGCACCGGGTCCTTGTCCTGCACCAGTACGGCGCAGCGGGCCGAGTCCAACGGGAGTTCGTCCAGGGGCACGCCACCGAGGAGGACGGACGACGGCTCCGGGCCCGTCAGGGCACCGGCCGTCCCTCGCTCCGAGGCGCCCTCGTCCGGGCCGGCGCCGGTCGTGTCGTCCGGGCCCGTTCCCGTGCGCACGTCGGCGTGGCCGCCCAGCCGCTCGGCCAGGCGGCCCGCCTCGTCCGGATCGCCGCAGACCACCGCGGTGAGCAGTCCGGCCGGTGCCAGCAGCCCGGTGACCGGGTCGTACAGATCGCCGAAGGGTGCGTCGGCCGCCGGTGGGCCCGCGGCCGCGGACGGGTCCGCGCGGCGCAGGGACAGTACCCGTACCGCGCGCCGGGCGGACGGCCGGGAGAAGGAGTACGCCATCGCGATCTCCTCGACGCGGCGGAGCGGGAACAGCATCAGCGTCGCCGCGCTGTACACCGTGACCAGTTGGCCGACCTCGATCCGGCCGTCGCGGGCCAGTGCCGCCCCGTACCCGACCAGCGAGATCAGCAGCACACCCGGCAGCAGGACCTGGACCGCCGAGATCAGCGACCACATCCGCGCGCTGTGCACCGCCGCCCGGCGGACCTCCTGCGAGGCGCGGCGGTAGCGGCCGAGGAACAGCCCCTCGCCGCCGATCCCGCGCAGCACCCGCAGCCCGGCCACCGTGTCCGAGGCGAGCTCGGTCGCCCGTCCCGCCTTCTCGCGCTGGAGATCGGCACGACGGGTGGCCCGGGGGAGCAGCGGCAGCACGGCCAGGGCCAGCAGCGGCACGGCGAGCGTCACCAGGACGCCCAGCGAGGGCAGATAGACGACGAGCGCCGTGCAGATCAGCACGATCGCGGCGGCGGCCGCGACGAAGCGGGAGAGCGCCTCGACGAACCAGCCGATCTTCTCGACGTCACCGGTGGAGACGGCGACGACCTCGCCCGCGGCGACGCGGCGGGTCAGTGCCGAACCCAGCTCCGCGGTCTTGCGCGCCAGCAACTGCTGGACGCGTGCGGCGGCGGTGATCCAGTTGGTGACGGCGGTTCGGTGGAGCATGGTGTCGCCCAGGGCGATCAGTACGCCCAGGACGGCGAGCAGGCCGCCCGCCCACGCGAGCCGGGCGCCGGAACGGTCGACGGCCGCCTGCACGGCGAAACCGACCGCGGGCGAGATCCCGGCGAGCGCGCACTGGTGGAGCAGCCCCCACCCCATCGCCTTGAGCTGGCCGCGCAGTTGACGGCGCCCCAGCCAGAGCAGGAAGCGCGGGCCCGAGCGGACGTCTGGGACGCCGGGATCCGAGTACGGAAGATCGCGAATCTTCATGACGTCCCAGGGGTCGGTGTGCCGGAGCGTTCGGAGAATGCCGCAAACCGCCCCAGGTTCGCCCCGTCATGTCGGCCAAGGCAATCGATTTTCCGTCGGGAGCCGTGCCGGACTCGCCTAAGCCGCGCTGCCGACGCGGGAGAAGGGCGACGGGGTCCGGCCCGTGCGCGCCGGACCCCGTCGTCCGCCCGGGCCCGGGCGGGGGCGGCGGCAAGCCGGGTGGGCCCGGTCACGACCGGACCCACCCGGCGGGTGGGGACATCGAAGGGGCCGTCGCACGACCGGCCGCGAGGCGGCCGTCGGGCGACTCCCGTGGGTCAGCGCACGACCGCTCCCGGCCGCGTCGCCCGCTCCAGTTCCATCAGCACGGAGTAGTAGGAGCGGCCCGTGGCCCGGTCCATGCCGATCTCGCACATGCGGTTGGCGGAGAGGTACGCGTCGTACTCACGGGTGTTGACCTCCGCCGCCTCCTTGGCCGTGGCGGACGCCGTCAGCTCCTTGTGGAGCATCCCGCGGTCGCCCGCGAAGGCGCAGCATCCGGCGTCGTCCGGGATCACGACCTCGTGCGCGCACGCCTCCGCGACCGTGCGCAACTGCTCGACATCGCCCAGGTGCTGCATGGAACACGTCGGATGCAGCACCGCCGAGTCGACCTTCCGGAGCACCGTCAGCTCGGGAAGCAACTCGTCCGCCGCCCAGACCAGGGAGTCGACGATGGTCAGCTCCTGGTGCAACTCCCTGTTGTCGTCGGTGAGGTACGGCACCACCTCGTGGGCGATGCCCAGCGTGCAGGACGAGGCGTCGACGACCAGGGGCAGTCGGCCGCCCGCCGTCCAGCCCCAGGCCGCTTCCACGATGCGGTTGGCCATCACGGTGTTGCCCTCGTCGTACCCCTTCGAGTGCCAGATCGTCGCGCAGCAGGTGCCCGCGACGTCGTCCGGGATCCACACCGGCTTTCCGGCGCGGGCGGAGACGGCGACGACGGCCTGCGGCAGCGACGGGCCGCGATGGCCCTCCGGGCCCCCGAAGATGCGGTTCACACATGCCGGGTAGTAGACGGCCTTCGCCCCGACGCGGGAGGTGCGGGGGAGCTTCCGGGCGGCGGCGCCCGGGGTCTCGGGCAGCCACTCGGGCATCAGATCGGGGCGTACGGCCTTGCGCGCGAGCCCGGTGATGGTCTCCAGCGGTCCGTCGCCGATCCGGTCACCGATCCGGTCGGCCGCGGCGACCGCGAGCCGTGCCGCCGCCTCCACCGCCTTGAAGTTCTTGGCGGTGAGCGCCGCGATCCGCTCCTCGCGCGGCGAGTGCCGCTGGTGGCGGAAGTCCTTCATCATGGCGCCCGTGTCGATGCCGACCGGGCAGGCCAGCTTGCACGTCGAGTCGCCCGCGCAGGTGTCGACGGCGTCGTAGCCGTACGCGTCCAGCAGCCGCGACTCCACCGGTGAGCCACCCGTCTGCCGCATCATCTCCCGGCGCAGGACGATGCGTTGGCGCGGGGAGGTGGTCAGGTCGTGGCTGGGGCAGGTGGGTTCGCAGAAGCCGCACTCGATACAGGGATCCGCGACCGGCTCCACCTCGGGGATGGTCTTCAAGCCGCGCAGATGGGCCTTCGGGTCGCGGTCGAGCACGATGCGCGGGGCCAGCACCCCGTCCGGGTCGATGATCTGCTTCGTGCGCCACATCAGTTCGGTGGCCTTCGGGCCCCACTCCAGCTCCAGGAACGGGGCGATGTTGCGGCCGGTGGCGTGCTCCGCCTTCAGCGAGCCGTCGAAGCGTTCCACCGTCATCCGGCAGAAGTCGTCCATGAACGCGGCGTAGCGGTCGACGTCGGACGGCTTGGCCGCGTCGAAGGCGAGCAGGAAGTGGAGGTTGCCGTGCGCCGCGTGCCCGGCGACGGCGGCGTCGAAACCGTGCTCCGCCTGGAGCGCGAGCAGGGCCTCGCAGGCGTCGGCCAGCCGGGACGGCGGCACCGCGAAGTCCTCCGTGATCAGCGTCGTCCCCGAGGGGCGCGATCCGCCGACCGCGGTGACGAACGCCTTGCGGGCCTTCCAGTAACCCGAGACGACCTTGGCGTCGCGGGTGAACTCATTGGTCACCGAGGCCACGGGCGCGACCAGGTCGAGCCCCTCGACGACGCGCGCTGCGGCCCGCTCGTACGCCTCCTGTCCCGCTTCGTCCGGGGCCCGGAACTCCACCAGCAGCGCCGTGGTCTCCTTCGGCAGCCCGGCCCAGTCCGCGGGCACGCCCTGGACGCTCACGGACGCGCGCAGCGTGTTGCCGTCCATCAGCTCGACAGCGATCGCCCCCGCCTCGTTGAACCGTGGCACGGCTGCCGCCGCCGCGGTCAGGGAGGGGAAGAACAGCAGACCGGTGGAGACGCGTCGGTCGAGTGGGAGCGTATCGAAGACGACCTCGGAGATGAAGCCGAAGGTGCCCTCGGAGCCGACCATGAGTCCCCGCAGGATCTCGACGGGCGTCGACCCGTCCAGGAAGGCGTCGAGGCGGTAGCCGTTGGTGTTCTTGATCTCGTACTTGGCGCGGATGCGTGCGGTCAGCCCGGTGTCCGCCTCGATCTCCGCCTTCAGCGCCAGCAGTTTCTCGCAGAGCTCGGGCTCGGCCCGTGCCAGGTCCTCGTCCGCCGAGGGGGCGCCCGTGTCGACGACCGTGCCGCTCGGCAGCACGAACGTGAGGGAGGAGACGGTGCGGTACGAGTTGCGCGTCGTGCCCGCGGTCATGCCCGAGGCGTTGTTGGCGACGACTCCGCCGACCGTGCAGGCGATGGCACTGGCCGGGTCGGGGCCGAGCAGCCGGCCGTACCGGGCGAGCGTGGCATTGGCCCGCATGATCGTCGTCCCGGGCCGGACACGGGCGCGCGCGCCGCCGTCCAGCACCTCGATGCCCGCCCAGTGGTGGCGCACGTCGACCAGGATGTCCTCGCCCTGCGCCTGGCCGTTCAGGCTGGTGCCGGCCGCCCGGAAGACGACCTCGCGGCCGGTCTCGTGCGCGTACGACAGGATCGCCGAGACGTCGGCGATGTCCTGCGGGACCACGACGACCTGCGGGACGAACCGGTACGGGCTGGCGTCGGAGGCGTACTTCACCAGGTCCGAGACCTTCCACAGCACCTTCTCGGGCCCCAGCAGGCCGACCAGCGCGCTGCGCAGCGGCTCCGGCGTGCCCGAGGACCGCCGGTCGGGGACCCGGTCCGGGGACGGCGTGCGCACCGCACCGGGACGGAGTGCTTCGGGCTTCGGCTCCAGCAGCGGCATGTCGGGCTCTCCTCGGCGGTTCTGTGCTGTTCGTTCGGTACGTCCGGCCGGTGTGTGTCGGGCACCGACCGGGCGTACGCGCGTTCCCACAGGTTTAGCAGTGGCGCTTCGGCATGCCGTCGACCAGGGCGGACAACAGCCCGCCGAGCACCTCGCGCTGATGGGTGGTCAATGGGGCCAGGATCTCCTCCGCGGCGGCCCGGCGCGCGTCGCGCAGCGACCGGAGGGTGGTGAGGCCCTCCTCGGTGATCTCGATCCGGACCACCCGTCGGTTGTCCGGATCGGGCGCGCGGCGCACCCGGCCGCCGGCCTCCAGGCCGTCGACCAGGCTGGTCACGGCGCGCGGGACGACGTCCAGCCGCTGGGCCAGATCCGCCATCCGGGGCGGACCGTCGTAATGCGCCACGGTGCGCAGCAGCCGGAACTGCGCGGGCGTGATGCCGATCGGCTCCAGTTGGCGGCTCTGGATCCGCTGGAGCCTGCGGGTCACCCGCAACAACTGCTCGGCGAGCACGCCGTCTGCGTCGGAGGAATCCATGGAGGAACACTATCAGGACCTCGTTCATTGTGAGTGAAGGTAACAATGAGCTATGCTCTCGAAACGCCGGAACTCCCGGTTCTGAACCGGTTCTGAACCGGTCCTGAACCGGTCGCGGACCCGACCTCGACCCCGGGCCGGACCGGCCGGACCCCGGGTCCCCGGGCCGCCGCGCACCCCGCACCCGTCGAAGGAGCCCATGAAACCCGACGAGATCAACTGGACGCCCCCGCCCCGGGACGGCGACCGCCCGCCCGCCGAGGTGCGTCGCATCCTGCGCCTCTTCCGTCCCTACCGCGGTCGGCTCGCCCTGGTGGGGCTGCTCGTCGGCGCCTCGTCCCTGGTGTCGGTCGCCTCGCCCTTCCTGCTGCGCGAGATCCTGGACACGGCCATACCGGGCGGGCGTACGGGCCTGCTGTCGCTGCTTGCCCTCGGGATGATCCTGGCCGCCGTGATGAACGGCGTCTTCGGCGTCCTGCAGACGCTGATCTCCACCACGGTCGGCCAGCGCGTCATGCATGACCTGCGCACCGCGGTCTACGCCCGACTACAGCGGATGTCGCTCGCCTTCTTCACCCGGACGAGGACCGGCGAGGTGCAGTCCCGCATCGCCAACGACATCGGCGGCATGCAGGCGACCGTCACCTCCACCGCGACCTCACTGGTCTCCAACCTCACCGCGGTCGTCGCCACGGTCCTCGCCATGCTGGCGCTGGATTGGCGGCTCACCCTGGTCTCGCTCCTCCTGCTGCCGGTCTTCGTGTGGATCAGTCGCAAGGTCGGCCGCGAACGCAAGAAGATGACCACCCGCCGCCAGAAGCAGATGGCCGCCATGGCGGCGACGGTCACCGAGTCGCTCTCCGTCAGCGGCATCCTGCTCGGCCGGACGATGGGCCGGGCGGACTCCCTCACCGAGGGCTTCGCCGAGGAGTCGGAGAAGCTGGTCGAGCTCGAAGTGCGCTCCAGCATGGCCGGGCGGTGGCGGATGGCCACGATCGGCGTCGTCATGGCCGCCATGCCCGCGGTCATCTACTGGGCGGCGGGGCTGGCCCTGAAGTCGGGCGGTCCGGCCGTCTCCATCGGCACGCTCGTCGCGTTCGTCTCGCTCCAGCAGGCGCTGTTCCGGCCGGCGGTGAGCCTGCTCTCCACCGGAGTGCAGATGCAGACGTCCCTCGCGCTCTTCCAGCGGATCTTCGAATACCTCGACCTCGACGTGGAGATCACCGAGCCCGAGAACCCCGTCCGGCTGGAGAAGATCCGCGGCGAGGTCGGCTTCGAGCACGTCGACTTCAGTTACGACGAGAAGAACGGTCCGACCCTCAGCGGCATCGACGTGACCGTACCGGCGGGCGGCAGCCTGGCGATCGTGGGACCCACCGGGTCGGGCAAGTCCACCCTCAGCCATCTGGTGCCCCGGCTCTACGACGTCACCGGCGGCCGAGTCACGATCGACGGTGTCGACGTACGCGATCTCGACTTCGACACCCTGGCGCGGGCCGTGGGGGTGGTCTCCCAGGAGACGTATCTCTTCCACGCCTCGGTCGCCGACAACCTGCGCTTCGCCAAACCGGACGCGAGCGATGCCGAGGTCGAGGCGGCCGCCCGCGCGGCGCAGATCCACGACCACATCGCCGCACTGCCCGACGGCTACGACACCCTGGTCGGGGAGCGGGGCCACCGTTTCTCGGGCGGAGAGAAGCAACGCCTGGCCATCGCCCGTACGATCCTGCGCGATCCGCCGGTGCTGGTGCTCGACGAGGCGACGAGCGCCCTGGACACCCGTACGGAATTCGCCGTGCAGCAGGCGATCGACGCGCTGTCCGCGGGCCGTACCACCATCACCATCGCGCACCGGCTCTCCACCGTCCGCGGCGCGGACCAGATCGTCGTCCTCGACGGCGGTCGGACGGCCGAACGCGGCACCCACGACGAGCTGCTCCGACAGGACGGTCGCTATGCCGCGCTCGTCCGGCGGGACATTCGTCCAGCCCCGGTCACGACCTGATCGGGGCCGGGTGTGCGGCCCGGGGCGGCCCGCACACGCGGCGGCGCCGCCGCTCCCGTGGGACGGGGAGCGACGGCGCCGGGCGGAGCAATGGTCAGACCAGCCAACCCACGAAGTGGACGATGCCGGCGAGCAGGTTGGTGAGGATGTTCATGAGGTGTTTCTCCTTGTACATGAATGCATATGTGGGACAGCGCAGTCGCGGTCTGCAGCCCGTTGCTTGCGCCCTGTAATCATCAGTCGTCGCGGGGGTGCTGAGCAACAAAATGCGAAGCGATCACACGTTCCAGCGAACACCCGATCCCTTGTTCGTGTGTTCTGTGGGTTGAGCTGTCTGTCGTACCGGTCGATGGGGCGGTGCGGGGAAGGCGTGTCGCCGGAGCGGGCCGAGGCGTCGGGCCCCGTGTGGGCGACCGTCAGGCCGTGGCGGGCGCGAGCGCACCACGGCGCAGGGTCCGCGCCTCGGCACCCGTGGTCGTGCTCGTGTCCGTGCCCGGGACCGTGCTGGTGCTGGAGCCCGGTACCGCGCGGCCGGTGTCGGCTTCCGGTACCGCGAGGAGCCGCGTGATCTCGCGCACCGCGGCCCGCCCCGCCCGGTTGGCGCCGATGGTGCTGGCGGACGGCCCGTATCCGACGAGATGGACGCGCCCGTCCCTGACCGCCCGCGTGCCGTCGATCCCGATTCCGCCGCCGGGCTCGCGCAGCCTCAGCGGTGCGAGGTGATCGATGGCAGCCCGGAACCCGGTCGCCCAGAGGATGACGTCGGCGTCGACCGTCCGGCCGTCGTCCCAGGCGACCCCGGTCGGCGTGATCCGGTCGAACATCGGCAGCCGGTCCAGCACTCCCTCCGCGCGGGCCCGTCGCACGGCGTCGTTCAACGGGAGTCCGGTCACGCTCACCACGCTCTGCGGCGGCAGCCCGCGCCGCACCCGCTCCTCCACCATTGCCACGGCGGCCCGTCCCCGGCCCTCGTCGAACGGCCCGTCCCGGAAGACCGGCGGACGCCGCGTCACCCAGTGCGTCCCGGCCGCCACCTCGGCGATCTCCATGAGGTGCTGGGTGCCGGAGGCGCCGCCGCCGACCACCACCACCCGCTGACCGGCGAACGCGTCGGGCCCGGGGTAGTGCGCGGTGTGCAGCTGCCGCCCGCGGAAGCTCTCCTGCCCCGGGTAGCGGGGCCGGAACGGCCGGTCCCAGGTACCGGTCGCATTGATCAGGGCGCGGGTGGCGTACGTGCCCTCGGACGTCGCGACGAGCAGCCGGCCACCGTCGCCCTCGCGCACGGCGCTCACGTCCACCGGCCGGTGGACCCGCAGGTCGAAGGTGCGCTCGTAGGAGTCGAAGTACGCGCCGATCACCTCGGAGGAGGGCCGGTCGTCGTCGGCGCCGGTCAGCTCCATGCCGGGAAGCGCATGCACGCCGTGCACCTTGCCGTACGTCAGTGAGGGCCAGCGGAACTGCCAGGCGCCGCCGGGGCGCGGGGAGTGGTCCAGCACGACGAAGTCACGGTCGGGTTCCAGGCCCACGCGCCGCAGATGGTAGGCGCCGGACAGCCCCGCCTGTCCGGCGCCTATCACGACGACATCGACCATGTGCGCTGCGGCCGGCTCAGTGTTGTTCACGCTTCTACTAACCCTGTCGGGGGTGAGGATCTTCCTGCTCAGCCCCCGGGAAGCTCCGTGACAAAGGAGTACCCCAGCCGGAGTACCCCAGGCCCTGCCGCCCTTGCTGGAGCAGTGAACACCTTCGATCCCGAGCACCTGGTGCGTAGCGGCGGGCCCCTTGTGACCGACCAGCCGGCCGGGGCTCACGCGGACACGGGGCCGCCCGGCGGGCCGTGGCGGATGTCGTCGCCGGCGAGGAAGTCCTGGAGCTCGCGGTGGCGGAACTGGTAGGCGATCCCGGCGGTGCGCATCAGACCCGCGTCGCAGCACCAGTCGAGGAAGCGGCCGAGGCGCCAGGGCAGTGGCTGGTCGGACCACCAGCGGCGAGTGCAGAGCAGAAGAGCCACGTAGCGGACCCCAGCCGCTCCGAGGGCCGGGCCGGCCCCTGTCCTGAACAGCGGTCCGAACGCGCGCCAGGGCCTGAACAGCACGTCGAGCGCGCCCCGGTAGCCGCATCTGAACAGGCGGTTGTAGACCAGCGCGAGCACCCGCCCGCCACCGAGGCCGAACAGGGCCATGTAGATGAACACCGCACCGAACGCGAGGACGGGGCTCAGCGCGAACCAGTAGAAGGGGACGAACCCGAGCCCGACGACGAGGCCGGTCATGAGCCCGGTCACCAGGTCGTCCCGCACCATGCGGCGCGGCGACGTGAGCCCCTGCGGCCTGCGGATCTCGGGTGCGTCCGAGAGCACGCCCGCCAGTCCGGCCCCGACGGTCGCCCCTCCGACGAGTCCCACCACCGATCCGTACACGAGCCCGATCACCGGTCCGACGACGTTTCCGATGTCGAGCACGACGACGAGCCCTCCCCAGAAGAGCCCGCCCACGAGCCCGTTCACGAGCTGGCGTCGCCCGACACGCGTTCCGACCGTGATGCGTTCCAGCCGGGACGGGATCGGCCAGGGAGGGAGTCCCACGAGAAGGCTGCCCGCCACCATGAGCATCACGTTCGTCACGTACACGCTCCACGTGTCGAGCAGGCCCGCGGGCAGGTCGGCAACGGCCCACACCGCGAATGTCAGGAGGACGTGGACGGTGCGGGCGCGGCGGTGGCCGGTGAGCGGCCACAATTCGTGGAGCACGAGGTCGGTGCTCGACAGACGGCGTCCGGCCACCTCGCGGGCACCGGCGTTGCTGCGCAGGTGGCGGGCGAGGACCGTCAGCCAGACGCACACCTGCTGCCGCGTGTAGGGCGCGGCGGTGTCGTCCGTCGGGGAGGCACCGCGGATGTACAGATCCAGCAGGTGGTCCCGGATCTGCTCGGGGGTCTGCAGGCCACGTCGAAGAAGCTCCGCGGGGTCACGGACCCAGCCGTGCTCGGGGTCGCGCTCGTCGTAGACGGCGAGCGCCAGGGTCAGCCGCCAGGGCGTGGACAGGCCCAGGGCCAGCGGGCTGTCCGGGGCGGCGCGGAGTGCGTCCAGGACGGGTGCCCAGCGGTCCGGGTCGATGGCCCGGGCGGTGACGAACGCCTCGGCCGCGGCCAGGCTGACGCGGGCGATGTCGATACGGGAGGCGTCCTGCGCCCACAGACCCGCGCCTTCGAGAGCGGCGTACGGGGTGCTGCGGCAGGTGAGGACGAGCTGGCCCTTGACGGTGCCGTGGAGGTAGCTGTTCATGGCCTCCAGGGCAGCCGCGGCGCGGGAGCCGAGCCCGGGATCCTCCCTGGCGTCCATCTCGTCGAGGCCGTCGAGCACCGGAAGGACCATACGGGCTCGCACGAGGACGGCTGCCGCGGCGGGGCGCAGCCGGTGCACGCGGGCGAGCTGGTCGGCCAGCCAGTCGTCGAGCTTGGTCCGGCCGGGGTCGAAGGTGGACAACGACAGCCGTACGGGAACGGGGCCGCCCGGCGTCCGGTCGGTGAGCAGAAGCAGCATGAGGTGGAGGGCGAGCACCGTCTTACCGGCTCCGGGCGCGCCGGTGATGACGAGTCGGCCGGACCCAAGAGCGCGGTAGTAGGCGGCGACTTCCTCCAATGTGCCGTGGGGCGCCGCGTCCGCAGCCCGGTGGGCCCGGGAGGGCAGGTGGACGAACTCGATGTCGATGGTGCGGTCGCTGCCGCCGAGAAGTCTCTGGCGGGCTTCCTCCTCGCGTTTCCTGATGTCGACGGCGAGGCGGTCGGCGAGCCCGGCGGCGTCGGCGTCCTCCCGGGCCTGGGAGGACCTGGCCTGCTCCAGGCCCGCTACCGACAGCATCAGGCTGACCATCCCGACCGCCAACCCGCCCGGGTCCACGTCCCCGGTTCCCGCCCGGACGGCCATGGCGACCGACACCACCAGCGCCGACACCGTCAGCGCCGACCAGCCCCACCGCGTGGGGCGTACGGTGTCGGACATTCCCCTGGTCACCTGCGGCGTGAGCGGAAGCGGAAGGCCGCGGCCACGGCGAGGGTGCCCAGGACGGCGGACCCCGCGGCCAGTGGAATCAGACTCCTGGTGCCCCGGCTGCCGCTCTCGGCCATGGCGCCGGAGGGGTCGGCCGAGCCTTCCGGGGTCGTGTCCGTCCTCGCGTCGTCGCTCGGGTTCCGTGACCCGGCAGTGCCCGAGGTGGCCGTATCAGCCGTTCCGGACGGAGCCGGACCGGTCGTCGTTCCCGCCCCGGCGACATCGAACGACGCCACCTCGTTGTTCTGCCCGGGATCCAGCCTGCACGGCAGGTCGAGCTCGAGGGTCACGATGCCGCCGCTCGCGGTGACGTGCGCGGTCAGGTCGCCGACGGTGATTCTCGCCCCACCCGGTCGGGTAAAGGTGTGCGTCGGTGCGACACCGGTCGCCTTGACCTGGAACGGTCCGGACGCCGGAACGCTGGTCCTGGCCACCTGGAACGGCACGTTGAGGTCGGTCTCGCCGCCCGGCGCCGTCACACGCACCTTCGCGTCCACCGTGCCCGTGATGGTCTTGATGCCCGCCTTCCGCAACTCCTGCGCGTCAGCCGCGTCGACCGGCACCGCCGCACGGATGACGAACTTCGGTGTGGGCATGCCGACCGTCGCCGACTTCGGGACGTCCGAGTCGATCTTCACGGTGCCTCGCCGCTCGTCGACCATCGGAACCGAGCAGGTGTACCGCAGTGTGCGCGACACGGGCTCCGCGGCCGCGGGTACGACTCCGAAGACTCCCGCGCTCGTGCCCACGACCCCCGCGGTCACCACAAGTCCCCAGGCCCGACGGGCCACCGGACCTCTCGGAACGGAGCAAAATGCCGCTTGCCCACACGGGTTCTGGATCAGTTCGACGTTCGCCATCTTGTCCCTCGGTCACGTACTCGGGCCTGCGGCACGAAGCCCGCGGATTCCTCCCCCAAGGGCTGTCCCGTAATCCCTGGCGGGCGTGCGGCGTCAGCTACGGTGCCTCGCCGCGTCGTCGGAAACGCCCGAACACATCCACTGTTCGGGTGTCCCTCCGCCTTGCGCTGCACCGCATCCGATGCCGCACGCTGATTCACCAGGGATGACGGGAAAGCCCTCGGAACGGCCGCGGGGCGCCCCGTCTCGGTCGGCGAGGACCCGCCCCGCCCGAGCGCACAGTCGGGTCCCGCGACCAACCGTAGGACTGGATGGCGCGCCCGGAATTGTGCGTGCGCGTAGGAAAGTTGACACCACGCGCAACACAACGAGTTCCACCACACATGTGCGTATCGAGCGGCGCCCGACGCACCGCCCGGATCGCACGCCGTCCACTACACTGTTGCGGCACTACCGGGGCCTCATGCCATGAGCGTGAGAACCGACTCTGGTTGTACGCACTGTGAGAAGGTCGCGGTGAGAGGTGTTTCGATGGCCTTGGAAACCTACACGGTGACTTCATGCACGACCCGGGACGTGACGTCGCGTGAGCGCGCCGAATTCTGGGGCGAGCACGTGACGTCGTATCAAAACCGGATGGCCTACGGATACCCACGCACCGACGACTTCCGCGCGGGAACGATCCGCCAGCGCACCGCCACCTATCAGCTCGTCCAGTGGTGGTCGGACACGATCACGTACACCCGGACCACCAGCCACGTACGGCACAGCCCGGACGAGGACTACCGCTTGCTGCTGCCGGTCGCCGGAGAGCTGCTGCTGCGCCAGAACGACCAGGAGTTGCGACTGGTCCCGGACACCGGGTGCCTGCTCAGCTTCGGCGTGCCGTTCGAGGTCCTGCAGGCCGCCTCGATGCGGGCGTTCATCATGTCGATCCCCGCCCCGGAGGTGAACGGGCGGTTGAACCGGTCGTCGCCGCTCACCCTGGGCCTCGACCTCCGCTCGGGCCTGGGCCGGGTGGTGGGCGACATGCTGACCGGCCTGCACGAGGAGCGCGACGCCCTCACCAGCGGCCAGTTCGACGCGGTGTCGGAACGCCTGGTCGAGCTGTTGTGCATGCTCGCCGCGGGGGACGACCGCCCCACCCCGCCCGGCCACCTGACGGAGGTGGAGAGCGTGGTCCGCCGGTACGCCCGCGAGCACGCTGCCGACCCCCACCTGACCGGCGCCACCATGGCGCGAGCCCTGGGCTGGTCGCTGCGCCAGGTGCAGCTGGCTCTCCAACAAGCCGGGACGACCCCCCGCGCACTGATCCGCGAGGAGCGGCTGCGATTGGTACGGGACCGGCTGCGGGCGCCCGCGTACCGGCACATGACCATCACCGAGCTGGCATATGCGTCGGGATTCTCCTCCTCCAGCGCGCTCAGCACGGCATTCCGGCAGCGCTTCGGGGTGAGCCCGCGCGAAATGCGTCACGCGGGATTCCCGTCTGCCGTTGACACGCAACGGAGCTGACCGGAAATCCGTTGGACTTTCCGGTCCGACCGGCAACAGCGGCAGGCCACAAGACGCACGGTACGTCATGGTGCCCAACCGCTTTTCGGATATTGATCAGAAACTCAACGGGTTCTCGTTCAGGGTGGAGCGGACGTGTGGACCGTCGAAGTAGCCGGCCGACACGACCGCTCACCGGGTGGGCCGACCAGGGGCCGGCACCGGCCGGGGGATGGCGCGGGTGCGTCGGTGCCGCGGACCGCCGATGGTCACTCGGCCTTCCTGAACACCGCCGACATCCCGTCCCCGGTGTCATGGGCCAGCAGTCCCGGCGCGTCCGGCGAGAGCAGGCCGACCCGGGTGGCCAGTTCACGGCCGTGGACGTCGACGGCGGCCTCGACGAGGCCCGCGAGCGCCTCCAGGGCGGTGTGTGCGCGGGAGCGGGCCACGGCCGCGCAGCCGAGCGCGGCCAGCACGGCCGGCCACCACCAGCAGGCGAGGAGGGCGTAGCCGATGGCCCAGGCGGCGAGGCGGGCGGCGGCGCTGAACGAGTCGTGGGCCGACTGGACATGGCGTACGGCGGGTTCGGGGAGGATCAGCCACAGCCGGGGCCAGAGGGCGGCGAGGTCCGCTCCGTAGGCCGCCTCGACACGGTCGGCCGTCGCCTGCATGCGGTCGCCATACCAGGTGGGACGGGCCGGTTCGCGCAGTGACACACGGTCGCGGGCCTCGGTGAGGGACTGGATCCGTGCCAGTGTGCCGCTCGGGATTATCACCGCGTCGTGGGGCCCGGCGCCTGTTCGGTGGGCGTGGCCGACGGCCTCGTCGAGCCTCGCTTCCCTCTCCCTCCACCTACGGACGCGACGGACGGTGAGGGCGCGCGACAGAGGGTCCCGCCCGAAACGCAGCCAGTACCGCTCGATCCCGCCACCGAGGAACTGCGCGGCGAGTGAGGCCGCGGTCGCGACGAGCAGGAAGAGGGCGACCAGGAGCGCGGCGGTTCCCGCGCGGTCGAGGGCGGGGCGGGCGGCGAGGTCGTCCAGGACGGTGCGCAGCCGGTCGACGTCGTGCCAGTGGCGGTGACCCAGGGTGGCGCCGACGGCCGTGACGGCGAGGAAGAGCGCGCCGGGGAGCACCAGCAGGTTCAGCCAGCGTTCGGTGAGTTTGCCGCCCAGGGTGGCGAGGAGGGGGTTCATGGGAGCGGGATCACTGGGCGGAGCCCAGTCGGCCCTTGTGCATGCGAGTGCCGTTGACCGCGCAGTGCGGGGCGGGGAGCAGGTCGCGGGCCCGTTCGACGCGGGGGCATTGGGCCGGTCCGGGGCACACGGCGACCTTGATGTGGGGCGCGACGCCGGGGGCCGTCCAGCCCCGGGATTCGTTGACCAGCCCGCGGGCGTCCCCGGCCTGACGCAACGCCGTGTCCAGGGCGCGATAGCAGGTCGCGAGCTCGTCGGCGTCCGCACCGGACCGCAGCCGGTCCCGCGCGCGCTCCGCGGCCTCCCGGACCCCGGGCTGGCGCAGATTGTCCGGCGAGCCGAGCAGGACGCACAACGCCGCTGTCGCCCTGTGGTCGGCCTGAGGGAAGTCGGAAGACGCGGTCATGGTCCAAGTGTGCCGTAGATCGGGCAGAGTTGGGCGTGAGCGGATGCGACAACGAGAGCGGACAGCGGGGGAGCGGCGGGGTGAGGTACGACCGGAACTGGTTCCTGCAGGAGATCCGCGCGCGACTCGCGCGGGCCGGGACGGCGGACGGGGGAGTGGACGGGGACGTGGTGTTCGGCCCCGAGTCGGACGCGGAACTCCGGGGACTGCTGCGCACCGCCGACGCCAGGGCCGACATGGAGGCCCGGCACACGGCCGGCTGGCTGTGCGCCGCCCGCGCGATGGTCGGCCCGCCCGGGGATCGCGCCGTCGTCCACGGGTGCATGGCCGGAACACTGCTCTTCCCGGTCTGGGTCGCCGATCCGCGGCTGGTGCCGCCGGAACTGGCGGCGGGTTACGCGGCCACCGATCCCGCCATCCACCCCGACCCGGCGAACGCGGACGGACCCGCCGAGTGGGCGGCCCATTGCGCCGCGTCGGTGATCGCGGCGGAGGGACGTCAGCACGACCCGCCGACGGACGCCTCCGAAGACGTCCGTCGGCTCCACGAACTGGCTGCTGCGCTCGAGGCCATGACGCCCTCCCCCGAGATCCGGCTCGCCACCGCGGTCGGGCACGGCAGCCTCGCCGTCCTCGCGACGCCGGAGTACGACCCCCGGTACGCGGACCGGCGCGCTGCTCTGTCCCGGCTGCTGGATCGCGCCGGGACGACCTGGACGTTCGGGGACCTGTTCGGCGACGTGCCCGGAGACTTCGAGGCCGCGGATCCGGTCCGGCTCGTCCACCGCGTCCTCAGGAAGATCCCGGCCGACTCGCCCGAGCGACTCCTCGCCCTCGACGCTCTGAGCGGACGGCTCCTGGACCGCTACCTGCGCTCGTACGACCCGGAGGACCTGCACGAGGCGGTCGGCATCGCGCGTGACGTAGTGGCCCAATCACCCCCGGGCAGTCCCCGTCCGTCCCCCGGCCTCGGCGTCCTCAGGAGCGCGCTGTTGCTGCTGCGACAGCGCGAGGGTGCGACACCCGAGGAGTGCGACGAGTTGGTGGAGCTGTGCCGCCGGGCACTGCCCGGCGATCCGCAAGCCGCGCCGACGGGCTACGACCTGGGCATGGCCCTCGTGCTGAGGGCACAGCACACGGGCCGGGTCGAGGACCTGCACGAGGCGGTCGCCGTGCTGACCGAGGCGCTTCGGGCGACCACGCATCCCGGTCACGCAGACGTCTTGCGCAACGCCCTGAGCAACGCCCTGCGCGCCCGTTCCGTCGCGACCGGAGCTCAGGCCGATCTGGACGCGGCGATCGACCTCACTGCCCGGGCAACCGCTCCCTCGGAGGCGTCGGACGGCCCTCAACCACCGCTTCTCGCCCCCGCGATGGCCCTGTACACCCGCTACAGCCGTGACCCGGAGGCGAACAGGCAGGACCTGGCGGAAGCGCTGCGCCGACTGCGGCAGGCCGAGGCGCTCACGCCGCCGGGCCACCCGGACCGTCCCACAGCGCTCAACGATCTCGGACTCGTGCTCACCTCCGGCTATCAACGCTCCGGAGAGCCCGAGGAGTTGAACGAGGCGGTACGGGCCCTTCGGGAAGCGGTGGCGCTCACCCCCGAAGGCCACCAGATGCTCGGGCTGCGGCTGCTCAACCTCGGCGCGGCGCTGGGTCTGCGCCACCAGCTCACCGAGGACGGCGAGGACCTGCGGGAGGCCCAGGAGTGCCGGCGCCGGGCCGCCGCGCTGCCCGGCCTGGGCCGTGCGCACCAGGCGGCGTTGCTGAGCTCGACGGGGATCGGTCTGCTCACCGGCCTCGAACGCGCCGCCGACCCGGTCGGTCGGCTCGACGAGGCGGTGCCGCTGTTCAGAGAAGCGCTCGCCCTCACCCCGGAGGGTGACCCGCGGCTGCCGCGCCGACGTCACAACCTCGCCATCGCCCTGATGACGCGCTGCGCGCGCACGCCGCGGCTCGGCGACGCCCGCGAGGCGCGTGAGCTGACCGACGCGGTGGTCGCGGCGCTGCCCGCGAACTCGCCCGACCTGCCGGGTGCCCTGACGGTCGCGGCGGGGGCACGGCTCCTGAGCCCCCGCACCCTGCTGTCGTCGACGGCCCGCGACGAAGTGGCCGCGCTCTACCGCCGGGCGGCCGAGTCCACCCCGCCCGGTCACCCCCAGCGCACGTTGCGCCTGACGAACCTCGGCCACGTGCTGTGCGGCCTGGGGCCCGGCCGCCGTCGCCGCAGGGCCGATCTGGTCGAGGCGGCCGACGTGTTCCGGGCGGCGGCCCTGGAGCAGCAGTGCGCGCCCTCCATGCGCCTGGACGCGGCACGGGCCTGGGGCGAGGTCCGGGCGGAACTGGGTGACTGGGAAGGTGCCCTGGACGGCTATGCCGTGGCGGTCGACCTGTTGCATTCCGTGGCGCCACGCCATCTCGTCCGCGACGACCAGGAGTTCCTGCTGAGCAGGACCGTCGGGCTGGGTGCCGGCGCGGTGGCCTGCGCGGTGCGCTGTGGCCGGCCCGGCCTCGCGGTCGGCCTGCTCGAACAGGCCAGAGGTGTGATCCTCTCCCATGCCTTCGACGCCGACAGCGATCTGACGAGGCTGCGGGAGATTGCGCCGGACCTCGCCGACCGCTTCGAGGAGCTCCGGGAGGCCCTCGACACCGCGACCGACACCCGGGAGTTCCTCGAGGAAGGGCCGCCCGGTCCCGATGCCCGCGCCGATCTGCGGCAGCGGCTGGCGGCCGAGTGGCGGGACCTCACGGACCGGATCCGCGCCGAGCACCCCGATCTGGGCATGCTGCGCCCGGTGCGGGAGTGGGACGAGCGCGAACTGCGCGCGACCGCCGCGGCGGGCCCGGTCGTCCTGATCAACGTCTCGCCGTACGGCAGCCACGCCCTGGTCGTCACCGAGCACTCCATCGATGCCCTGCCCCTCCCCGGGCTCGACCAGCGGACGACGACGGCGCGCCGGCAGGTCTTCCAGGACGCGCTGGTCCGCATCGAGACGCCCGGAACCTCCCGCAAGCAGTCGCAGCGCGCCCAACGGGACGTCCGGGAGACCCTTGCCTGGCTGTGGCATGCGGCCACCGGCCCGGTCCTCGACCACGTCCCCGCGGCCACGCGCGTGTGGTGGTCGCCCGGCGGTCTGCTGGGCATGCTGCCCCTGCACGCGGCGGCCCCCGCCGACGCTCCCGGCGCCCTGGACCGGGTGGTCTCCTCGTACACACCGACGCTGCGGGCCCTGCACCACGCCCGTCGCCGCGCCGCCCGCCCGGCGGGCACCGGCACGCTCGTCGTCAGCGTCGCGCAGGCCACCGGCCAGGCCCCGCTCCCGGGCGCCCGCCGCGAGGCGGACCGACTGGCCCGCCTCCTGCCCGGCGCCGCGCTGCTGGCGGACGCGGACGCCACCCACTGCGCGGTCGTCTCCGCCCTGCACCACCGCGCCCACGCGCATTTCGCCTGCCACGCACTGGGTGACCTGGAGCGTCCCTCCGGCAGCAGGCTCGTCCTGCACGACCACGCCGAACATCCGCTGACCGTGCGCGACCTGGCCCGGCTGCGGCTGCCCTCGGTCCGGCTCGCCTACCTCTCCGCCTGCGACACCCTGCGCACCAGTCCCGAGCTCGCCGACGAGGCCGTGCACATCGTCAGCGCCTTCCAGATGGCGGGCTTCCCCCACGTGGTCGGCTCACTGTGGCACGTCGACGACGCGATCGGGGCCGAGGTCGCGCTGAGCGTCTACGAAGCCCTGGACACGGGCGACGGCACACTCGACGTCGCCCGCACGGCCGAGGCCCTGCACCGGGCCGTGCGCACCGTGCGCGACACGTACCCGCAGACCCCGAGCCTGTGGGCCTGCCAGGTGCACGCGGGTCCCTAGCGCCGCATCCGGCAGGGACCGACTTCGCAGCGGCGGTGTTCGGCCGGAGGCCGGGCCGCCCTGCGTCCGGTGCGTGCGATCGCGCGGCGGAGGGTCGCCCTCGTACGCGACAGCCCTTGGGTGGGCGATTCCGGCAACGCCGCGAGTGGGCGGGTGTCGAAGCCGAGACGCCACAGCTCGCTGCTCGTCACGGACGGTCACTGTGCCGGACGTGGTGGGGGCTGTCGACGCGTCTTCCGTTCGTGTGCGCCCGGCGGAGGGGGCGCCGACGCGTCTGGTGAAGGATGCGCCGAATCACACGTTCGGATCCGTTCGTTTTCCGGTCGAAGCGGGCGCCTCGGTGAATATTCACCGGCGATTTTGTCTGAGGTGTCCGATATCCGAGCATGGAGGCAATCCCCGGGTGATGACCACCGCAGAGGTGTGTGCCCGCACGCCTGCCGCCGCCGCGGCACGGGCCGGGGGCCGTGGCGCCGCCCCGCGGAAGCGGGCGACGGCATCCCAGAACCAGGAAAGGCACACCACCCCATGCGCGACACCGGAACCGTTCCACCATCGGCTCCGGCCCCGAAGGAGGGCCCCGCCCCCGTCCGGACGGGGCGCCTTTCGTCCCCGGGGGCTGTCCCGGCCCTCCCGGACTCGCCGAAGTCCTCGCAGTCACCGGAACGCGAGGAAGCAGGCAGCAGACACGCCAGGCGCTTCGGGCTTCCGGTGGCCACCGCGCTGGTCATGGGCAACATCATCGGCGGCGGGATCTTCCTGCTCCCCGCGTCCGTCGCCCCGTACGGCACGATCAGCCTCGTCGCCTTCGGAGTGCTCACGCTCGGCGCCATCGCGCTCGCGCTCGTCTTCGGGCGGCTCGCGCGGCGCGCCCCGCGCACCGGCGGGCCGTACGTCTACGTACGCGAGGCATTCGGCGACTTCGCGGGTTTCCTGGCCGCCTGGTCGTACTGGATCACCTCCTGGGTGAGCAACGCGGCGCTCGCCGTCACCGCCGTGGGTTACCTGGACGTGCTGCTGCCCCTGCACGGTTCGCCATGGCTGATGATGACCGGCGCACTCGTGGTGCAGTGGGTGCCCGCTCTCGCCAACCTCGCCGGGACCCGTTACGTGGGCGCGGTGCAGCTCGTCTCCACCGTGCTGAAGTTCGTGCCCCTGCTGCTGGTCGCCGTCGGCGGGATGTTCTTCTTCGACGCGGACAACCTCGGTCCCTTCCAGGCCACGGACGGCGGTGCCATCGGCGCGGTCTCCGCGTCCGCCGCGATCCTGCTCTTCAGCTATCTCGGCGTCGAATCGGCGGCGGTCAGCGCGGGGGAGGTGCGTGACCCGCGACGCAACGTGGGGCGAGCGACCGTCCTCGGCACGCTCGGCGCGGCGCTGGTGTACCTGCTGGGCACGCTCGCCGTCTTCGGCACCGTGGCGCACGACGAGCTGCTCACGTCGAAGGCACCCTTCACCGACGCCGTCGACGCCATGTTCGGCGGTACCTGGGGCGGCGCGGCGGTCGCCTGCGCGGCGCTCGTGTCGATGGTGGGCGCGCTCAACGGCTGGACGCTGC
This sequence comes from Streptomyces sp. NPDC047982, assembly GCF_043204165.1. Classification (NCBI taxonomy): domain Bacteria; kingdom Bacillati; phylum Actinomycetota; class Actinomycetes; order Kitasatosporales; family Streptomycetaceae; genus Streptomyces; species Streptomyces sp. NPDC047982. The sequence goes on along the minus strand of NZ_JBIDBS010000018.1, from coordinate 38,766 downwards.
TCAGCGCCCAGACGGCGTACGCCGCCGCCCGCGACGGACTGTTCCCCGACCGCTTCGTGGTGAAGCGGAGAGGTGTGCCCACCTTCGGCGTGCTCGTCGCGGTCGTGCTCGCCTCGCTGCTGACCGTCTACAACTACATGGCCGGGACGGCCCGGGTGTTCGAGATCCTGGTGCTGGTCACGACCTTCACCGCGACCGTCCCGTATCTCCTGGCGACGGCGGCCCAGCTGTACTTTCTCGCCTCGGGGCGGCGTGACCGGGTCCGCCCGGCCCGCCTCGCCCGCGACGCCGCGCTCGCCCTGGCCGCCTTCGGTTTCTCCATGTGGCTCCTCGCGGGCTCCGGCTACGCCGCCGTCTATCAGGGTGTGCTGTTCCTCTTCGTGGGAGTGCTCGTCCACGCCTGGATGTCGGCCCGCAAGGCGCGTGCCTGACGTCTTCGCGCCCGATACGTCTTCGCGCCCGATACGTCTTCGCGCCTCTCACCCCCGTGGGTCCGGTACCACCGTGGGCCCGGCACCTGCGCGCGACACCTTCGCGTGCTCGACACCGGGGGTACCGGACGGCGCGCGTCGGAGGCGGTGCGCGTCCCGCCGGCGCCCGGCGCCCGGGCCCGTGTCCGGTTCGCGGTCAGCGGTCAGCGGTCAGCGGTCCGCGCACCGAAGTGGCGGGCGGGCGCTCGCGCAGGGCACCGTAGGCGAAGAAGTACGCCGGCAGGCGGTTCAGCCGCCGCGAGGTCGTGACGAGCCTGCTCAGCCGCCGGGCGCGCCGCGCGTCGCCGAACGCCGGGCGGCCCGAGAGGACCGGTTCGATGACGTTCCTGTGCGCGAAGCGCTGGAGGGCCTGCGTGGCGGCGGTCGTCGGCAGGCGGCGGCGCTGGACACGGCGTACGGTCCGCAGGCCGACCGTGCCCTCGCGCAGCGGCCCGACGAGATAACGGGCGGCGGCCACCGCGTCCTCGACGGCGAGGTTGATGCCGATGCCGAACACCGGTGACATCGCGTGCGCGGCGTCGCCGATGCACAGGAGTCCCGGGCGGTGCCAGCGCCGCAGGCGGTCGAGCCGTACATCGAGCAGTTTCACGTCGTCCCACGAGCCGAGTGTGTGCACACGGTCCGCGAGCCAGGGGACGCCGGCCGCGAACTCGTCCATGAACCGGTCGAGGCCGGCGGCGCGGCGCCGGGCGTCGGTCCCCTTCTGGATCAGCGTGGCGCACTGCCAGTAGTCCCCGCGGTCGATCATGGCGCTGAAGAACCGGTCGCCGACGCCTCCCACGAGCCCGTGCGGGTCGCCGTCGCGACGCGGCAGCCTGAACCACCAGGCGTCCATCGGGCAGGCGAAGCTCCGCAGCCCCAGCTCGGGCAAGGACCGGGCCAGTGAGAACCGGCCGTCGCAGGCCACGGTGAGGGTGGCGCGCAGCTCGCCGACGCGGCCGTCGGACGTGCGGTAGCGCACCCCGGTGACCCGCCCCGGATCTCGTGGCCTCGGCCGGCCGCGGGGCGCGCCGGTGCGCTCCCTCAGGAACGCGATCGCCTCGGTGTTCATCCGCAGGGAGAAGGACGGCTCCCGCCCGGCTTCGTCCACGAGGAGGTTCAGCAGATCCCACTGGGGCACCATCGCGATGTAGTTGTACGGGCCGCGCAACGCGCCGATGTCGCCGACGGTGACCAGCGAACGGTTCGGGCCGATGGGCACCTGGACCTTCGTCACCCGCCGCTGCGGCAGCCGGGAGAACCGCCCGGCCAGCCCCAGGTCCTCCAGCAGCCCCAGGGTGGACGGGTGCACGGTGTCGCCACGGAAGTCGCGCAGGAAGTCGCCGTGCTTCTCCAGGACCGTGACCGCCACCCCCGCCCGGGCCAGCAGCAGTCCGAGGACCATTCCGGCGGGGCCGCCGCCCACCACACAGCACGTGGTCCGTTCCATGGGCATCGCTCCCTCGGGTGCAGTCCCCGGGCCGGTGACGACAGGAGATGTATACCCGCGCTGCCGCCGATCGAGCACCCGGCGACGCGGTGGATCCGGTCCGGGGACGGAAGCCGCGCCGCGCTAATGGATGAAGCGCGGCAGCCACTTCGCCCGGTAGTCGGGATGGCCCGCGTGTTCCGCGGCCAGTTGCCGCACGGCGAAACCGAGACCGACCGCGCGACCGGACGAGAAGTCGTACGCGGGACGGTCGGTGTCCTTGTCGGCGACCTCCGCGTACTCGTTGAGGAGCACCCTGCTCGTCTCGATGCGACGGCGTGTGCGCGCCGGGTCCTGGAGGGCGATGTGCTGATCGAAACCGTGACCGCGCAGGCTGAACGTGATGGCGCCGGTCCGGTCGTGGACCTCCCCGGACGCCCCGGACGGGCAGCGCCAGCTGTCCCCGCCCGCCGCCTGCGCGATCTGCTCCTCCTCGGCAAGACGCGCCCGAACGAATTCGATCATGTCGGAGTTGTCTGTCATCGGGGTTCCGAACCCTTCACCGTCCTGGTCCCCTGCCGGAAACCGCACCTGCTGTCCGCCCGAGTACTGTGCTTCGACCGAGGCTGCCGAACGACGATACCGAGTCGGGGGGCCGGAGCAGCGCCCGTGACATGGTCGGCGCCGTCGGCGCCCGCCGGGGCGCCGGCCACCTCTCGCCCCGGCGACCCCACGCGCCGGCCCGCGCCCCGAGCGGGCGAACCGCCGCGAGCGGGAAACGACGCGAAGAGCCACCACAAGCGAGAAGTGAAGGGAACCCACCCATGACCGCCGTGCACGGCACGTCCGTGGACATCGCCACGCAGGACGGCGTCGCCGACGCCTGTCTGGTCCACCCGGACGACGGAAGACCGCATCCCGCGGTCCTCCTCTACATGGACGCCTTCGGGCTCCGCCCCCAGCTGAGGAGGATGGCCGACCGTCTCGCCGGTGCCGGGTACACCGTCCTGGTCCCCAATGTCTTCCACCGGCACGGCCGGGCCCCGGTGACCGAACTGCCCGACTTCATCGATCCGGCCGCGCGCCCGGAGATCTTCGAGCGCCTCGGTCCGATCATGCGGTCGCTCACCCCCGACCTGGCGATGCGCGACGCGGACGCCTACCTGACCTGGCTGTCGGACTGCCCCGCGGCCGCCGACGGACCGGTCGCCGTCACGGGGTACTGCATGGGCGCCGGCCTCGCGCTGCGTACCGCGGGAACGTACCCGGACCGGATCGCGGCCGCCGCGGGTTTCCACGGCGGGCGGCTGGCCACCGAATCCGCCGACAGCCCCCACCTGCTCGCCGACCGGATCACCGCGGAGCTGTACTTCGGCCACGCCGACCAGGACCCCGCGCTGCCGCCCGAACAGATCGCCCGTCTCGACGAGGCCCTGACCGCGGCGGGCGTGCGCCACCGGGGTGAGGTCTACGCCGGGGCACGGCACGGATTCACCCAGGCGGACACCGCCGCGTACGACCACGCCGCGGACGAACGCCACTGGACCGCGCTGCTGGACCTGCTGGACCGCACCGTCGGACCGGCCCGCACCTGAATCGCGGGCCGCGCGCCCGGGACATACGGTCGGCAAGTGGCACGGTGCCGTGCCCCGCCCCCTGGCCACGCGTCGACGGCCACGGGCGGGGCACCCGGGAACGCGGAACAGGACCGCCCGGGAACGCGGAACAGGACCCTCCGGTTCGAAGGGCGCGAAACGGGAGCAGGGGAGGAGCAGGGGACAGGAAGCGGGGGACAGGAACGAGAGGAGGCCGTGATGACGGCCGAGAACACCCGCACCGCCCTCGGACCCGACAGCGGCCTGGACGAGGTCTTCGAACTGGCCCAGCAACTGCGCGTGGACTCCGTCCGGGCCAGCACCTCCGCCGGTTCCGGGCATCCGACCTCCAGCCTGTCCGCCGCCGACCTGATGGCCGTCCTCATGACGCGCCATCTGCGCTACGACTGGCAGCACCCGCGCAACCCCGCCAACGACCACCTGATCTTCTCCAAGGGGCACGCCTCACCCCTCCTGTACGCGATGTTCCTCGCCGCCGGCGCGATCGGCGAGGAGGAGCTGATGACCACGTACCGTCGCGCCGGTGCCCGCCTCCAGGGCCACCCCACCCCGGTGCTGCCCTGGGTGGACGCGGCCACCGGTTCCCTGGGCCAGGGCATCGCGTACGGGGTCGGCATCGCGCTCGCCGGACGGGACCTGGAGCACGAGCCGTACCACGTGTGGGTGCTGTGCGGCGACAGCGAGATGACCGAGGGCTCGGTGTGGGAGGCCCTGGACAAGGCGGGCCGCCACCGTCTGGCCAACTTCGCCGCGATCATCGACGTCAACCGCCTCGGCCAGCGCGGTCCCACGGAGCTGGGCTGGGACACCGGCGCCTATGCCCGCCGCGCCGAGGCGTTCGGCTGTCGCGCCCTCGTCGTCGACGGCCACGACCTCGCGGCCGTCGACGAGGCCCTGACCACCGCGCGCGACGGGCAGGCCCCCACCGTCGTCGTGGCTCGCACCGTCAAGGGGCAGGGCGTCTTCGAGATCGCGGACGCCGAGGGCTGGCACGGCAAGGCCCTGCCCGGCGACCTCGCCGCACGCGCCGTCGCCGAACTCGGCGGCGTACGCCACCTCGGCGTGCGTGGTCTCCGGCCGCCCGAGGCCCCCGCGGTCGTCCGGCCCGCCCCCGTGCCGGTCGTGCTGCCGCAGTTCCGGGCCGGCGACACCGTCGCCACCCGCGTCGCCTTCGGCAAGGCGCTCGCGGCGATCGGCGCCCGGCCCGACATCGTGGCCCTGGACGCCGAGGTGGGCAATTCCACCCACGCGGAGGACTTCGGCAAGGAGCACCCCGAGCGGTACTTCCAGATCTACATCGCCGAACAGCAGATGATCGCCTCGGCGGTCGGCATGGCCGCACGAGGCTACCGCCCCTACGCCACCACCTTCGCCGCCTTCCTCACCCGGGCCCACGACTTCATCCGCATGGCGGCCGTCTCCGGGATCTCCATGAGCCTGTGCGGAACCCACTGCGGTGTCGAGATCGGTGCCGACGGGCCCTCCCAGATGGGCCTGGAGGATCTCGCCATGATGCGCGCGGTCCATGGCTCCACCGTGCTCTACCCCGCCGATGCCACGTCCACCGCCGCCCTGACCGCCGCCATGGCCTACCTGGACGGCATCTCCTACCTGCGGACCACCCGGGGCGCCTACCCCGTCCTCTACGCGCCCGACGAGACCTTCCCCGTCGGCGGTTCCAAGACCCTGCGTTCCGGCCACGACGACCGGGTCACGCTCGTCGGCGCGGGCGTCACCCTCCACGAGTGCCTCGCGGCGGCGGACGCGCTGGCCGCCGACGGCGTCCCCGCGCGCGTCGTCGACCTGTACTCCGTCAAGCCGGTCGACCTCGACACGCTCGCCCGCGCCGCCCGGGAGACCGGCGCGTTGGTCGTCGTGGAGGACCACCACCCCGAGGGAGGCATCGGCGAGGCCGTGCTGTCCGCCCTCGTCGCGCAACGCCTGACCCCGGTGGTCGCCCATCTCGCCGTACGCGACCTGCCCGGTTCCGGAACCAGTGCCGAACTCCTCGACGCGGCCGGCATCTCCCGCACCCACATCGCGTGGACCGCGCGGGAGCTCGCCGGGCGCTGAGCGGGGCGCGGTGTCGACGGAGACCGAAGTCCTCCGACGGCCGAGGGGCCGGCGGTGCCGAGGGGGACCGGGGTCCTTTGACTGTCGAGGGGCGCGCGGCGACGGGTGCCGCTCGGCGGCGTCGAGGCGACGCGCGTCACCGCCTCGTCCGCCACCACCAGGGTGCTCGTCCTGACCACGCTCGACCTGGACGAGTACGTGTACGAGCCGCTGCGGCCGGCGCCTCCGGGTTCCTGTTCAAGGACGCCTCGGCCACGGAACTCGCCCACGCCGTACGGGTGGTGGCGTCCGGCGAGGCCCCTCTCTCGCCGACCTCACCACACGCCTGATCGCCGAGCTCTCCCGGACGTCCGACAGCCCCCGCGGCCCGGCGCGCGCCGGGAGTCAGTCGCGCGGGTCGGCGCTCCGCCCGACGTGTTCCGCGCGCTGCTCCTTCTGCGCCTTCATCTCCTTGATGCGGACCGCTTCCTTCCGGACCTCCGCCTGGGTGGCGCGCTCCCGCTGGAGCCAGTCGGGGTTCTCCTTCTTCAGTTCCTCGATCTGCTCCGTGGTGAGCGCGTCCGTGATCCCGCCGCGGGCGAGGCCCGAGATGGAGACACCCAGCTTCGCCGCCACCACGGGGCGGGGGTGGGGGCCGTTGCGTCGCAGCTCGCGGAGCCACTCGGGCGGATCGGACTGCAGCGCGTTCAGTGCGGTGCGGGAGACGGCACCCTCCCGGAACTCGGCGGGGGTGGCCTCGAGGTACACGCCCAGCTTCTTCGCCGCGGTCGCGGGCTTCATCGTCTGGGCGCTCTTGTGCGACGTCATGGTGTCCAGGGTATCGAGCGTGCGCACCGCGTCCGACCAGGGCCGGTAGCCTTGCGGCGTGACCAGCTCCGAAGAAACCCCCGTGTTCCGGCTCGCCTATGTCCCGGGGGTGACGCCCGCCAAGTGGGTGCGGATCTGGAACGAGCGGCTGCCCGACGTCCCGCTGACCCTCGTCGCGGTGCCGGCCGCCGAGGCCGCCGGCATGCTGCGGGGCGGCGGCGCCGACGCGGGGCTGCTGCGGCTGCCGACCGACCGGACGGGGCTCAGCGCGATCCCGCTCTACACCGAGACGACGGTCGTCGTGGTGCCGAAGGACCATGTCGTCGCGGCGGCCGACGAGGTGTCCGCGGAGGACCTCGCCGACGACATCGTGCTGCACCCGCTCGACGACACCCTCGAATGGGAGCGCCCGCCGGGGCGTCCGGCGATCGAGCGCCCCGACACGACGGGGGACGCCGTCGAGCTGGTGGCGGCCGGAGTGGGGCTCCTCGTCGTCCCGCAGTCGCTCGCCCGCCTCCACCACCGCAAGGACCTCACCTACCGGACGGTGACCGACGCCCCCCAGTCGCGGGTCGCCCTGTCGTGGCCGGAGGACGAGACGACGGACCTGGTGGAGGACTTCATCGGGATCGTCCGCGGGCGGACCGTCAACAGCACGCGGGGCCGCCCCAGGACCCCGCCGCAGTCGAAGGGCGAGAGCCCCGGCACGGGCGGCGCGCGCCGCAAGCCCGCGGCCGGTGGAGCCGCGGGCAGGGCGACCGGCAAGTCGGTCGGCAAAACGGCCGGAAAGAGCCGCCGCGGCACCTCCGGCGGCGCCAAGGGCGGCAACAGGCGCGGAAAGCCCCGCCGCCGGTCCTAGTGCCGCATCAGGCAACGTTTGCCCCGTCGCACCGCCCGGCACGCACGCTCGCGGCGTTGGCCGAAAGCCCACGTAGCCCGCTACGAGGGCATTCGGCCGCCTTGCGATCGCACGCACCGGACGCCGCTCCTTCCGGGCAAACCTTGCCGGTCACGGCACTAGGTGCCCCTCCCGGCAACTCGTTTGCCCCGTCGCGACGCCCGGCAGGCACGCCCCCGGGCTCAGCGGCCGGTCCGTACCCTCGGTTCCGGGACGACGCGCACGACACCGTTGAGCAGATGGTCGATCAGATCGCGGGAGGGCCGGTCCGTGAGGTTGGTCAGCAGCCGGGCGAGGGTGTTCAGCAGGAACGGCGACCCCATCACGTACCGGTTGAGGACCGGCTGGAATCCCGACCGGCTGAAGACGAGGTCGGCGGCCGTGTTGCCGAGCCGGTAGTAGCGTCCCCAGCGACGGTTCATCTCGACGGGGTAGCCGCGCAGCACCCGCTCCCTCCCGGGGCCCGGCGGGAGGGCGAGCGCGAGTGCGGCGGTCTCGGCCGCGACCTCCCCCGCCTCCATGGCCTGCCCGATGCCCTCACCGTTCCAGGGGCTGATCATGCCCCCGCAATCGCCGACGAGGAGGAGGCCGCGCGTGTAGAGCGGATGACGGTTGAAGCCCAGCGGAAGGGCCGCGCTCCGCACGGGGCCCTCGGCGTTCTCCTCGCGCAGGCCCCACGCGTGCGGGGTGCGGTCCAGCCACCGCTCCAGAGCCGCGCGCAGATCGGCCGAGCCGCGCCTGCGGTGGGGCAGCGCGCCGAGACCGACGTTGACCCGGCCGTCGCCCATGGGGAAGATCCAGCCGTAGCCCGGCAGATGGTCGTCGCTGCCCGGGAAACGCAGATCGGCCCACAGTTCCAGGTACTCCTCCCGGGAGCGCTCCGGGCTGCGGTAGTAGCGGCGGGCTGCCGTCGCGATGTGCCTGCGCCCGTCCCGTTGCAGACCCATGGCGAGCGCGAGGCGGGCCGAGGCGCCGTCGGCGGCGACCACGACCGGCGCGCGGAACACCAGGGATTCCTTCGTCGCGGTCGTGGTGGCGGTGACACCCGTGACACGCCCGGCCCGGTCGGTCGACGGCCCGGTCACCTTCACCCCGGAGCGCAGCCGGGCCCCGGCGGTCACGGCGTGCCGGGCCAGGATGTCGTCGAAGTCGTGCCGGCTGCGGGTCAGTCCGAAGTCCGGGTAGCGCCCGAGCGACGGCCAGTCGATGAGCACCCGGTGGTGCCCGGCGACCCAGCGCATCCCGCGTGAGCGCGTCCATCCGGGAGCCTTGATGTCGACACCCATCCTGATGAGCTGGTGCACCGCGCGCGGGGTCAGGCCGTCCCCGCACACCTTCTCCCGGGGAAAGCGGGACTTCTCCAGGAGCAGGACGTCGACTCCCGCCCGGGCCAGATGAAAGGCCGCCGATGAGCCCGCGGGCCCCGCCCCGACCACGATGACCTGGGCCTCCTCGTCCGGACCACGAACGGGCCCCTCGTCCGACGGAGACCGGTCCGGTGTCGCTTCCCGCATGGGGACCCCTTCTTCCTGATTCCGCGTCGGTCGGTGCCGTGCCGGGGACGGCGGCGCTGGGCCCCATCATCGATCAGGGACGGCCGTCACGGAACCGGGCCCGCTGTCCGGCACCGGTCCAACGCGATGTCAACCGCCGTACGGGGGCGGGGAAGACGCGTACGCCGCGGACGCAGCTCGCTCGGCCACTCCAGGTGGCGCAGGATCGCCAGCACACGCCTGCTGCATCCGACGGCACGCGCCGGGCCGAGATTGTCGAAGACGGAGTCGAGGCGTTTCTTGACCGAACCGACCGAGAGGTGCAGGCGCCCGCGCCGCGCGGGCACGGGCTCAGTACGGCAGGGGACGGCCGGACGGGGTCCGCAGGTCGAGGGGGCGCGGCCGTGACGGTGGCTGCGGACGTCGGACGATCCTGATGCGGCCCACGGCCACCACCTCCACTCGGATTACCGGTCGTATGCCCGGCGAGCCGCTCCTTCATGCGGCCTCGCCCGGTTCGACCGGTGGGGAGGAGGGCGTTGCGCACAACGCGCGGCGCGGTTCCGGACGACGTGCGGGACGGCAGCGCCCTCCCGGCGCACCGGGGACAGCACGCGCACGTGCTCGCTGTCCTCCCGCGCCATGAGCCATGGACATGGCGCGGGAGGGGCGCCGCGCGTGGCTACGCGGAGTACCGGGTGACCGAGTACGCGGCCTTCGCACGAGGTACCGTGCGGAGGCCGCATTCACCTGACGGGGCGTCATGTCGCTTCGCCTGGGCCGGGGGTCGTGACGGCCCTCAGTCCTGTTCGTTGCCCCCGTCTTCCCCGCCGTCCTGGGCCGGTGGCGCCGGGCTCTCGGGCCCGGTGTTCGCGGTGGGACCGCTGTCCGGGGCGTCCGCCGGGCCGGAGTCCGGGGAGAACAGGCTCATTCCCAGGTACACGGCCGCGATGAAGGCGACCGTACCGGCAATGGCGCTGGCCACCCTGGGCCGACGCCTGATCGCCGCCCGGGTATTGCCGAACCGCAGGGCGGGCGCGGGCGGGGCCGCCTGGCGACGGCGGTGTCCCCCGGTCTGCGGCAGGCGGTACGTCGCCATGCCCGCGTCCGGCGCGCCGGCCGTCGCCGGGGCGGGGTCGAACCGGGGCGCGGGCGCCGAGGCGTACGGCACACCGCCCGGCGCCGCCGGGGGCGGTGTGCCGTACAACGGCATGGGCTCCGGACGGCCCCGCCACGCGTCGCCCTGGAACCAGTCGGCGACCTGCTGGGCGGTGGGCCGGTCCTCGGGCTGCTTGGCGAGCAGCCCCAGCAGGTAGGAGTCGAAGGCCGGGGACACGTCGACGCCCCGCTGCCTGAGCGGCACGGGCGCCGCGTCGACATGCTGGTAGAGCGTGGCGGTCGCCGTGTCCGAGCGGAACGGCGGCTCGCCCAGCAGCAGTTGGTAGATCACGCAGCCGAGGGAGTACATGTCGGACGCCGCTTCGGCGGTACGGCCCAGGGCCCGCTCCGGAGCGAGGTAGAGGCTGGTGCCGACGATCTGCCCCGTGGTGGTCAGCGCGGCCGACGGGTCGTCGACGAACTGGGCGATGCCGAAGTCACCGATCTTGACGGAGCCTTCGGCGTCCAGCATCAGGTTCCCGGGCTTGATGTCGCGGTGCACGATGCCCTGCCGGTGGGCCGCGGCCAGCCCCGCGGCCGCCTGGCCGGCGATCCGGGCGACCTGCTCGGCGCCGAGCCGCTTCTCGGCCGCGAGCAGACCGCCCAGGCTCCTGCCCTCCACGAGCTCCATCACGAGGAAGAAGCGGTTCTCCCAGGCCCCGAAGTCGAACACGGCCACCAGATGGGGGTGGCTCAGACGAGCCGCCGTCTGGGCCTCCAGACGGAACCGGGCGGTCGCGGACTCGTCCGCGTGATCGCCCAGCAGCAGCTTCACGGCCACCGCGCGGCCGAGCACTTCGTCTTCGGCACGCCATACCTCACCCATGCCGCCACGGCCGATGAGGGACGTCAAGCGGTACCGACCAGCTACCAGCACCTGTGCACCATTCTCGAATTGTGGGCCGCTCCGACTGCCACGGCGCGACCCGACCGTGATCGGGGCGAGGTGGGGGGCGCGCGGCATGATCAGGATATCGGGCCGCCGGACCGCGACGGCACGCCCCGCACCCCGCCCGTACGGTCCGCGCGGACCCATGCGGGTTCGTCGCGTTTCAGTGGATTTCGGCGCGTGGGTGGCTCATGAGCTGCCGGTGGCCGTTTTGCCCCCGCGGTGTCCTCCGCTCGAGCCCCGGGCGGGGGCGCCCGGCCGGGCTTCCGGGACGGGCCGGGGGGTCGATGATCGACCAGGTCCCCGGGGTCGGTGTCGCGGCCGGGGCGGTTCCGCGCTCTTCCGATACGGCGTCAGCGCACGCCGGGCACTGGTTCCGCGCTCTTCCGACATGGCGTCAGCGCACGCCGGGCGCCCGGCCCGTCGAAGCGGCCGGGCCCGCAGTGGCCGCGCGGCCCACCGACTCGACCAGCGGCAGCAGGCGGTGCGGCACCCGTTCGCGCAGGGCCACCTCGGTCCGCGTCCGCACCACGCCGGGCAGCCGGATCAGCCGCTGGATCACGTCTTCCAGATGCCCGTTGTCGCGGGCCACCACCCGGGCCAGCAGATCGCCGCCGCCCGTGGTCGAGAACGCCTCGACGATCTCCGGCACCGAGGCCAGTGCCTCACCGACCTCGTCCAGGTACCCCTGGGTGACCTCCAGATGGACGAATGCCAGCACCGGGTGGCCCAGCGCGGCAGGGGAGAGGACCGGCCCCGTACCGGTGATCACGCCGGTCCGCTCCAGCCGGTCGATACGGGCCTGGAGGGTGCCCCGGGCGACGGAGAGGATGCGCGCGTACTCACGGACACTGGTCCGCGGCTGCTCGATGAGCAGTCGCAGGATGCGGGTGTCGAGGGCGTCCACCGCCATGGTCCGTCGGCCTCCTCCTCTAGGACGATCCGGCCGCGACTGTACCAATGACCAGTCAACGCCCTTGCCGGACAGACCGGGAGGGTCCGGGCGGCCGACCCCCTCATACCCGTAGTCCTCCGGACCTACGGGAGAGCTTCACGCCCTGGCGGGACGCCGACTACGAGGCCGCGTCCCTAGCTTCGGTACCCGATGGCGCCCCGGCCGTCCGGTACGGAAGGAAACACCGTCATGCCGTCCCCTCCGCGCACCTCCCGCCTGCGCCGCGGCCTGCTCGCCGCACTGGTGGCCGCATCGGTCGCGGTGCCCGTCGCGGGAGCCGCCGGACCCGCGGCCGTACCGGCACCCGCCCCGGGCGCACAGGCCCCGCTGCGCACCGCCGCCCCCGAGGCACTCGCCGAGCGCTACGCCGCGACCCGCGCGGACATCCGGGCCGCCGAGCGCGCCGCCGCCGCCCACGGCGACCGCCGACGGGCCGCCGCGCTGCGCGCCATGGCGCAGCCCGGGCGCTGCTTCCTCACCTTCGACGGCCGCGACGGCGGCCGCAGTGCCGAGGTCTTCGGCGACCTGGCGCACGCGGAGCGGATCGCCGTACTGGTCCCCGGCGCGGGCATGGACTTCGACCACTACGGGCGGCTGCGCGACGGCGGCTCGGCCCTCCACCAGGAACTCGGCGAGGGGACGGCCGTCGTCGCCTGGCTCGGCTACCGCACCCCCGCCACGGTGAGTCCGGCAGCGCTCACCCCCGGCCGGGCCGCCCAAGCGGCGCCCGCGTTACGGGACTTCGTCGGCGAACTGCGCGGGCTGAGACCCGGGGCCAACACGACCCTCCTGTGCCACTCCTACGGCTCCGTCGTCTGCGCCAGGGCCGCGCACGGCCTGCCGGTCCGGGACATCGTCCTGTACGGAAGCCCCGGCACCGGCTACGCGACGGCCGCGGACCTGCGTACCCCAGCCACCGTCTGGGCGGGCCGCGGCGGCGACGACTGGATCGGCGAAGTGCCGCACCTGAGGCTCCGGCTCCCCTTCACGGACATCGGATTCGGCACCGACCCGGTCTCGCCCGCGTTCGGCGCCCGGATCTTCGAGGCGGGCGACGGCGGACACAGCGACTACCTGAGCCGCGGTTCCGTACCGCTGAAGAACATCGCAGGGATCGTGGCCGGCCCGGCCCCGGCCGCGGCGCCCGCGGGAGAGCGCCATGCGTGACCTCGTCCGGCGGATCGACTCCGCCACCCCTGCCGACCGTGACCGAGCCGTCGACGCCCTGCGCGCCCTCGCCATCCTCGGCGTGGTCCTCGGACACTGGCTGGTGACCGCGACGGTCGCCGACAGCGGCACCCTGCACGGCGCGAGCCCTTTGCGGTACATGCCCGAACTCGCCCCGCTGTCCTGGGTGTTCCAGACCCTCGCCGTCTTCTTCGCGGTCGGCGGGCTGGTCGGCGCGAGGAGCCTTGCCTCCGCCCGGGCCCGCGGCGAGAGCCACGGCCGATGGCTGGGCGGGCGGCTGACCCGGCTGCTGCGCCCGGTCGTCGTCGTCCTGCTCGTGTGGGCCGTCGCGGTGGGAACGATGCTCGCCCTGGGCGCCGACCAGGACACCGTGTTCGCGCTCTGTCGGCTCGTCTGGTCCCCGCTCTGGTTCGTGGCGGTCTTCGCGCTGCTGACGGCGGCGACTCCGCTGGTGACGCGACTGCACCCGCTCTGGCCGTTCGCCGTCGTCCTGATCAACGACCTCTACCGGTTCGGCCTGGACGCGCCCGGCACGTACGCCTGGGGCAACGTGGTGGCGGGCTGGCTGGTCCCGTACTGCCTGGGCGCTGCGTGGGCCCGGGGCGATCTGAGCGGGTGCAGGACCGGGTGGACCCTGCTCCTCGGCGGAGCCGCCGCGGCCGTCGCACTCGTGCTGTGGGCCGGCTACCCGCCGGCCATGGTCGGCGTGCCCGGCGAGGAGACATCCAACCTGAATCCGCCGACCCTGGCCGCGGTCCTCTTCGGTCTCGCCCAGTGCGGGGCGGCCCTGCTGCTCCTCGCGCCGTTGCGCAGGGCGATGCGCCGCCCGGCGGTCTGGGCGGCGGTGGCGGTGACGAACCTCTCCGCGATGACGATATTCCTGTGGCACCAGACGGCGATGATCGCGGTCACCGCCACCGGCCTGCTGCTGGACGAGCCCCTCCCCGGCCTGCACACCCCACCCGACACCCCCGGCTGGGTGCTGGCCCGCCTGGCCTGGCTGCCCGCGTTCGCCGTGGCCCTGCTGATCTGCCGGGCGGCGTTCCATGTCTACGAGACGGGCCGGCCTCGGGCGAGGAGCACCGTCGTCCGGGAAGTGCGTCCCGGCCGGCCGGTCGAGGAGAGCCCGGCAGCAGGCGGCGCGGACGCGGGAGCGGGGCCGGGGCGCGTGCATCGCGAGGCGGAGGATCGAGCCGATACGCCACCGGACCCACGCCCGACGGCGGATACGAAATGACGGCGATCCTTCCGGTACGGCCCGCCGACGGGCCCGCGGACCCCGGCCGCCCGGCCTGACCCGCACACCCCTCGACGGCCTGACCGCGCCCGCGGGGGACCGGTCCCGCAGCCTCGTTGCGTCCCGTGCCCGTCCGGCCGTTGGCCTACTCCTGGCACGGCCCAACGGTCGCTTCACTGAGCCAATGGCCCAGTGAAGCGACCTTCGGTTGAGCCAAGGTCTTCATGGTGCTGTGATGTACCCGTCGATGGCGCTGCGGACCTCCGCGGCGCCTTTTTCATGCCGGTGTGCGCAACCGGTGCACGAAACGGGAGCCACGTGCTGAAGAGGATGTTCGTTTCCCCGGACCCGGGCCGGCTGCGGCTGCGCGGCGCGCTCAGGGCCGTCCTCGGCGTCGGCCCGGCCGTCACCCTCTGCGGACTGGCGGGCCATTCGCTCGTCGCGGCGATCACGGGCGGACTCGCCGCGCTGCTCGCGCTGTTCACCGTGCTGGACACCACCGTCAGGGACCAGGCCCTCACCACCGCCCTGCTGCCCGTCGCGGGCTTCCCCGTGCTCGCGCTCGCCGCCGTGCTCCACGACCACCCGGTCGCACGGGGCGCGGCGTTCCTCGCCGTCATGGGGCTCGGGGTGTACGCGCGGCGGTGGGGGCCGCGCGGCCACTCGCTGGGCGTTTTCGCGTTCATGGCCTTCTTCACCGCGCAGTTCCTCCACACGCTGCCGGAGCAGCTCCCCGAGCTGTACACCGCCACCGCTCTCTCGCTGCTCGCCTCTTCGACCGTGCGCTTCGGGCTGTGGTGCTACGAGCGACGGCTGCCGGCCGTCCCCGCACCCGCCCCGGTGACCGGCTCGGGACTGGCGAGGGTGACCACACGGCAGGCGGTCCAGGCCGTCGCCGGCGGTGCGGTCGCGCTCGCGGCGGGCCTGCTCCTGTCCGAACAGCGCTGGTACTGGGCCGTCGGCGCCACCTGGTGGGTCTTCGTCAACACCGCCTCGCGCGGCGAGACCCTGGTACGCGGCTTCCGCCGGGTCCTCGGCACCCTGATCGGCGTCCCCGTCGGACTGGTCGTCGTCGTTCCGCTGCACGGGGCCCCCGTGCCGAGCGCCCTCCTCGTCGCGCTCGGCGTCTTCGGGATCTTCTACACCGCCGCGGTCTCGTACACCTGGATGATGCTGTCCGTGACGGTGCTGGCCGGGGCCCTCTACGGACTGCTCGGCGTGCTCGACCCCGCCCTGCTCCTGCTGCGGCTCACGGAGACCGCCGCCGGGGTGCTCGCAGCCGCGCTCGCGGTGCTCCTCGTGCTGCCGGTCACCACCCACGCCACGACGGACGCGTGGATCCAGCGGGCCCTGCGCTGCGTGCACGCCTGCACCGAGGAAGCCGCGGCGCGGCTGGCGGGCTCGGCGACCGCCGACCCCGCACCCCGCATCGCCGAACTGGAGGCGCTCCTCGGCCGGGTCCGCCTGTCACTGGCACCGCTGGTGCACCCGCTGAGCCCGCTGCGCACCCGCAAGGTCAGGGCCCGGCAGGTCCTCACGCTCCTGGAGGCGTGCGCCCGGGAAGTGCGCGCACTGGCCTCCGTCGCCGCCGACCCGGAGGCGTCCCACGACGCCCGCCTCGCCGCCGCCTGCTGGCGCGTCGAGGCGTCCGTCGAGGCGCTGACCGCCCGTGACCCGGCACGGCGGGCGGACGTGCCCGGCGTCCCGTCGCACGTCACCGCGGCCGAGCCCGCCCTCGCCCATCTGCACGGCCTGGAGCGGGCGCTGGCCGAACTCGCCGCGCCGCTGCGCAGTGCGCCGGGAGCACCACTGATCGGCGCGTGACACGGTACGGCCGGGACCTACCACTCGCCGAGGCCCTGGTCCAGACCTTGACCGGCCGACTGCTACCGTCGCCCCGGAGAGACCGCGGCGGCACCCACGGCCGCGGTCCGTCGGCGGAGAGGGGCAGTGCGGTGACAAGCGGTGCGACGGGCGGCGGCGCGGGGCGGCGGGCCTACATCGGATCGTTCACCTCGGCGGGCGGACGGGGAATCACCGCCGTCGCCGTGGACGCCGGAACCGGCGAACTGAGCGTCCTCGGCGCGACGGACGCCGTCCCCGACCCCTCGTACCTGGCCATCGGGGACGGGCCGGGGCCGGGCGGCGGAGTGCTCTACGCGGTCAGCGAGACCGAGCGGGGCGCGGCAGCAGCCCTCGACCTCACCGGTGACGTGCCGCGGCCGATCGGCGGACTGCGGTCCGTGGAGGGCGAGGGCCCGACCCATCTGGCCGTCGCGGCCGGTCATCTGCTCACCGCCAACTACGGCTCCGGCAGCGTGACCGCCCTGTCCCTGCGGCCGGACGGCTCCGTCGGACCCGTCGGCTCCGTGCTCCGCCACGAGGGCAGCGGTCCGGACTCGGCCCGCCAGCGGGCCCCGCACGCCCACCAGGTGCTGCCCGATCCCTCGGGCGCCTGGGTGCTCAGCGTGGACCTCGGAACCGACTCCGTACGGATCTGCGCCCTCGACACCGCGACCGGCGCGCTGCGCCTGCACGGCGAGACGGTCCTGCGGCCGGGCACGGGGCCGCGCCATCTCGCCTTCCACCCCGGCGGCGGCCACGCCTACGTCCTCAACGAACTCGAACCGACCGTCACCGTGTGCCGGTGGGACGCTGCCGCGGGCGTTTTGGAACCGGTCGCCGAGACGGCCGTGCTGCCCGAGGGGGAGGAGGGCGACGAGGACCTGGTGACCTACCCGTCCGAGGTGGTCGTCTCGCACGACGGCCGGTTCCTCTGGACCGCGAACAGGGGCCACGACAGCATCTCCGTCCTCGCCCTCGATCCGACCGGTGAGAAGGCGAACCCGGTCACGACCGTGGACTGCGGCGGGCACTGGCCGCGCGATCTCGTGCTCCACCCCACCGGGCGATGGCTGTACGCGGCCAACGAGCGGTCGGGGAACGTCAGTTGGTTCGCCGTCGACGCGGCGACCGGTATCCCGCGCCGTACCGGCTCGCTGGACGTCCCCGCCGCGTCGTGCGTGGTCTTCGCCTGACGGCCGCCGATACGTCCCGAGCACCACGACGGCCGGTCGGGCCCGAAGGAACCGGGCCCGACCGGCTGTCGGGAACGAACGGCGAGCCCGCCGGGCGGCGCGCCCGGCACCGGCTCAGCGGGCCGGGGCGCCCTGCGGCACGGCCGGCGCGATGCCGAGCGCGGCCATGTACATCGACAGCGCGAGCTTGCCGATCGCCGGGTAGGCGCCGAGCGGCTCGGCCGCCGCGCAGCCCGCCTCCTTGGCGGCGATGTCGAGCAGCCCCTCGGGCACCTCGGGGCCGACGAGGTAGGGGGCCAGCGCGAGCTGAGCCGATCCCGAGCCCGTCAGCTGTTCGGCCACCGACGCGACGGATCCCTCCACGTCGAGCGCCGCGGCCATCACCGGGACCGCCAGCCTGGCGGCGAGCAGCATTCCGGTGATCCCGGCCGCCTGCACGGCTTCCTCGCCGCCCACCGTGGCCAGCACGATGCCGTCGGCGGCCGTCGCCACGGTGAACAGCCGCGCGCGGTCGGCGCGGGCCAGGCCGGCCTCGGACAGACGGACGTGGAGCGCCTCGGCGAGCAGCGGGTGCGGGCCGAGCACGTCCGTCAGCTCCACCTGCGTGCCACTGTCCATCACGGCCTGCCGTATCTGCCTGATCAGCGCGCTGTCCGGCCCCGCGAGCAGCGGTACCACGACGGCCGACGGGCCCTCGGGGTCGGCGACCTCGCCACCCGCGGCCCGTGCCTGCTCGACGCGCGCGACGCGCTCGGCGGCGTTCTGGGCGAGGACGGACGAGAGCGTGGGGAACTCGGTGTCGTCGCCGTCGAGATAGCCGATCAGGGCGTTCAGACCGGGCAGCTCGGAACGGGCGATGCTGATCACTTCCTCGGCCAGGCCGCGCGTGGCCGAGGAAGGGGCACCGGGAACGGCGAGAACGAGCGCCGCGGCGCCGTCGGGTGCGACCACGGGCTCCGGGCGGCGGTGCCGTCCGGACTGGCGAGGTCGCGGCATTCGTACAGGCAGGCCGGAAGCGGGCCCAGTGGGGGTGCTCATGGCGCCGCATGCTACTGGCTTCCAGTGCCTCCCCGTTCGGGGAGGGCCCAGTCGGGCGCCATCTGTCCGCTTTTATCCGATGAGAGGCTTACCGGCTGAGCGTCACGTTCTGTCGGTGCCTGACGGGGGTCGATGCGCAGGCCCGTCGCCGCGTACGCACAAGAGCGTCGGATGGCGCGGCAGGCGCAGGTCCCCGTCGGCCGACGCCCGTGCGATGGACAGGGCGCCGGTCAGCGGATCACCCGAACCGGGGACGGCCCGGGCCTGTGGGACCTGCCGGGACAGTTCCTCGCGCAGCGGGACGAGCAGCGGATCGCCCATCCGGAACAGTCCGCCCGTCAGGGCCACTTCGCAGGGTTCGCCGGCGGTTCCCTTCTCCGGGCAGACCGCCGCGGCCGCCGCCGCGATGTGGCCGGCGGCCTCCCGCAGAATGCCCGCCGCCACAGGATCGTGAGCGGCGCAGGCGGCGACCTCGGGTGCGAACGAGGCCAGCACGGCCGGCCGGTCCGTGCGCGGATACAGCAGCCCCGGGAGTTCCGGCGCCGCCCCGAAGGCGGCCTCCAGCCGGGCCAGCAGCGCGGCGGACCCGCCGCGACGGCCGTCGTACGCGCGCATGGCGGCGTCGAGACCGGCCCGCCCGATCCAGGCGCCGCCGCCGCTGTCGCCCAGCAGGTGCCCCCAGCCGTCGGCGCGGTGCCAGTCCGTCAGGTCCGTGCCCAGCGCGATCAGGCCCGTGCCCGCCGCCACGACCGCTCCGGGACGCTGCCCCACCGCGCCGGCGTACGCGGTCACCGCGTCGGCGGCGAGGGCGAGCAGCCGTACCCCGAGCGCGCGTTCCAGGGCCCCGGGCAGTTCGGCGCGCAGCTGCCCGCCGAGCGTGGCCATCCCGGCGGCGCCGATCGCCACCGCGGCGATCCCGGAGCCGGGACGGGCTCCCTGTTGCTCCAGCAAGTGGCGTGCTGCGGGCAGCAGTTGCTCCAGAAGGTGGTCCGCGTCGATTCCCTCCGGGCCGGTCCGCACCGGTTCGCCGCAGACCGTGGTGCCCAGGGCCCGGGGCGCGTCCACGGTGCCCAGCGCCACCCTCAGCCCGGAGCCGCCGGAGTCCACGCCGAGCACGAAGGAGCCCGGCGCGGCCGCCCCCGTCGCCCCGGAGGGAGTCTCCGTGCCCGTTCCTGTCATCACGACCGCCCCCGCGGGGTGTGACGAGCATCGCCGCTCTTCGGCGGGTGCCTGTGTGACCTCATGGACCGGCTCCAGGGCGAGGAATGACGGGGAACGACGAGGGATGACGGCGGCAGCCTATCCCGGTCGTTCCGAGCCGCCCGAGGCGGAACCGGTTGTACGCCGGATCCCCGCGAGCCGGGCGGCGGGGCCGGGGGCCGCGAGGCGAGGAACCCGGAGCCGGAAGCCGGGAGGCGGGGGGCTGCCAACAAGGAGCAGGAGAGTGTCGGCTGCGCCGGTAGAGTGATCTCGTGGCACCACGACCCTTGCATGAAGTTGTCGAGCCCGGCTGGGCCGAGGCGCTGGCCCCCGTGGCCGGGCGCATCGCCGCGATGGGTGATTTCCTCCGGGCGGAGATCGCGGCCGGCCGCACCTATCTGCCGGCCGGTGCGAACGTCCTGCGCGCCTTCCAGCAGCCCTTCGACGAGGTACGCGTCCTGATCGTCGGTCAGGATCCCTATCCCACACCGGGGATGGCCATGGGGCTGAGCTTCTCGGTGGCCCCCGAAGTCCGTCAACTGCCCGGCAGCCTGGAGAACATCTTCCGGGAACTCCACACGGACCTGGGGCTGTCACGGCCGTCCAACGGTGATCTGACGCTCTGGACGCGTCAGGGCGTGCTGCTGTTGAACAGGGCGCTCACCACGGCGCCCCGCAAGCCCGGCGCACACCGCGGCAAGGGCTGGGAGGAAGTGACCGAGCAGGCCATCCGGGCCCTGGCCGCGCGCGGCAAGCCCCTGGTGTCCGTGCTGTGGGGGCGCGACGCCCGCAATCTGCGGCCGTTCCTCGGCGACTTCCCGGCGATCGAGTCCGCGCACCCCTCGCCCATGTCCGCGGATCGCGGCTTCTTCGGCTCGCGCCCCTTCAGCCGCACCAACGAGCTGCTGCTCCGCCAGGGCGCCCAGCCGGTGGACTGGCAACTGCCGTGACCGACACCCGCCGTCGGAACGGCCGACGGCGGGACTGCCGGTCGGCAAGTGGCGCGCGGTGCCGGTGAGCCCCGCGCCTCCTGCGGCCTGCCACGGGGCACTGCGGAGATCGTCCCCCGGCGGCGGTGGTCAGCGGCCGACCACCGCCGCCCGGATGCAGAGCACGTCCGGCAGATGAGAGGCGAGCCGCCGCCAGCTGTCCCCGTCGTCCGCGCTCGCGTACACCTCGCCGTTGCGGTTGCCGAAGTACACCCCGGCCGGGTCGGCGTCGTCGGTGCAGAGCGCGTCGCGCAGCACCGTGCCGTAGTGCGCCTCCTCGGGCAGCCCCGCCGACAGCGGCTCCCAGGTGCCGCCCGCGTCCCCGGTACGGAACACCCGGCAACGGTGCCCGGCCGGCACGCGATCGACGTCGGCGTTGATCGGGAAGACGTAGGCGGTGTCCGCACGATGCGGATGCGCCGCCATGGCGAAACCGAAGTCGGAGGGCAGGGAGTGGCCGATGTCCGTCCAGTTGTCCCCGGAGTCGTCGCTCCGGAACACGCCCCAGTGGTTCTGGAGGTAGAGCCGGTCGAGATCGACCGCGTCCCGGGCCACCTTGTGCACGCACTGCCCGAACACCGGATCCGGTCCGGGGAGGAAGGGCGCCGACACCCCCTTGTTGGACGGGGTCCAGCTCGCCCCGCCGTCCCTGGTGCGAAAGACGCCCGCCGCGGACACCGCGACCGTCACCGCCGCGGCGTCCCTCGGATCCGTCAGGACGGTGTGCAGCCCCTCGCCGCCCCCGCCCGGCACCCACGCGGAGCGCGTCGGATGCTCCCACAGAGGACGGATCAGCTCGAAGGACACCCCGCCGTCCCGGGAACGGAAGAGCGCGGCCGGCTCCGTCCCCGCGTACACGACGTCCGGTGCCTCGGGCCCCGCCGGCTGCAGCTGCCAGACCCGCTCCAGCGAGGTGCCGGTGAACTGCGGGAACTTCACGGCCGGTTGCTCCGGTTCGACCCAGGTGCGGCCCAGGTCGTCGGAATGGAAGACGGACGGACCCCAGTGCGCGCTGTCCCCGCCGACCAGCAGCCGGGGCGCCCGCCCACGCATGTCGATCGCGATCGAGGAGATCGCCTGGGCGTTGAAATGCGGACCCTCGAACTCCCACGCGCCACCGCGCCGGCGGCCGATGAAGAGTCCCTTGCGGGTGCCCACGGTGAGCAGTACGTCGGCCATGGCCGAACCTCCCGAAACGCCGTTGTGCCGGATACGTGCCAGTCTGCACCCCGCCACCGGCGGAGCACCGCAGGCGATTTTTCCGGCGATCCGCCCCTGTCGCTCCCCGGCCGGCGCGGATACGGCACGGAATGTGCGGAAAGCGCTTTCCGGATCGCGGGTCCGAAGCGTCGAAAGGAGTACGTGTGTCGACCTTCGAAGGGCCGCCCGTCGCCGTCGCCGTCTCCCACCTGCCGGTCTACGACAGTCCCGTGGGCGGGTTGAGCGGCGGGGCGCGCGCCGAACGGCCCTCCGCCCGTGGCCGCTTCGGCATGTGCGGCCGCCTGGACGTCTACAGCGGCTGACCGGTCGCCGCCTCCGGGACCTCGTCGGCGGTGTCGACGGCGGCGGGCCGGGTCAGGACCCGGGTCGTGCTGCCGTCGTCCTCCGTGATGTCCCGGACGTGCCGGAACCCGAGCCGGTCCAGCAGCACCAGGGACGCGGTGTTCTCGGCGGCCACGGTGGCGTGCACCTCGGTGAGCCCGAGGACGTCGTACCCGTACGAGATCAGCGCTCGTGCGATCTCGGTGCCGAAACCGCGCCCCCACGCGTCCGGCTCCAGGGCGTACACGAGCTCGTGACCGGACACCTCCTCGGTCGGTTTGATCTCCGCGTGTCCTATGAGGCGGCCGTCGTGCCGTACCGCCCACACATCGAACAGTTCCTGTGGGTACACCTTGCTGAAGACGCGCTGGAACATGGCGCGGTCCTCGGCCTCAGGGTTGGTTCCGTCGCCCATCCACCGGGAGACCCGGGTGTCCTGGAACAGCTTGACGAAGGTGTCCTCGTCGGCGGGGGAGTACGGCTCCAGAAGCAGCCGTTCGGTGTTCAGAGTGGGTGTTGCCATGATGGGGGACGGTATCCGGGCCCGGACCGGCCTACAAGGGAATTCCTGTACGGGGGTGGCCGGCAGGAGTCGCGCCGGACACGGGACGGGCGAGCAGATCGTGCGGAAGGAGCGCGGAGCGATGACGAGTCGTGTCGAGGACCGTGACGGGCGCGTCGCGACGCTGGAGGTGGCCCCTGCCGGGGCAGGGGTCGGGATCCGGGCCGCGGCGCCGTCGGGGGAGCTGTCCCTGGTCTGCACACCCGCCCGCGCCCGGGAACTGGCCGCGGCCCTCCTCCTCGCGGCGGACCGGACCGAGGCCACGTCCGCTTCGGAGCCCGTCACCGCCCGTGCGCGTGAGCTGGCCCGGGGCGACGTGCGAGACGGCGACCGGGCCATGACGGTGGAGGGCGTCCAGGTCGCCGGGGACACCGTCCACGTCACCTGGAAGTCGGACGCCGGACGCGTCTGGACCCAGGCGTACGACGCGGACGCCGCCGTCGTGCTCAGGCGGCGCGGCTGACCCGTCGCGGCCGGATCGGGACGGGCGGGGCGGCGGCCCGCTCCCGCCGGGCTGGAGGGCGGCGGGGTGTGCACGAGGCTCGCTCCCGGTCGGTACCCGGCGGGAATGGGCCGCGCGCCCGCCTCGTTTTCCGCGTGCTGCGCGAAAGCGGCGTCGTGCGGCAGTCCCGCCGCTGTACGGCCTGGATGAACGGGTTGCGCCGCGGCGGCCGGAAGCGCTGTTCTCCGGGCTTCTCGACAGCGTCCTCGACGCCGCGGACCGTCGGAGGCGGCGCGCCGGCAGCGCCGCTGACCTCGCGCGCCCGACCGGTCACCACTGTCGGGACGGAGCGTCCGGCGACGTCACGCGGCGGGCCTGGAACTCCCTCCCGTCACCGCCGCCCACTCCACCAGCAACCGCTGGTACCGCTCCTCACCCTCCGGGGACAAGCGGCCGCCCGAACGCTGCCACAGGTCACGAATCTCTTTGTTCACCACGGCGGCCGTACGCGTGGAATCGGAGGGGCAAGGAGAACGGGACATGCATACAGGCTAAGGCTCTGGTGTGAAAATCCGACCCATTGTGCGTCAGGGACATCCCTCACATGTCCCTCGGTCGGCGTCCGGCACCAGTCCGAGCGTCCGCAGCCCGTCCGGCCGCTCCTCCACCGGCAGATGGCGCACGAACCGCACATCACAGCCCAGCGTCGCCGCCCCACCGTCCGCGTGACGATCGTCACCGACCATCACCACATCCGCCGGTTCCTGCCCCAGAAGTGTGCAGGCCATGTGGAAGAGCCGTGCGTCCGGCTTCTGGACGCCGTGCTCGTACGACAACACGTAGGCGTCGATCAGGCGGTCCAGGCCGTGTGCCCGGAAGACCGGTCGCAGGTCCCAGCCGATGTTGCTGACCACGCCGACGCGGGTGCCGCTGTCGCGCAGCGCGCCGAGCACCTCCGCCGCGTCCGGGTAGGGCCGCCAGGCGGCGGGCGTCCGCTGCCGCTCGTACAGCGCGTCGTACAGCCCCTGGTCCGGCAGTGCCACCCGCCGGGCCAGGGCGGTGTACGCCCGCCGGTGGAGCTCCGCGCTCTCGTCGCGGGCGGCCCACAGCTCGGCGAGCTCGTCGGGAACCCGTTGGGGAGGCGGACCGCCCGGCAGCGCCCCGGCCGCCTCCAGCTCCCGCGCGCACCGTTCGAACTCGTCCTCGGCCATCGGTATCCCGCGCTGGGTGAGCGCGGCGCGCAGCCAGGACCGGACCGGCTCGATGCGGAAGAGGGTCCCGGAGAAGTCGAAGAGCACACCCTTGATTCGCATGAGGGCGATCCTTTCCGGTTCAGGAGCGCCGCGGCAAGGCCGCCCTTCCGCGACGCTCGTACCGGTCGAACCCGGCGACGCAGAACCCGACCAGGGCCGCCCCCAGCAACCAGCCGCCCAGCACATCGGTCAGCCAGTGCACCCCCAGATAGAGCCGGGTGACGCCGACCCCGGCCACGGAGACCACCGCCACGGCCACTGCCGCACGCCACACCGTCCGGCCCGGACCGTGGCGGCGCAGCAACCACAGCAGCAGAGCGCAGCTCACCATCGCGGTCATCGCGTGACCGGACGGAAACGCCGCGTAGTGGGCGGAATCCACCGGATCCGGCCACCGGGGACGCTGACGTCCGACCGCGGACTTCAGCCCCTGCTGCAGGGCGGTGGACAGCACGCTCGTCACGGCGACCCACCCGGCGAGCACGCGCGCGCCACGCCACCACAGCACCACCACGGCCACCGCGATCAGCACGCGCATGGTCCACGGATCCCACACCCAGTCGGTCAGGATCCGGTTCACATGGACGAGACCGGGTTCCGTGACCGCCTCCCGGTGCAGGTCCCGCGCGACCGAGAGATCCAGGGCCATCAGCGGGGGCAGGCGCACGACGACCAGGATCAGCAGAACCGTGGCGAGAAAGGCGCAGGCCACGGCCGCGCCGAACGGCGTGACGAGGCGGCGCGCGCGGGCTTGCGGAACAGGGGACGGGGACGGCATGAGGCGATCTTCGCGGAAAGCGCCCGTTCCGGCTATCGCAGCGCGCTGAGACCCGGAAGGAAGGCCACCAGGAGCGGAACCACCGGCACCAGGGCGGCCGCCGCGGTCAGTTGCAGCCTACGGCCGGCGGTGAGCCGTTCCACCGGGGTCAGCAGCCGGTTCACCCGCAGCGGCAGTTGGGCGTCGGACGTGGGGGACGGACCGAACACCCCACGGTCCTCGTTGAGTTCCACCAGAGCAAGAGCGATCGTCAGCCGCCCGAACCGCTTCGACGCCACGTCGTCCGCGGCCAGTTCGACCAGCCGGTGCATCTCGTCGCGGAACGCGGCGAACACCGGTACCTGCGGGAAGCCGGTGGCCAGCGCGTCGGAGCAATGCAGCAGCCAGTCGTGCCGGGCCTTCGCGTGCCCCTGCTCATGGGCCAGCACCGCATCCAACTGACGCCCCTTCAGGCGGCCGAGCGCTCCGGTGGTGATGACCAACTGCGGCGCCGCGCCCGGAAGCCACCAGGCACCGGGGCGCTCACCCTCCAGTACGACGAGCCGCCCGCTGCCGGGCTCCTCCCCGGGCAACAGCGGCGAACGCACCAGCAGTTCGGCCCTGCGCCGACGCCGGCGCACCTGGGCCCGGCGCACCTCGCGGGCCAGCATCGCCGCCGTCCACACCCCGCCAAGAGCCAGCAGTACGGCCATGGCCGCGGACCATCGGCCATGGCCGCCCAGCTCGTACGCCTCCACCACGGCCCGCGGCGCCGGCGCGAACACGTGCCCGCGCACCGCCTGCCAGGCCGCGGCCGCGCTGAACGTCATGGACAGCGCGAAGCACAACAGCACCGCGGCCACCACGCACTGCCACACCCACAGCGCGACCACCGGCTCCCGCTCCGGCCACCGGGCCCGCGCCATCAGGCGCGGGGTCACGACAGCGGCCAGTGCACCGAGCGACAGCAGTGCGAGGGAGACCAACATGGCGTCAGCCTATGAGTGTCGCGGTGTCCACGGGTACGCCCGCGCGCGGCAAGTGACGTACGCCACGGTTTACCCCACGCACCCCTCACACGGTGAGCAGCATCGCGAACATGGCGATGCCCATCGTCATCCGGCAGGCGAGGGCGAGTTCGGGCCGCGCCGCCCAGCCTCCCCCGCCGCCGGCCGGTCCGCCCCCCGCGTCGCCCGCCGTCGCGGCCACCGGTATCAACCGGGCCCCCGAGCGCAGTACGTAGGCCGCGTAATAGGCCAGCAACAGCCCGGTCAACAAGGGGACGCCCCCGGCCGTGGCGGCCATGCCGTGGCCCGTGTGTCCGCCGTGTCCAGCCGCGCCCCCGCCTCCCGGTGCCATGGTCAACGCCATGTAGACCATCGCCGACGACCCGACCAGATGGTGCAGATGGTGCCCGCTGCGCCGGGAGAACCACAACGCGCGCAGCGAGGCCGCGCCGAACAGCACCGCGTACACCGCCCACGCCCAGGCGGGCGGTGTGACGACGGCCGCCGGCACCGCCATGGCGGCCATGCCGAACCCCATCAGCGCCTCGGCGCGCGCCATTCTGCGCCTCTCACCGGTCTCGCCGCGCGTGCGCAGCAGGCAGTACGCGCCCGTCATCGCGCACAATGCCATCAGCAGCCAGCCGGACGTCACCGGTCCGTGCACGGCGCACCTCCCCCTGGACGCACGAGTCGGTTCCCTGGGTCGATGCCCGGGGGCGGATCGTCGTACGCGGCGCACTGGAGTACACGGGGAGCGCACGGCGGGGCACCTCCCGCCGCGCGCCCTGCCGCCCCGGTCCGGGCGGCCCCGTCTCTCCGTTCGGTCAGCCGGTCGTGAGGGACTTGAAGGCGCGCGCCTGTTCCGTGATGGCGCGCTCGGTGGGGAGCCTTTCCATGGAGGAGGCGCCGAAGAACCCGGCGATTCCCGTGGTGTGCTCCAGGATGTAGCGCGCGTCCTCGGGCTCGGCGATGGGCCCGCCGTGGCAGAGCACGATGATGTCGGGGTTGACGCGCTTGGCGGCGTCGTGCATCTCCTGCACGGCCGTGGCGGCCTGATCGAGCGTGAGCGCGGTGGCGGCGCCGATGGACCCCTTGGTGGTGAGACCGACATGGGGAACCAGGACGTCCGCGCCGGCCCGCGCCATCTCGGCGGCCTGCCCGGGGTCGAAGACGTAGGGCGCGGTGAGCAGGTCGCGCTCGTGGGCCTGGCGGATCATGTCGATCTCCAGGCCGAAGCCCATGCCGGTCTCCTCCAGGTTCTCGCGGAACTTCCCGTCGTACAGGCCGACCGTCGGGAAGTTCTGCACGCCGGTGAAGCCGACGGCCTTCAACTGGTCGAGGAAGTTGCCCATGATCCGGAACGGGTCGGTGCCGCACACCCCGGCGAGCACCGGCACGTCCCGCACCACGGGGAGGACCTCGCCCGCCATGTCCAGCACGATGGCGTTGGCGTCGCCGTAGGGCAGCAGGCCGGCCAGCGAGCCGCGGCCGGCCATCCGGTAGCGACCGGAGTTGTAGATGATCAGCAGGTCGACGCCGCCGGCCTCCGCGCACTTGGCGGACAGACCGGTGCCCGCGCCTGCGCCGATGACGGGCTTGCCGGCGCCGACCTGTGCGGTCAGGCGGGCCAGGGCTTGGTCGCGGTTCACGGAAGGACTCCTGTTCGGGTGGGTTCGGGTTGGCTTCGGCCGGATCGGGCCGGGTGGGTGAGGGGTGGTCACATGGTGCGGGCGCGCCGTGCGGGCTCGGGCGCCGGCATGGAGCGGACGCCCGTGTCGGCGCCCGTCCCGATTCAGGCGGGCGTGCTCGCGGCCGTGTCCGCCGGGGCGCAGATCAGATGGTGGAGACGCTCGGCGGCGGCCACGGCGAAGGCCGGGGCGTTCAGATGCGCGTCCACCTCGCGCAGTTCGACGGCACTGCCCGCCAGCGCCGTGCGCAGGGCCGAGAGGCCGGCCGCGTCGGCCTCCGGGTCGCGGAACGGGCCGCCGGGGGCGTCCACCGCGGAGACACCTCCCCGCGGCCACAGGACCGCTGTCGGGCCCTGCGCCGCTGCCAGCTTGTGCCCCATGAGGGTGCCGAGTTCCGCCATCTCGTCGGCGGTGGTGCGCATCAGGGTGACGGTGGGGTTGTGGACGAGGAGACGGCGTTCGGCGAAGCGCTCCGGAACCGTCTCGCGGGCGCCGAAGTTGACCATGTCCAGGGCGCCGGGGGCCACGACCTGGGGGAGACCCGACCGGCCAGCCGCCGTCAGCCGGTCCGGCCCGGCGCTGAGCACGCCGCCGACCAGTTCGTCCGCGAGCTCGGTGGTCGTCAGGTCCAGGACGCCCGCGAGGAACCCCCCGGCGGCGAGCTTCTCCAGGGCCCGTCCGCCCGCGCCCGTGGCATGGAAGACGAGTACCTCGTAACCCAGTTCGTCCAGGCGCCGCCGGGCGGCGTCGACCGCGGGCGTGGTCACGCCGAACATGCTGGCACCGATCAGCGGCCGTCCCTGCGGGTGCGGCCGGTTCACGCTCCGCTCGTGGTGGGCGGCCATCCCGGCCGCCGCCGCCACCGCGTTCCCCAGGATCAGGGACGACACCGAGTTGATGCCCGCGACATCGACCACGCTGTACATCATGGTGATGTCG
The DNA here is from genome assembly GCF_043204165.1 of Streptomyces sp. NPDC047982. Taxonomy (NCBI): domain Bacteria; kingdom Bacillati; phylum Actinomycetota; class Actinomycetes; order Kitasatosporales; family Streptomycetaceae; genus Streptomyces; species Streptomyces sp. NPDC047982. The sequence goes on along the minus strand of NZ_JBIDBS010000018.1, from coordinate 10,098 downwards.
CTGCTGCCCACGTACGGCGAGACGTCGCCGCTCGCCATGGTGGACACCAGCAGCTTCGGAACGCCGACGGGCAGCGCCTGCATGGCACGGGCGGCGATGAACGAACCGCCGCTGCCGGCGACCGCCAGGACCGCGTGCAGCCGCCCCTCCCGGTGCAGGTCACCGACGACCAGTTCGACGCCCTCGGCCATGGCGGCCACGGCCGCCCCGCGGTCCCCGGCGGCGCGCAGCGCGTCCAGGTCGTGCCCGGCCCGCCGCGCGACGGCGGCGGCGTCGACATCGCCCACGGGGCCGCCCTGCGGCGGCGGCAGCACACCCGCGTCGACGAGCACGACGTCGCATCCCGACTCGCGCAGCCGCGCCGACAGCCACGCGTACTCCGCTCCCTTGGTGTCCAGTGTTCCGACGAGCACGACGGTCGCCATGTTCCGCTCCTTCGCAACGGCGTTCTCCCGATCATGTGCCCGCGGACGGAGGGCGACCAAGACCACTTGAAGGCAATTGGCCTGTGCCGGGTGATGATGAACGCATGGACCGCATTCCTCCCACCCGTCTGTCGCGACTGCTGACCGGGTGGTCCAAGGGCGGCGCGGGCGCGTTGCCGCAGTTGCTCGCCGATGCGCTGCGGGAGCTGGCGCAGCGGGGAGACATTGCTCCCGGCACCCTGCTGCCCTCGCAGCGGGCCCTCGCGACGGCGCTCGGGGTCGGCCGTTCCACGGTGACGGCGGCGTACGGCCTGCTGGAGGCCGGCGGATGGCTGGAGAGCCGCCAGGGCAGCGGCTCCCGGCTGCGGGGTTCCGGAGGGGTGGGCGAACCGGCGACCGAAGGGCGGCTGGCCAGCTTCGGTGCGAGGGACGACGGCATCGACCTGTCCAGCGGCGCGCTGGACGGCCTGCCGACGGTGGCGGCGGCGGTCGGATCCCTGACCGCTCGCGACCTCACCGCCGCGCTGGCCGACGACGGGTACCTGCCCTACGGGCTGCCCGAACTGCGCGAGGCGCTCGCCGGGTACCACCGCTCGGCCGGTCTGCCGACCACGCCGGAGCAGATCCTCGTCACCGCCGGGTCCCAGCAGGCCGTCTGGTTGATCACCCAGGGACTGGTCGAGCCCGGGGACAGCGTGATCGTCGAGGATCCGACCTACCGAGGTGCCCTCGAAGCGCTGCGGGCACGCGGCGCCCGTCTGGTTCCGCTGGCGGCGGACGTGGCCCACGAGGACGCCGCCGCTCTGGCCCGGCTGGCCGGGCACGTCCGGCCACGGCTCGTCTATCTGCAGCCGTCCGTCCACAACCCCACCGGGCGCAGCATGGACGCACACACGCGCCGGGCCTGGGCGGCCGTTCTCGCCGAGCAGGGCCTGTACACCGTGGAGGACAACGCGTACGCCGAACTGGCCCTGGACCACGACGAGGCCCCGGCTTCCCTGGCCGCCCGGCTGCCGCCCGCCGGCGCCGCCACCATCGGCACCCTGTCCAAACTGTTCTGGGGCGGCCTGCGGCTGGGCTGGATCCGCGCCTCGACCACCGTCATCCGCCGCCTGGCCGACATCAAGAGGTCCGTCGACCTGTCGTGCCCGGTGGTCGAGCAGATGCTGGCTGTGCGTCTGCTCCAGCAGCTTCCCGAGGCCCGCGCCCGGCGCCGATCCCGGCTGCGGGAACGCCTGGAGGAGACCGAACGGCTCCTGCGCGCGCAAGGGACCGGATGGCGGTGGGAACGGCCCGCCGGAGGCTCGGCCCTCTGGGTGGAGATGCCCGGCGCCGACGCCGAGGCCACGGCGCAACTGGCCCGCCGCGCGGGTGTGCTGATCGTGCCGGGGCCCGCCTTCTCCGCCGTGGACGGATTCCGGCACCATCTGCGCCTCCCGTTCGCCGCCGACGACGGGGGTCTGGAAAGGGCCCTGCCCGTGCTGGCCGACTGCGCCGCACGCAGCCGTGCCCCGCGCTGAGGCCGCGCCTGGGGCCGAGGGCACCGCTGGCCCGTACGAGCCGGCGGTCCGTGCGGCGACCGCCGTCAGCCGCTCGACCGCAGTCACCGAACTCGCCCTTGGTAACCACGGTTGTCGAATGGCATACGCCCATCCCTGCCCTCAGGGCCGGCGGCGCAGTGGGTGGTCCGCCGGAACCTCCACCACGACGATCCGGTGCCCGTCCGGATCGCGGATCCACATCTCGACGAGCCCCCACGGCTCGCGCAGTGGCGGCCTCAGCACCTCGACCCCGCGGGCCGACAACTCCTCGTGCGCCGCGCGCGCGTCCGCGACCTGCAACCAGAGCGCGAGACTCGGTTCCGGCGGCCCGTCCGCACGCCCGGACACCTCCAGGAAGCCGCCGCCGAGGAAGTAGACCGTGCCCCGCTCGGGCCCGGCCCCGAACTCCCGGTACACGGGCAGTCCGAGCGACTCCCCGTAGAAGGCGCGTGATCGTTCGGGATCGGTGGGACGCAGCAGGATCCGGCTGCTCAGCACATGAACCATGCTCAGGACCCTATGGTCTGTCCGGTCATCCCCGGTGGACGTCCGGCGACAGCCGTGGTGCCTCGCCGCGTCGTCGGAACGCCCGCATGTGTCCCGGATTCGGAGACATGGATGCCCCTCCACATGGATGCCCCTCCGCCTTGCGACGCGCGACATCCGATGCCGCACACTGATCCATCACGGATCACGGGACGGCCCTGAGCGTGCGCGGCACCGCGTTACGCTGCTGCGGCACGTCCGCAGCCGAGGAACGGAGATTCGCCGTCATGGACATGGCCCCTGCTCAGGATGCGGGACGGCTGACGTTCCGCGACGCGGTCGACGCCGATGTGCCCACCCTCGTGGCGCTGGTCGAATCGGCGTACCGGGGCGACTCCAGCCGGGTCGGGTGGACCACCGAGGCGGACATCCTCAAGGGGCAGCGGACCGACCCCGACGGCGTCCGCCACGTCGTCGAGGCCCCCGGCAGCCGACTGCTCGTGGTGGAGCGCGACGGCGGGATCGTCGCCTGCTGCCAGCTCGAACGCCGGGGCGACGCGGCCTACTTCGGGATGTTCGCGGTCCGCCCCGATCTCCAGGGCGCCGGTCTCGGCAGGGTGGTCATCGCCGAGGCCGAACGCGCCGTCCGGGAGGACTGGGGGGCGACCGAGATGCACATGACCGTGATCTCGGTGCGGGAGGAGCTCATCGCCTGGTACGTACGGCGCGGTTATCGCCGTACGGGAAGGACGAGCCCGTTCCCGTACGGCGACGAACGCTTCGGCATCCCGCAGCGCGACGACCTCGCGTTCGAGCTCCTGATCAAGGACCTGGTCCGGTCGGAGCGCTGATCAGACGGCGGAGCGGACGGCGCAGCGGATCTCCGGGTGGTCCGTGGTGGCTCCGTCCAGCCGCAGGGCGCGCACCAGTCGCAGATGGTCCTCGGTGTTCACCACCCAGCCGATGACCTTCAGCCCTTCGGCGTGCGCCTGTTCGACCACCTCCAGGGTGAGGCGGCGGATGTTCAGCGCCAGCGTTGCCGCACCCACCTTCTTCGCCCGTTCCACCGCATCGTCCTGCCGACGGCTCGAGATGAGCACGGTCCGTACGCCCGGCACCAGTCGTGCGATCTCGGCGACCGCCCCGTCGTGGAACGATGAGACCTCGACCCGCTCGACGAGGCCGCGCCGCAGCATCACCTCCGCCAGCGCACGGGCCGCTGCCGTGTCCTTGATCTCCGCCTGGATCGGGGACCGCACGGCGTCGAGGACCTCCTCGAAGACCGGTACCCGCTCGCCCCGACCGGCGTCCAGTTCGCGCAGTTCGGCGAGGGTCTTCTCGGCGATCGGGCCGCTGCCGTCCGTCGTGCGGTCCACGTCGGCGTCGTGCATGACGGCCAGCGCGCCGTCCTTGCTCAGGTGGAGGTCCAGTTCGATCGCGTCCATCCCGACCCGTTCCGCGTGGACGAACGATCGCAGGGTGTTCTCCGGCTCGACACCCATCACTCCGCGATGACCGATGGTGAGAAAAGACAAGACGACTCGCTTCCGTAGACGGCGTTCCTCCGCGTGCGGCTCCTACCCGCAAGGTGACGGGACATCACGGCGGTCCTCCGGGGGCGGGACACGGGCCTCGCGGGGTACGGGCGCTCCCGGACGGTACGGAGGCGGATGGTGTCCGTCCCTGTCGTCCGGCGACGGTAGCCGGGGACCGTGTCACCCGTGTGTGCGCCCGGCGCATGCCTGACCGCTCGGGCGTACGTGGGCGAGGGAGGGCGGGGAACCGGGCGCCGGAGCGTCCGCTTCCGACGGAAGTGCTCCTTCCACGCTTTCGTGCAGGAAGAATCGCGGTGACAGTGCGAGCGCGCAGGATAATTTACTGAGATCCACTTGTCTGGAGGAACTGTGCATGGATACGGTTGCTTGACGCGAGGTTCTCCTGTGGAGGAAGTTTTATGACGGAAATTCTTGTGCACGACGTCGCCGCAGGAGGCATTGCCGCCGACCGGCCAGTGGTCGATCACCCTGCCTGGCCCCTCCTCAAGAACGCCGTGGAGGAGATCCGCCCCTGGCAGTCGAAGGACGGTTCCATCGACTTCGACGCGGAGGGCGCCCCGTCCCGCGCGACCGCCGCGGCGACGCTGGACCGCGTGATCTCCGCGGTCGAGGAGCTCTCCCCGATGCTCCCGCACGACGCCGCCTACCACCGTGCCCTCGTCGCGGACCTGCGCCGCTGGGCCGCGGACGGGTTCGGCGTGCCGGACTTCCTCGACTCGCTGCTCGCCTTCCAGCCCGCCGAGGGGCGTGCCGACGGCGTGCAGCACCTGGTCGTCTTCGCGATGTACACCCAGAACGGCAACCCGGACCGCAACCTCGAAGCCGTCGTGCTGCGGATGGTCTGGCCCGAGTGGCTGGCCGAGCTGGAGGCCACCCGCTACGACAACCCGCTCTTCTGCGGCATCACCTTCGAGGACTTCACCTCGGGCTACGACACCAACTCCGCGGTGCTCTTCCCGGAGACCGTCGCGGTGCGCGAGGCCCCCGAGCGGTTCAGCTGGGGCGGGATCTTCTGCGACCGCGAGGCCGCCCGGTTCCGCCGGGTCACCGAGGCCGCCGTCGGGATCCTCGGCGTCGAGCTGCCCGAAGACATCCGCGAGATGGTCGCGGACCAGCAGCGCTGCGAGCAGGCGTTCGTGCTCTGGGACATGATCCACGACCGCGCGCACAGCCACGGCGACCTGCCCTTCGACCCCTTCATGATCAAGCAGCGGCAGCCGTTCTGGATGTACGGGCTGGAGGAGCTGCGCTGCGACCTCACCGCCTTCAAGGAGGCCGTGCAGCTGGAGGCCGACGGTGTCCCGCAGGGCCGCGACGTGCAGTACGCCGTTCTGTTCGACCGGATGTTCCGCTTCCCCGTCACCGGTGAGCGCGTCCGCAACTACGACGGCCTCGGCGGACAGCTGCTCTTCGCCTACCTCCACAAGCATGACGTGATCCGCTGGACGGACAACACGCTGCGGATCGACTGGGAGCGCGCCCCGCAGATCACCAACCAGCTGTGCGCCGAGATCGAGAAGCTCTACCGCGACGGCATCGACCGTCCCAAGCTCGTGCACTGGTTCGCCGCGTACGAACTCGTCTCCGCCTACCTCGCCCCGCACCCGGGCTCCCGCTGGGCGAAGGGCCCCGACGCACTGGACCTGTCACTGCCGCCGCGTAAGCTCGTGGACGAGGTGCTTGCGGACGAGTTTCCCCTGAGCATGTTCTATGAGGCGCTCTCCAAGAAACTGAAGAACGTGATCGCCTCGACCAAGGGGATCACCGCCGCGGGTGCCGAGCGGGCAGCCGCGTGAGCGCCGGGGCTGAGGAGGCGGTGGCCATGAACGGAAACGGCACGGGCAACGGGAGCGGTGCCCTCGAAGGTGCTGTGGTCGCCGTCGCCGGGGCCGCCGGCCCGGCGGGCCGGGCCACGCTGCTTCGGCTCGCGGAGGCCGGCGCGACCGTCGTGGCCTCCGACGCCGACGCGGCGCGCCTGGCCGAAGCGGTCGACGCCGCGCGCTACGCCCACGGCGGAGCCACCGTCACCGGTGACACGGTCGATCTGCTGGACCTCGCCGCCACCCGCGACTGGGCGGACAAGACGGAGAAGGAGTTCGGCAGGATCGACGGCCTGGTCCACCTCGTCGGCGGGTGGCGCGGCAGCGCCGGCTTCGCCGAGACCGACCTCGCCGACTGGAACCTGCTGGAGAAGCTGCTGATCCGTACCGTCCAGCACACCTCGCTGGCCTTCCACGCGGGACTGCAGCGCAGCGACCGCGGGCGCTACCTGCTGATCAGCGCGGCCGGGGCGAGCAAGCCCACTGCGGGAAACGCGGCCTACGCCGCGTCGAAGGCGGCCGCCGAGGCGTGGACGCTCGCCCTCGCGGACGAGTTCCGCAAGGCGGGGGGCGAGGAGGGGCCCAGGTCCGCGGCTGCGATCCTGGTGGTCAAGGCACTGGTGCACGACGCGATGCGCGCCGAGCGCCCGAATGCGAAATTCGCGGGCTTCACCGACGTCAAGGATCTGGCCGATGCCATCGTCGGCGTCTGGGACCGGCCCGCCCCGGAAGTGAACGGAAAGCGCCTGTGGCTGACCCCACAACCGTAAGGACCGACGCGCGACGTCACCACGACCCGCGGGTACGCGGCTTCGCCAGTGACAACTACGCGGGCACGCATCCGGAGGTCCTCGCGGCCATCGCCCTCGCCAACGGCGGCCACCAGATCGCCTACGGCGAGGACGAGTACACCGGGCATCTCCAGCGCGTCATGCACAGCCACTTCGGTCCCACCGCCGAAGCCTTCCCGGTCTTCAACGGAACCGGCGCCAACGTCGTCTCCCTCCAGGCGATGACCGACCGCTGGGGCGCCGTCATCTGCGCCGAGTCCGCCCACATCAACGTCGACGAGGGCGGCGCCCCGGAGCGTGTGGGCGGCCTCAAGCTGCTCACCGTCCCCACCCCGGACGGCAAGCTCACGCCCGAGCTCATCGACCGGCAGGCGTACGGCTGGGACGACGAGCACCGTGCCATGCCGCAGGTCGTCTCGATCACCCAGAACACCGAACTCGGCACGGTCTACACGCCCGACGAGATCCGCGCCATCTGCGACCACGCCCACGGCCACGGCATGAAGGTCCACCTGGACGGGGCCCGGATAGCCAATGCCGCGGCGTCGCTGGACGTGCCGATGCGCACGTTCACCAACACCGTCGGCGTCGACGTCCTCTCGTTCGGCGGCACCAAGAACGGGGCTCTCTTCGGTGAGGCCGTGGTGGTGCTCAACCCGGACGCCGTGCGCGCCATGAAGCATCTGCGCAAGCTGTCGATGCAGCTCGCCTCCAAGATGCGTTTCGTCTCCGTGCAGTTGGAGGCGCTGCTTGCCGGGGACCTCTGGCTGCGCAATGCCCGGCACGCCAACGCCATGGCCCAGCGGCTCGCGGAGGGTGTGCGCGGGGTGGGCGGCGTGGAGATCCTCCACCCCGTCCAGGCCAACGCCGTCTTCGCCCGGCTGCCGCACGAGGTGAGCGAAAGGCTCCAGAAGCGCTTCCGCTTCTACTTCTGGGACGAGGCCGCCGGAGACGTGCGCTGGATGTGCGCCTTCGACACGACGGAGGAGGACGTTGACGCGTTCGTCCTCGCACTGAAGGAAGAGATGGCCAGGTGACGCCGTCCGGGAACGCGCCGCGGTCCGCAGACGGCGCGTGTGAGACCTGAATGGGTATGCGGTCGACCGGAAAGTCATTGACTTCCGGTCGACCGCATACCTGCTCCCGGCGGTCGTGCAGCTACCAGCGGCTCGCCGCCGACGACGGTTCTGCCGGTCCCGTGCACGGCCTCGTCGTGATCCGGCTCCCCGGCCGCGACCGCTGGGACCGCCGGAACCCCGGGGCGACAAGCCGGGGGTCGACGCACGATTTCGCTCGACGGAGAACGGCTGGCTCGGCCCGCCCGGCCCGGGTTCCACGAGACGGACTGTCCGACGCTCCACACGGCAACGCACGCGGGGGCGCTGAGCGGTCTCCGGTCCGCCGGGAACCGTGCGCAACCGTGGCGCACGCTCCCACGGAACTCCGGGATCCCGGACCCTCGCCAGTGCGGCGGCCGTCGCACCCCCGCGACGGAGCCGGCCCCGGGGCGCGGGCCGTCGTCGGCATCCCGGAGTGACGTTTCAGCCGGGACCGCGGACCGATCCGTGTCAGCCCCGGGCGCGCACCTCGGCCGGGGTCGGGGCGGTGCCCCCGAGGTGCGCGGGGACCCACCAGGTGTCGCTCGCGTCCTTCGGGCGCACGGGGTAGGCGCGCTGAGCCGCTTCGAGAAGTTCCTGCACCCTCTCCCGCAGCCGCCGGGTGATGGCTCCCGCGTACTGGTCGGCGGGCGCCTCCACCGCCTCGCCCACCCGGATCGTCACGGGCAGGTGGTCGCGCTTGAAGTTGCGCGGCCGCCCCTTGGTCCACAGCCGCTGCGTCCCCCACACCGCCGTCGGGATCAGGGGCACACCGGCCTCCTGGGCCAGCCGGGCGGCCCCCGACTTGAAGCTCTTGAGCGTGAACGACTCCGAGATGGTGGCCTCGGGGAAGACGCCGACGATCTCGCCGGCGCGCAGCGACGCGAGCGCGTGCGCATAGGCTTCCTCGCCCTGCTTGCGATCGACGGGAATGTGCTTCATCCCGCGCATCAGCGGTCCGGAGATCCTGTGCCGGAAGACCGACTCCTTCGCCATGAAGCGGACGAGGCGCTTCTGCGGCAGCGCGGCGAGACCGGTGAAGATGAAGTCCAGATAACTGATGTGATTGCTGACCAGCACAGCGCCACCGGTCTTCGGGATGTGTTCCGAACCCCGAGCGTCGATCTTCAGGTCCAGCGCCTTGAACAACGTGCGAGCGGCGCCGATGACCGGTCGATAGACGAGTTCTGCCATCTTGGGGGAGACCCTTCTTCAGCGCCTGAGGAGGGGTCTCCCGGCGGAAGTTACGCAGCCGTAGGTTTGCGGCATCGGGCCGATCGTGCCCCATGTGCGACGCGGTGGCCAGTCCTCGCGGGCGCGGGAGGCGAGATTCTCGTCACGTGCGGCCGTCCGGGAATGTTCCGGCGTCCTGCGGCGCTGACCTCCGCAAGGAGCGGCGACGGGAGGCCGAGGGTGGACGGGCGGACGCACGGGGGTGCGCTGAACGCGGCCCGACTCGGCGCGGAGCTGGGGCGAAGAGCGACGCTGGTGCAGTTCTCCACCGCGTTCTGCCAGCCCTGCCGGGCCACGCGGCGAGTCCTTGCCGAGGTGGCGCGGATGGTGGACGGTGTCGTCCATGTCGAGGTCGACGCGGAGGCGCATCTCGCTCTCGTGCGCGAGCTGGGGATCAGCAGGACCCCGACCGTGCTGGTGCTCGACGCGGGCGGCCGGATCGTCCGCCGGGCCGTCGGACAGCCGCGCACCGTCGACGTCGTCGCGGCGGTGGGCGGGGCCTGTGACGGGCCGTGACGCAGCTCCCGCATGGCGACGCGCCTGACCGCTCGACGGCGTACTGGCGTGGCTGGCGCGCCGTGCGGCGGCCCGGATCCCCGCGGGGGACCACCGGACCATGATCGCGGAGGCCGTGGTGGGAGACCTGGCCGGCGGCGGGCGCCCGCTCCTCCACCACCAGGGCCGGTTCAACGTGCTGCGGGACTGGGAAGCCCGGCCGGCCCGCGGGCGGAAACCCGGATGGCGCACGTGCGGAGACCCTGGCGGTGCACGGGAGGGGATCCCGGGGCGACGCACCGGCGCCGCACACCTGCGCCGCACGTCGGCCAGATCACATTCCAAGCGCTTGCTCATACGCGGCACACTGGCTGTACTGGCTAGTAATATTTCCTTCGGAGCGCGGGGCGCCTCGACCGGAAACCGCACCACCTGGCGCCTATGCTGCGTGCAACAGGGCAGCCCGGAAAAGACGATGCAGTAGGAGAGCCGTCGTGAGCTTGAGGATCGTTGTCTGTGTGAAGTATGTGCCGGATGCGACGGGTGACCGGCGTTTCGCGGATGATCTGACGGTGGACCGTGAGGATGTGGACGGTCTGTTGTCGGAGCTGGACGAGTACGCGGTGGAGCAGGCGTTGCGGATCGCGGACGGGG